>NZ_OY761440.1:1278333-1597916 GCF_963664415.1 uncultured Desulfobacter sp. | reverse complement strand
ATCGGGACGATGGAACTGTCTGAAACAAATGGCCAATTCACATATCTCATTGTTAGCTGCATAACCGTGAAAATGGGAATGCGCCCGATGGATTTCGCCGCCATCTGGTTCTGTATGGATTTTGAAATTGCAAGCCAGGGTATCTCCCCGGCCACCTGATAGTAACTTGCCGACCCAATTGCAAACTGCCCCCGGCAAAACGTTTTCACTTCTTGGTCAAGTTTCCCGCTATCAGCGGAAGCCGGCACTTTTATCATACCTTCAATGGGTTTGGGTTGAAAAATCATTGTTTCAGCCATACTGCACCCCCAAGCCAATACCACCAGCATCAATATTGCTGATATTATTGTTATTATATTTTTCCATATCTTCATTTTTATCTGCTCACCTGAAAAGACTTCAGTCCGCCGGTTATGACTAACGTTTTGAGCGAGACTGTCATGACTGAATTAGCAGTGTTGCGGCCTTCCCCCACGCCCATATTTGTGCCCCAAGGATTTCGAACCGTCACATTCCAGTCCAGGCCGTTCAGTGCCATAGACAAAACAGTATATACATGGTTGTCCACAAGACCATCTTGGGCAATTGGTGCACCGATCAACCTCCCCCATAGCCCACGTGTGTCCTTTTCCGGCACAATCCAGAGTGTCACACTTTTCTTTTTGGATAAAGCTAAAATGTACAAGGCTATCAGTCGCCTATACCTATTTCAAAACAGCATTCAATGGCGAAGTATTATCATTTCAAATTCTCACTGAGAACTATATCAATATCGAAATGTCCCCGATGAGTATCCCCCCCCCCAATACAACATATTGTATCTATAGTAATTTCAGAAATTATTTGACAGGCCACAAACAATATGTTTCCATAAACATGCTACCAATTTTATCTGAGTTTTCCCTTACGGGAGGCTCAAGATGCAACAATCAGTTTTAAATACCATAGCAGCACTAAACCTATTCCCACAGGTTTATGCTGCTTTTTTATTTTCTGCATCACACCAGATTGCCATTGGAACTCCTTCACGGGTCACCCGGGACCCCGGAACCCAAGATCTCTTGTGCCCGATGGTGACTCTCTTTTGCACCGGAGATTACCGGGATATTAATACTACAGCGACATTTTTCTGATAAACTTTTCCATTTACATACGATATTATAGAATCATAGGGCGTTGCTGAAAGTTGCTCTGAACGTAACCGATTTGCTTCTGCTTAAAAACAGAACAGGTCAAGCATGTGCCCGAATTATAAAACGAATCAGCGAGTATCATATTTTGGAAGATTCACAGGAAGAAGTCATTATAGAAAAAAGCCATTATCAGGATCGATAGATACTTTTTCAGCAACCATTCGACTGATAAGCGATTCAAAATGGGAACCCTTGTGGAATAAGCTTATCAGGGATTATCATTACCTTGGTTCCGAAAAACTTTTAGGACACCGTTTAAAATATTTGGTGTTTATCAATGAAAATCCGGTGGCGGCCCTATCGTTCAGCGCTCCCGCATTAAAATTAAGATATCGGGACGATTTTATTGGATGGTCAGAGGCCCAGCGCAAGAAATTTTTAAGTCTCTTGGTATGCAATAGCCGATTTCTGATTGTGCCATGGGTTACAATTAAAAATTTGGCATCCCACGTCCTTTCTCAGTCACTTCGCCGGTTAAAAACAGAATGGCAACGAGCGGATTCACTCCTTTGTTCGCCATGGTTTGCAGGTAACTCGAAATCCGACAATAAGCATGGGCATATCGTTGACGTCGAAAGCACCCTGATGTTTTCTGTTTCACCTTTGCCATACGAAGATCTCGTTCAGCCCGGTTGTTGGTGAAAGGTCAACTCTCTCAGGAGGTGTGAACCACAAAGCCCATGGCCACAATGATCGTATGACAGATATGACGCCCAGCAATCATGAATTATTACTCCTCCATAGCGGGGGATAATGTTCAAATCAACCATCGCTTCCTTGCCTCGCTTTCGATGAAGCAGCTTCAGCGTGGTTCCTCCAGAAGAATACACATGTATCCAGTGATTTTTTTGATCCACCCGGAAAGATGTCTCGTCAACATGGATTGATGGGGCCTGAAGAATGCTCTCAATTGATTTTGCTTCCCATTTTTCAAGTGCTTGATAAAGCCGCCAGACAAACTTGAGAAGGGTGGCTTCAGAAATTACCGTACCAATCATGGCGGAAATCTGTTTTTGAACCCGGTTGAGGGCAACCATTTGACTGATGATCAAGTGGATGGCGAATGCTTTGAGTCCGTTTCCATATTGTAAGGGGCCTGGCATATCTTCAGGAAAGTCTCCCTTTACTGTCGCTGTGCAGTTGGGGCACTCTTTAATTTCGGCATCAACATGGTTCATGACTTTTTCAAAGATGATATCTATCTTGGTACGCCGTTCATGTTCCCGGCAGGGTGTTTGGTCCAGGGCCGCGCCACAGACATCACATGTTTCAGCTTTAGCAATAGTGACGGTTTCTTTCGTGCGGACATTGGTGATCTTTCCACTGACCTCTTTACCCTTTCCTTTGCTTCCCGGACTTGATTTGGCGGTCTCATCCTTATCCGTTTGTGAAGAAGGCAGGCTTGAATTCTTGTTGTCTTTGCGAGTCTTTTTCTCAAGAAAAATGGCCAATATCAATTCTACGATGAGCAGCATGCTGTTCATTATTGTCCGCATCTCAGTAGATACCTTACCGTCAGAACACAGTTTTTCAAAGTCCTGTTTCAGACGATCTACTTCAGCTCGAATACTTTTCTTATCCACGGTTGCCATGCCTGTATTATAACACGGCTTTTTTTGACCTCGTCATTCGTCCTGCAATTGATTTTTTCGGAGTTCGACATCATTTGTCATTCATTCAAGGTAAACTTCAGAATATAGAAATAGCAGTGTGCTTTAAATGCAAATTTGGGGACCCTTCAAAAATTTAAAAAAAATCGTGAAAAACCCTGTCAAGCTTTTTTTATTTTTTTACCTTCGCAATTAGAGGGGTGAGCAGTTACGTTACGGGCGCATAGAACATCAGCGTCTTGGCATTAGTTATCTTTCCGGACTTATCAGCAATGCTCAGGCCAAATCGGTTGAACCAATCGCACTGGAATTTTTAGGCCAGGATTCTGTCCGCTCATTGCAACGTTTTTTGAAAAATTTCAAATGGGATCACGAAGCCATGCTGTTGAGTCATCAACGCTTATTGTCAGAACAAATCAGTGACGATGACGGGATGATCAATACGGACAGCAGTGAATTCATAAAAAAAGGGAAAGAATCTGTTGGAGTTGCCCGTCAATATTGTGGCGAAAGAGGAAAGGTCGAGAATTGCCAGTCAGGAGTTTTTGTCGGGTATTCCAGTACAAAGGGATATGGGCTTTTAAACGGTTGTTTATACATGCCCGAAAGTTGGTTCAGTCAGGAGAATGAGAAAAGGCGTAAAGATAATTGGGTTCCTGAAGATTTGACCTTTAAAACAAAGCCGGAAATAGCTCTTGAATTGGTGAAGCAGGTAACAAGCACCGGTTTGTACCCTGCAAAATGGTTTGGTTGTGACGCCACTTTCGGCTCAAATATAAAATTTCTGGAAGCATTACCCGATGAGATGAATTATTTTGCTCAGATCAAATCAAGCACGCGGATTTTTACCAGAAAGCCGAAGATGATTATGCCTGAATATAAAGGTCAAGGACCACGCCCCCAAAAAATGAAAATTGCCCCAGGGCAGACAAAAGCCAGAAAAGTTTCTCAAATTGCTCAATCTCAACGGATAAACTGGATGCCGGTAATTGTGGCGGAAAGCAGCAAGGGGCCGATTACCGCAGAGGTGGCCAGGTTACGTATATTTTTAAGTCGTGATGGTTTGCCCGAGGGGAAGGAACAGTGGTTCTTCATGAGGAAAAATTCTGATGGGCAAATAAAATATGCGATTTCAAATGCGCCCAGATGTATTTGGTGTCGGCTATTTGGGATATACGGGGGCTAGGAGTTTTATCGATAAAAAAGCACTAAAAAAATGAACAACCCTTCACCACTTTTTTTGCGGCCTCGGTATATTTATTTTGCCGAGGCTTTTGTATCTCTGGACTTTAAAAAAGCGGGGCGCATTTGTCGTCCTTTTTTTGTCAAAAAACAGAGAAATAAAGAAAAAGGGGTTTTCGGTGAAATCCCGAAAACCCCTGATAGCCTTGATTTTATTGGAGCCGGCGCGCGGATTCGAACCGCGGGCTTTCTCATTACGAGTGAGATACTCTACCAACTGAGTTACGCCGGCTTTTCAACGTAAACACTATATATCAGGGCTTCCAGTGATTTTCAATCAAAAAAGCATATCCCGCAAAATGGCGCAAGATGGACTATTTTTCCTGTGTATGCGGGAAAGATGCGGGTAAAAATTGTGTACCCCATCCTCGTCCCATCTTTAGCTCAATTCCATACTTGGGATTCGAACTAAATAAACACCAGTTTAATGCCTGTAGGGCCAAATCAATTTTATATAAAAATTTAGTCTCATCTTTTCTGAAAAGGAAATTGAATAAAGCATAAAATTGATTGTTGCAATTTTGGATAAGGGATGTTTAATATTAAGAATTATTCATATTTCTATACTATTCAAAATATACATGTTACCCCGTTAGATAGGTGAGCAAAAAAATAAACGAAAATTACAATCAACTTGATCGGAGACATCAATGAAACTACGAATCTGTTTGATTGCATTACTGATTTTACAATCATCTTTATCCTTTTCTGGTGAACTTGAAGACAGGGCAGACATTGAAAAGTCTGCAGCAAATTTATTTATAAAAGAGAAGTTTGATCAACTGTCAGAAATGGCAGCGAGATATCTTGAAACCGAAGAAAGGACATCTAGCGGTTTATGGAAATTAACGTTATTTAATGCTGGAATCGCTGGATTACCCAACCAGAATAATAAAGATGAAAAATATTGGGACAGTTTTGAAAATAAAGCCTTAAGATGGATTGAAAGCAGGCCTGATTGTCCGTCTGGATATATTGCCTATTCGGAAATAGTAGTGGGTAGGGCTTATATGTATCGCGGGAATTCTTGGGCAAAAAATGTAAAAAAAGAAAATTGGAAACCATTTTATGCCAATATTGCAAAAGCAAAACAATTTTTGTATGAACACCAAGCGATTGCATCTAAAGACCCTCGATGGTATGAATGTATGTTGACTATTGCAAAGCTTGAAAGTTGGGAAGCCTCTTCATTTGAATCATTGTTAAATGAAGCAACTTCTAAATTTCCTTACTATTATCAGATGTATTTTGCTGCATTTGAGTATTTCTTACCAAAGTGGCATGGATCTTCAAAAGCCATCGAAACATTTGCTCAACAGGCAGTGCAAAAAACCAAACAAAAAGAAGCAGACTCAATGTACGCAAGAATCTACTGGAATGCATATAGTTATCAATATGGATCTAGGCTATTTAAGGACTCAGATATTTCCTGGGCAAAAATGAGCAAATCAATTGATGATGTATTGTCAAGGTATCCTGACCAATGGAACATCAATCATTTTGCTTTATTTGCTGTCCTTTCTGGTGATAAAAGAAAGGCAAATGCATTAATCAAAATGATTGAGGGCGAACCCATCTTTCGCGTTTGGAAAAATCGTGATACTTTTGAAAAATGTAAAGCATGGGCAAGTCATTAGACTTTCAAAATGATAAACTATGACAATAGAATATCAGATAACGTTCATCCCGGACTTGATGGGACTCACCGGTTGAAATAGCATTAACAAACATATTTAATATATAAAATTTATTCTTGCGTTTCTTTGTCCGGGGTGGTTGGGGTTAACTCTCAAATCGCACATTCGCGTTCACCCAAAAAAACATGGGGCACAATGAGTAGACAACGATTAGATAAAAACATGGCTAAAAGGGTAAGAGAGTTGGAAAAAGAAAATGCGCAACTCAAACGTGACAGACGAGCTTTGAGCAGGCCACTGTCTGTAAAGGATGAGAAAAACATTGTCTTTGAAGATTTATTCTCAATTGAAGATATACAGCATATTCAGGACGAGTTTGCCAGTGCTTTCAACGTCGCAGCCATTATTACCCATACCGATGGAACACCGATTACAAAACCTAGCAATTTCTGTAGATTATGTAGCGATGTGATCCGCGGGACAGAGAAGGGGCTGAAAAATTGCTATGATTCGGATGCGAAGATTGGGAGGTTTCATCCAGAAGGCCCAATTGTAAAAAAATGTTTGAGTAGCGGGTTATATGATGCCGGTACAGGTATTATCGTTGGGGGAAAGCATATTGCTAACTGGCTTATAGGTCAGGTTCGTGATGATGATCAAACAGAGGAGCAGATGCGCGATTATGCTCGGGAAATCGGAGCGGATGAAACGGTAATGCTTGATGCATTTCGGGAAGCACCGATAATGCCACGAAAGCAGTTCGACCTTGTTGCCCAGTTTCTTTTTACCATGGTCAATCAGTTGTCTGGAATTGCTTATCAAAATGTCAAGATGGCTGGACTTATAGAGAAATTGCGAAAAACCGAAGACGCACTCCGGGAAAAAGAAGAAATTCTGCAAAACATCCATACAGCAGCACCAATAGGTATCGGTATAGTCATTGATCGTCAGTTTACCTGGGTCAATCAGAGGCTACTGAGCATTGTTGGTTATAGCGAATCTGAATTACTTAATAAATCCACACGAGTGCTGTACCCCGACAACGAAGAGTTTGAGAGAAATGGCCAGAATATACAAAATCTGATCGAAAATAACAGTGTCAATTCCATCGAGACATGCTGGCAGCATAAGAATGGAGAACGTGTAGATATTTTAATTAACGCAACGGCATTTAAACAAAAAAAAAGACAACGGCCAATTATATGCACTGTACTGGATATTAGTGATCGGAAAAGAGTGGAACAGGCTTTAGTGGAGAGCGAAAAGAAATTCCGGCTTGCCTTCAAGACAAGCCCCGATGCAATGGGTATTTCCAGGATTTCCGATGGACGCTTTCTTGATATTAATGATGGTTTTGCAAGAATTTTAAATTATAGCCGGGAGGAGGTCCTTAGCCAAGACTTCTCTACTCGCAAGATGTGGAAAGATCTTGATGACAGAAAAGGTCTGAAGGATGAGTTAGATACGAAAGGCTATGTCGAAAACTTTGAGACTCAAATGGTTGATAAAAATGGAAAAGAGATAGACTGGCTATTGTCTTTAACTCTGTTTAATCTTAATGAAGAAGAAGTTGTACTTTCAGTCGCAAAGGATATTACGAAGAGAAAAAAAATTGAAAATGAACTAAAAGACTACCGTGAACATCTTGAGGAGCTTGTTCAGCAACGTACCGAGGCTCTCGAAGCTAAAAATAAAGAAATGGAGACTTTTACCTATTCGGTGAGTCATGACCTAAAAGCGCCCTTGCGAGGTATTGACGGCTACAGTCGACTTCTGCAGGAAGAATACATCGATAAGCTTGATGAGGAAGGTCGATTTTTTTTAAACAATGTTCGCCAAAGCGCGGCTCAAATGAATCAGCTTATTGAAGACCTACTTGCCTATTCACGCATGGAGAGGAGGGAAATTCAATCTGCGGAAATTGATCTGCGCTCGCTGATAGACGGATTGATCGTTGACCGGAAATTTGATTTTGAAACCAAACAGATAGATGTATCAGTAAACCTGCCGTTTCAAAATATACAATCAGATATTGCTACCATGAGGCAGGTTCTTACAAATTTTTTAGATAATGCCGTGAAGTTTTCCCGAGAGAAGCCACCGAAAACAATTGAAATAGGTGGGGAAGATGATGAGAATTACTGGACTTTGTGGGTCAAAGACAACGGGATCGGTTTCGACCAACAATATACTGATCGTATCTTTGAAATATTCCAGCGGTTGCATAGGGCCGAAGATTATCCGGGGACAGGTATCGGGTTGGCTATTGTAAAGAAAGCTGTTGAGCGGGTTGGTGGGTGGTGTTGGGCAGAGAGTTCGCTTGGAGAAGGGGCTAAATTTTTCATTAAAATTTCCAAAAGTGTCAAAAAAAAGAAGGGAGACTGACCGGATGAACCAACAAAGAAATTCGTACCAACCGATTTTATTGGTAGAAGATAATCCTCTTGATATCGACCTGACCCGGCGCGCATTTAAAAAACAGAATTTAACGAACCATTTGGATATTGCAAGAGATGGCGAGGAAGCCATTTCATGGCTTAGCCGTTGGGAGGCAGGAGAACCGTTGCCGCTGATTATCCTTATGGATCTTAAGCTCCCCAAGATAGGAGGGCTCGAGGTTTTGCGAAAATATAAAGAGCAACCAGGGATAAGAAATATACCGATTGTCGTCCTGACAAGTTCTTCGCAGGATACAGATATTACTACAGCATATGAATATGGCGCGAATTCATATATTGTCAAACCGGTTGATTTTGACAAATTTGTTAAGGTTGCCACAGAAATTAAAATGTATTGGCTGGGGACAACCCTTTTACCGAGAATGCTATGAAAATATTGTATGTGGAAGATAATCCGGTTGATATTGATTTAACAATTCGGAGACTTGGCAAAGTCTCGCCTGCGATACATATCGATATTGCTCATAGTCAAACCGAGGCACTCCAGATTGTTCGGCGAGAGGATTTTTCGGAATATGATCTGGTTCTGACAGACATGCACCTTCAGGATGGTGATGGTATTGCTATCCTATCTCATATAAGAGGTCATTCACTACCTGTTGCTGTTGTAATATTAACCGGGCAGGGAGATGAGGAAGCTGCTGTTGCAGCGTTAAAAGCAGGCGCGGATGACTATATTGTTAAAAAACAAGGTTATTTGGAGAAATTGCCGGAGTTGCTGGAAAACGCTTCTACTTCTTTCCGCAAGGCTAAAGCTTACGATGTAGAAATATTGAAAGTCATTTATGTTGAACACAATCAGGCCGATGTTGATCTAACCTGTAGGCATATCGCCCGTTATACGCCACATATCCAAATGGACCCAGTCTATAGTGTGGAGGATTTCTACAAGATAATAGAGCAGACAGGATGTCTTGATCAGTATAGTGTGATACTCCTCGACTATAGGTTTCCACAGGCAAACGCTCTGGAGATACTAAAGGAAATTAAGCTCTCAACAAATAACACAATACCAATTATTTTAATAACCGGAAAAGGTGATGAGGAGATAGCTGTCAAGGCATTGAAGATGGGTGCCTATGACTATCTTACTAAAACCCAGGGTTATCTGTTCAAGCTACCATCCGTTATAGAAAATGCCCACTACAGTATGCGTTTGACGCGAGAGCATAACGCCTTAATTGAGAGTGAAAAGCGCTATCGAAATTTGTTTGAAAATAGTCCCATTGTCAAGCTTATCGTAGATCCGGATAACGGCAGGATTGTTAATGCGAATGCTGCGGCGGTTTGTTTTTACGGTTGGTCGTTCGAACAATTGATTACAAAAAAAATATCCGAAATAAACACCATGCCGGAGGAAGAGCTGAGAGCGATCTGGGGACGGGCCTCGAAAACAAATTTTGACCATTATCATTTTCAGCATCAGTTAGCAAATGGTTCCATCCGTGATGTGGAGGTCAGCAGCGGTCCAATCGAGATTGATGGGAAAACCATGTTGTACTCTGTGATATACGATATTACGGAACGTATTAGGGGGAAGAAGGAAAGGGAGAGATTGCAGAGAAAACTGGTACAAGCGCAGAAAATGGAAGCCTTTGGACAACTGGCTGGCGGCATCGCCCATGATTTTAATAACATACTATCTGCTGTTATAGGGTTTAGCGAGATTGCCTTGTACCAAATTGAAGAAAAAACAGAGCTTTGGGATGATATTAACGAGATTTATATAGCTGGAAGACGAGCAAAAGAACTTGTTTCCCAGATACTGACCTTTGCTCGCCAAACCGACGAAGAAATTAAACCGGTTCGCATAAGTCAGATAGCAAAAGAGGTTTTAAAATTAATACGCTCATCAACCCCGACTTCCATTGAAATACGACAAGAAGTGGATTCCACTGCGTTAGTCAAAGGAAATGCTGTCCAAATCCATCAGATTATGATGAATCTCTGTACCAATGCCACTTACGCTATGGAGGATGGTGGTGCTCTTGAAATCATCATTCGTGATGTCGTGCTTGATGGCAAGGAGAACACTATCGGGACGCAACATGCCTCTGGGGCTTATGTCGAAATGATAGTCTCAGATACTGGTACCGGTATTCCTCAGGATATAATTGACTCAATATTTGAGCCCTATTTTACAACGAAACCACCAGGGGAGGGCACGGGCATGGGTCTTTCTATGGTGCACGGAATAGTGCAGAGCTACGGCGGAGCAATCCAAGTTGCAAGTTCACCTGGTAAAGGCACTGTTTTCACGATCTATCTGCCGATTACATCTGAAGATGAAAAATCCCTGAATTATGAGTCCAAAGCCCTCCCAAGAGGAACGGAAAAGATTCTCCTCGTTGACGACGAGATCTCTGTTGCAAGAGCAGAAGGAAAAATCCTTGAACGGCTGGGGTATGAAGTAACAGTCATGAATGACAGTGTTGAAAGCCTGAAGCTGTTTGCAGAAAGCCCCTACGATTTTGATCTGGTTCTGACTGATACGAATATGCCCAAAATGCCGGGCAATATATTAGCGGTAGAGCTGATGAAAATCAGACGGGATATGCCTGTGATCCTGTGTACCGGCTATAGTAGAAAAATGTCTCATGAAACAATAAAGGCAATCGGTGCTAAAGCCTTAATTCATAAACCGATTGTTGCAGAGTCTATCGCCACCATTCTTAGGGATGTGCTTGATCAGGTATGAGACATTAGACCTCGACTGATATTGTTTTGAAGCTCGGCCCAGACGGGTATCTCTGCAGGTGCTCCGAGGGTACCAGGACCAGGCAGATCAGCCATCAACTTGCGTGGATGATCGTGTCCCTTCGGTAAACATGCACAAATAATAAAACCCCCCCTGGAAAAGTATTTTCCAGGGGGGTATCTGATTAGCAAAAAAGTCGTCGAATCAGGAGAACTCGCCGTGCAGGTACTCTTTGGTCAAATCTTCCTGGGGATTTTCAAACAGTTCTTTGGTGGGGCCCATTTCGACAAGGTAGCCGGTACGGCCGCCCTTGGAGATATCCACGGAAAAAAAGGCGGTCTGATCAGCCACACGGACCGCCTGTTGCATATTGTGGGTTACAATGGCAACGGTGAACTGTTTTTTTAAATCCACCATCAGCTCTTCAATCTGCCGGGTGGCAATAGGATCCAGTGCGGAGCAGGGTTCGTCCATGAGAAGAACCCGGGGTTCTGTGGCAATGGCTCTTGCAATGCATAAACGCTGCTGCTGCCCGCCGGAAAGGGACAGACCGTTGTTTTTAAGTTTATCCTTTACCTCTTTCCACAAGGCCGCTCCTCTAAGCGCCTTTTCCACCATTTCGTGCATGTTTCCTTTATACCGGTTCAGGCGCAGGCCAAAGGCCACGTTGTCAAATATGGACATTGAAAACGGGTTGGGCTGCTGAAACACCATGCCGATATTCCGGCGAACCGACACAGGGTCTATATTGCTGTCATAGATATTGATGCCATGGAAATGGACATCACCAATAAACCGGAATCCCCGGATCAGGTCGTTCATACGGTTTATACTTTTGAGCACCGTACTTTTACCGCAGCCGGAAGGCCCGATAAAGCCGGTGATCTGGTTCCTTTTTATGGGTACATGACTATCCCGGACAGCAAGGAAATCACCGTAAAAAATCTGCTCGGCTTTGCAATCCAATGCAACGTCCGCAGGCAGGTCGTTTTCATAGGGGGCGTTTGCATCAATTTCTTTTAATGCTTCCATGAGCGTTTATACTCCTTTTTATATGAAAGACTGGATAAGTTACTCAGATCTTTCAACCTTTGTTGTGGGTTTACGCCTGGCAGTTGATATGTCAGGTCGGCCCATGGCCGTTATAAGAAAGTATGTGTAACTAAAACAGAGCTTCCAACTTTCATCGTGAACTGAGTCTGGAGTCGATAGACCAGATCAGCCCATGGCTGTTATTCATAATCTAAAATTACAGTTTGGTCTTTCCGCCTATGGCGCGGCTGACAACATTAAGGACAAATACCAGCACAACAAGGATCAACGATGCAGCCCAAGCCAGTTCAATGAGATTTTCATAAGGGCTGGATGACCAGTTGTAAATCAACACCGCCAAAGATGCCGTGGGATCGTTGGGGGCAAGCCAGCTCTCGGAAAAAAGGGCAGTGAACAGCAACGGTGCCGTTTCTCCGGCAGCCCTGGCCACGGCAAGAACAACGCCTGTGATGATGCCCGGCATGGCAACAGGCAAAATGATCTTAACCAGGCTCTGGGCCGGGGTGCATCCCATACCGTAGGCAGCTTCTCGCATGGGGTTGGGCACCATTTTAATGGCTTCTTCGGCGGTGAGCATGACGGTGGGAATCATCAGCAGGGAAAGAGCGACACCCCCGGCCCAGGCTGAATAATGCCCCATGGTAAGGACAACAATGGCATAGGCAAAAACACCGGCAATAATAGACGGCAGACCGGTCATGGTTTTTGCGCAGAATCTGGCTATCTCGGAAACTTTACTGTGGGGGTCAAACTCTGCCAGATAAACCGCTGCCAGGATACCAAAAGGTATGCTGATCAAACCGGCAATACCCACCATAAACGCGGTACCCAGAATGGCATTGCCAAAACCGCCGACACCTGGTGCGTCAAATGCACCCGGAGGCAAAGAATAAAACAATTCAAAGGTCAGCCGCTTACCACCACGGTACACCAGCATGAAAAGCACTGAAAATAAAGGAATGCAGGCGGTGACTGCGCAAACGATGGTGATGGCGCTTAAAACGATTGACTTAAGCGCTCTTGGCTCCATGGGCTGACGTTCCAGTTGCGGTAATTGAAGATCGGTTTGGCTCATCTTGCGTCTCCTCCCGGCGTTGTCCTGGCAACAATAACAGCACCGGCAACATTAACAATCAGGGTAATCAATAACAGTACACAAGCCGCATACATCAGCGCGCTGGTTTCAAGCCCTACGTCCGCTTCGGGAAAGGTGTTGGCCAGAAGGGCTGCAATAGTGTCTGCCGGAGAGAAAAAGGAGAGGGTAACTGTAGACATACTGCCGACCAGCATGGCAAGGGCCATGGTTTCACCAAGCGCCCGGCCAAAGCCCAGAACAAGCGCACCAAAAATCCCTCCGGAGGCTGTGGGCAGCATAACGCGCAAAATGGCCTCCCAGCGGGTGGTCCCCATACCAAAGGCGGCTTCCTTGGTTTTATGGGGTATGGCTTTGAAGGCATCCTGAGAAATGGCTGCAACCGTGGGCAGGATCATAATAGACAGCACCAGTGCTGCCGGAAAAAGGCCCAGGCCCGAAAGCCGGGTGGAAAAAAACGGAATCCAGCCCAGGGATTCGTGCAAAAAATCGGTAAAAGGTCGGATCAGGGGGATTAGAACATAAATGCCCCATAGTCCGTAAACAACACTAGGGATGGCGGCAAGCAGTTCAATAATATTTTTTAATGCAAATTCAACTTTATACGGAAGAAAATCCTGGGTAATGAATATGGCAATTGTGATTCCGAAAAAGCCACCAAGAATAAGGGCAAGAAATGAACTGTAAAGAGTGCCCCAAATTTGGGGAAGAATACCGTACACATTTTGGCTTGAATCCCAGGTGGATGTAAACAGGAATTTAACGCCTAACTCAGGGAACGCCGGCAAAGCTTTACCGCCGACCTTATAGACGATGAACGCCAGCAGAAAAATGGTGGCCCAGGTGAAGGCGTGGGTTAGGAACCTGAATGCTTTGTCAAAAAAAATATCACCTGGGGTGGGCGGTTTGGATAATGTTCTGCCACCCACATTACCCAAAAATTCATTGTCGGCCATTTTTTATCTCCGGATAAGAGACAAGGGCACTCTCATTGTACATGAAAGTGCCCCTGATCAAGGAAGAGGATTGGTTTACTGAATGTTCTTAGAAGCGACTCTAACTTTTTCTACAACACTTTCAGGAAGGGGGATATAGCCGGCTTTGTCAGCAATTTTCTGTCCTTCATCCAGGCAGTATTCAACCATGCTGCGAAGCGCTGTGGCCAATTCTGCACTCTTGTTCTTTTTGTAGAACAGCATCCAGGTAAAGGTTGCAATGGGGTAGGATGTATCGCCTGCCGGATCATTGATGAACACGATCATATTTTCAGGCAGAACAGCGTTGGCAAGAGCGGCAGCACCACCCTCAGGGCCGGGGCACACAAATTTGCCGGCTTTGTTTTCAAGGCATGAAGTGGGCAGTTTGGTCAGTTTGGCAAAACCGTATTCGGTATAACCGATGGCGCCGGGAGTCTGGCGGATGGCGGAGGCTACCCCATCGTTCTTTTTGCCTTTTACCATGTTGGCGGCAGGCCACTGAACCATTTTACCCTGGCCTACAGCAGATTTAAAATCAGAAGAGATAGCGCTTAAATGTCCGGTGAAACCAAAGGTGGTACCGGATTTGTCAGAACGGACAACAACGGTGATGGGTGTATCAGGCAAGGCTACGCCGGGGTTGGCAGCAACGATCTTGGCATCATTCCATTTGGTGATTTTGCCCAGGAAAATTTCGGGATATACGTCCCGGGGCAGTTTAAGGTTTTCAATGCCGGGCAAATTGTAAGCAATAACAATCTCGCCTGCGGTCATGGGCAGCAGCTGAACGCCCTCGGGAACCTGATCAATTTCGCTTTGCTTCATGGCTGCGTCACTGGCACCGAAGTCAACCGTGTGGCCGATAAAATTTTTGATACCGGAACCTGAACCGATAGACTGGTAGTCCACTTTGATTGCGCCATTGTTTTGTTTAGCAAGGGCTTTAAACCATTCGCTGTAAATGGGTGCAGGAAAGCTTGCGCCAGCGCCGGTGATTTTGATTTCACTTGCAGTTGCAGAGCCCACAATCATGAAGGATGCCACGAGAAGAGCGGATAAGGCAACATTAAGTAAAGATTTAAGTTTCATTTGTTTCTCCTATTGTTAACATTTTCAAACTCAATTTTTGGTCAAGAATTAACTTGATCAGTATTACTACTCTTGAAATGTTATGATTTTGTTAAGATTTAATGAGGGGCGTGTAAGTTGAAAAGGCAAGAAGAGTAAAACCGCGTTTGACTGGCCTTTCGAGGATAGAGAGGGAGTGCAGGAGTTCAGGATGGTCGGATCAATAATTCCGGATTGGCTTGGGCTTCAAGGAACTTTGCAAAATTTTTTTTGATTTTCGGCAACTTGTATAATTTACCCATGAAATCCTTTTTTGTGGCTTTGGCAAGGCTTGACGGGTCAAAATATGCTTTGGCATTATCTACTGTTAGAACAAAAGGGGGGGTACCGGCACGGACAAGAATACTGCTCATTAAAAGTGCGCCGGTTCGGTGGTTGCCTTCGAAGAAGAGCTGGGGTTGGCTGACATGGAGAATATATATACCGGCAGCCCGTTTCCAGGGCGTAACATGCTTATGGTCCTTTGCCCAGGAACGCAGATCTTTGATGCAAAACTCCTTTTGACTGTAAAATCGATCGCTTGTGGCCAGGATGTGCTGATGGAAATCTTTTCTTTTTTTAAGGTTTTCCCCGCACAGAACAATATGGTTAAGTTCAAGAAAATGGTGCAGGCCGCTCTGCTCCAGCATGCTTAAGTCCTGCTCAAGCAGGGTGTTGACATAACGGTAGCCTGCAAGCATGTTTTCAACAATTTCATCACGCATGGGTTCCCGGCGCATATCCAGGCGGTCATTAATATGTTCGAAATTTTTTTGAACCGTCCTAAGATAATATTCTACTGCCTCAATATTAATCCTGAATTTAGCAGGCATTTTTTCACCAAATTGTAATGATTTTTATAAGGGTCAACAGATATGGGCAGGCAGGTTTGTTTTTGTTCCGCTTGCCGTGAGCCGTGATTCAGGCATACATTAGAGCAGGGAACCGATCGTTGTCAAGGCGCAGATTAAATTCTTAACGATAGTTATCAGATCGTTAAAAATAAGGGGCAAGCCCCCGGGAAAAATTTTCAAAACGGCAAATTTTTTCCTCCAATTCTGGATCAAGGCCGGGTTGTGTTTGGTTGAGAAGAGGTTCCCAAAGGCCCAGAAATTTTCCCGCAAAAGCAAAAATTTGCGGACCGGTAATTTGAATACCCTGATGCCGGTCGTCCTTTTCAATGATAAGCTGCCTATTTTCATTCAGCTGAACAGTGATGTGCGGGTAACGCATTGACGAAACTGCGCGCAAGGCCGTGGCATTGTACTTGACTGTCAGAGTCAAGGCGGAAAGATCCTGGCTGTCGGGCCACAGACTCCGGGGGATGGTGATACCATCTTTGCCGACGGACCAGTCTTTTCCTTTTGTGCCTTTTTTTTCAATCTCTTTTGAAATATTTTCGACCAGTTCCAGGTCGCCTGAAAGGACCATGTTCCTGATAAACCCCGTGGGTGTAATGTCCTCCCATCCCTTTTTGATAAAAGCTGCATTGCGGTTTCTTGCCGCAGCTTTCTGGGACTGCTGACGATAAGTGAATGCACAGTAATTGATGGGCAGGTCTATGTCATTATCCAGGCTGTGCCGGATAAGTTCCAAAGCCGCAAGCTCGGTCTCAAGAACAGCCACCCCGGGACCATGCAAAAAGGTATAGCCTCGCCGGATCAGTTTCGGCAGATTAAAATGGGTGCACCGGATCTGGTGAAGGTTAAGGTAATTTACCCCCAAATCGGCAAGTTTTCTGAGAAGGGGCTTAGTTTTTTCCATATCCTCGGGAATCGCCGGAATTTCAACCGTCACAATGGGTATAATTCCAACAGCCTTTTTCAAGTTGTCCACGGCATAGTCCACGGCTGACAAATCAAAACGAATTTCCTTTAGCCCATTGTCTCTGAGAATTTTCAGGCGGTCTGTGGTAACAAGTGTTCCGTTGGTATACATCCATATATGAGAAAGATCAGGCACATCCCGGCCAAGGACATCTAAAAAAGGGGGAATCCGGTCAAAATTGATCATGGGTTCTCCGCCGCTAAACGCCACACCCCGGATACCAAATTTTTTGGCATAGTCTGCATAATCCTTTGGCCGTTCAAATTCAATTGAGCTTGTCATTGGTGGGCCCGGGTCTTTTTGTTCGGATGGGCAGTAAAAACATCGGGCATTGCAGATGCCGTTTATGAACAGGCACGACCAGGTACCTTGTCCACACAGGGAGCAACCCGGGGAAAGGGCACGGGTATACAGTTTAGTCCCGGCAAATTCCCACTTGGCCTGGTTATGGGTCGATATCTCATCAAGCAATTCTTGCCGCATGGCTTCAGCTGCCCTGGCTGCCCCGGGAGAGAGCCAGTGCATGGCGTGGTAAAAGTCCGGAAATGCTTTGCGGGTTTGGTGGATTTGAGCGGCCATGTCCATAGGGTTTTGCCTTTGCTGTACTTCGGGCCTTGAAAAATCAACTCACCAAGTTTTCATACCATTTTATTATCCGTATCCAAGTTGCACCAAGTAGCATATAGTCCAATCTCCGCCCTTTGACACACCTTGGCTGCGAACTAAAATTTAGCGCAAACCCGTTGAAATTTAGTTCTTCCGAGCCCCTATATTAAAAAAAGAAAGAAAAATTTGCAGGATGGATACCACAATAAGAGCTAAGATTGTTTAATTTTTAACTATTTAATTTTTAAGAAATTTATCACTATAAGGGCAAATATAGCTTGAGGCGTGGGGGAAAAAAAGAAGTACCAATTCTTATATTCCATTATTTTAGGACTTTATAGTTCTGTGCCGTTAAGGCTCCAGATTCGGTAACACCATTTTAACCTTTAACCGTGAAATGCAGTGTAGAGGAAGAACGGAGAGACATGCCTCAAAAAAATTTGTCATTACGATTTATTTTTGCAACCCAAAGAACCCAAAAAAGAATTATAGAGACCGATTTTTGATAAGTGGGGCTATGCCCTGCTGATTGTCTCTTTGAAAAAAACTAAGGAGGCTTCTATTCATCTATATTGGTATGGATGCCTGATCAAACCAACCGGTAGCAAAAATTAAAAAAGCACTTACGGGGTTTTCCGTAAGTGCTTGATTTTTATGGTTGGCACGAGCGGACTTGAACCGCTGACTTCTACCGTGTCGAGGTAGCACTCTACCAACTGAGTTACGCGCCATTAAATTCAGATAATTTCTAACAGACCCTTAAAATTATGTCAAGAATATTGAAGCTATTCTTGCAGTGTTTCCTGAATAATTCCCTGGCCGGTTATGGATTCTCCCCCATGGGAAGAGGTATCCGGCTGTGGGGCAATAACGTTTGTGTCATCCTGTGAGGCCTGGGCCTGGGGGGCGGCATTATTATCCGGAGAGGCCACAAATTTTATTTTCACCGCGTCATCGGTAACCACGGAAACTTCGATGCCGAATTCCTCAAAGGTCTTCAGCATCACAGCATTGGCAAACTGGGCAGGGGTGCCTTTGTAGCTGACCTCCATAATGGCATGGGAAGAGCCAAGCTCCCGGGGTGAAATATCTTCAATCTCCCGAATGTCTTTGAGCTGATGTTTCAGAGCAATAAACCGGGTCAAAAAATTATCCCCTTCCACATAAAGATCAAAGGCTCTTTTTTCTTTCAGGGCTTGGGCCCAGAACCCTTCGATTTTCTTCTTCAAGGCCAACCCGGCGTTATCTGCGGCCTGGACAAGGGCCTGTTCTGCGCCCCGGGCATCCGTACTTTTGGCCGTGGCATTGGCAGCGGTATGGAGCTCTGCTTTCTGGGACGCCATATCCAGCATCGTAAATGAAACATCCGCCTCAAACGTTTTTTCATCTCCCATCCGGTTAGCGGATTGCTGGGCCGAGGCCATGCCAAGAACGACCATGTCGGCCTCAAGGGCCTGTCCCAGAGCCATGGCAGCAGCCTGGTCATCCATGGCAGAAAAGACAACATGATAGGAAGCTGGGTCCGGATAATTATTTCCTGTAACTACCAAAGGAATACGGGATTGATCAAATAGGGCTTGCAGACTTTTTTCCGCAATGGAAGCAAGGGGGGGATGTGACTGACCGTCCGGTTGCCACCACCAGCACCTGGGATACATATCTCCGGGTCCCTGCTCTGCGATGAGTAACAGAACTTTTGGATTGTTCCGGGCCTGGTTGAAGAATCCGGACTCATGCAGGCGTTTCTTCATACGGTCCAGGCTGATTTTTGATTCCACGCCCACAAGATATGCCCCATTGTGGGCCCTGCCATTGATGACCTGATATGTGGACACAAAATCCATGGTATGGGCAAGAAGCTGGTCATAAAGAAAATCAAGATTTTCGCCCAGTTTCTTCTGGGATACCACAGAAACAAATGCACTTTGAACTGCCTTTTCCAGGGCATCCGTCACGGCAGCCTTTTTAGCACCAAACGTATCCTGACCGCTTATTTTATGCCGCCCGATAGTGATGTATACACTATCATCCTCTCCGGCAGCCAACACCCCGGTCAGGGGACAATAAAAAACGGAAATGACAAATGCGATCAATAAAAATCGTAATTGGGGGATCATGATCATACCTTTCTGAGGATGGAATAATCCGCAATCAGTTCCAGCAAATGTTTTGAGGGGGATTCAGGAAAAATATCCAGGGCCGTCCGGGCTGACTGCACATGAGCAAGGGCCCGGTTGTTTGTATATTCAATGCCGCCCAGGCGGGTTAAACACGCTTTAAGGCGTTCAAACTCTTTCGGGTTAAACTCCGGCCGGGCCATGGCAGCCAGCATCCATTCGCGTTCCCGGACATCGGCCTTTCCCAAACTGTAAATCAAGGGTAACGTCAACTTACCTTCACGCATATCTGCCCCGGGGTTTTTGCCTAGCTGTTCGGCTGTGGCGGTATAGTCCAGCAGGTCGTCGGCCATCTGAAAGGCCATGCCCAGATGCCAGCCGTAATCTTTAAGAGCCATTTCCCGTTCCTCATCGGCCTTGGCCACAATGGCACCGGTGCGACAGGCACCCTGGATCAAAACGGCTGTCTTGCGTTCTATTATTCCATTGTACTCATTTTCTGTGAGGTCCGGGTTCCCTTTCTTTTCCATCTGAAGAATTTCGCCCTGGGACATGTCTGCCGTAATTTGCGCGATCACTTCAATGACCCTGGGGGATTGTGTGCTTGCGGCAATAATAAGCGCTGTCGCCAGAAGGAAATCCCCTGTGAGCACCACCGTTGGCGCATCCCAAAGGGTATGGGCGCACGGTTTGCCCCGGCGGGTATCAGAACCATCCACCACATCATCATGGAGTAAGGTGGCTGCATGAAGATACTCAAAAATAGTGGAGAACTCAATCTCCTGCCCGGTCTGGAACCCGCACATGCGGGCGGCATGAATCATAAGCAGCGGCCGCAGCCGTTTACCCCCGGCAAACAGCAGGTGGCCTGCCACCTGCCTGACCAGATCCAGGTTCGGGGTCAAATTTGTTTCAAGGGCCTGCTCCACCAGCGAAAGGTCCGGCCCGGCCAAATCCATAATCTCTTTTTTTATATTTTTTGTCACACCATCTCCCCGGCTATATCATATTCAAATGCGTCGATTATTTTTACCTGAACCAGGCTGCCTGTGTCCAGTCCATCTGAATAAATAAATGTCACCCCGTCCACTTCCGGTGCCTGGAACGGAGTTCTGCCGATGTATACACCCTCTTCGGGATTTTCTTCCACAAGCACAGGATAGACACGGCCCACATGACGAACGTTGCGTTTTTGGGAAATCTTTGCCTGGGCGGCCATAATGGTGTCATGCCGTAATTCCGCCACATCTTCGGAAATATGATCACTTAACGTGTGGGAAGGCAAATCCTGGGAATCCGAATAGGAGAATACGCCCAGGTGATCAAATTCGATCTCCTGTATAAAGGCCAACAGATCATTGAACTGCTCTTCTGTTTCCCCGGGAAAACCCACAATTACAGTGGTCCTCAACACTGCGTCAGGATCCAGGTGTCGGATATCGGAAAAAAGCCGGGTAAGATTCTGCCGGGAGTAAGGCCGGCCCATGCGTTTCAGTACTGCATCATGAGCATGCTGGATGGGCACATCATAGTACGAACAGATATTGGCATGACTCTGAACCGTTTTAATGATCCGCTCATCCAAAGTAGACGGATGGGTATACAAGAATCGCAGCCAGGCGGAAGGATCTTTTTGGGCAATTGTTTCGGCCGTTTTTTCAAGAACCGTATGAAAATTCGGACCGTCCAGATCCAGGCCGTAATCCGTGGTATTTTCCGCTGTGAGGATGACCTCTTTAACGCCCTTATCAAGAAGCATGTACGCCTCCTGGCAAATCAACTCCACAGGCCGGGAACGCTGGCGTCCCCGCAGGTTAGGAATAATACAATAGGTGCAGTGGCGGCTGCATCCTTCGGACACCTTGATGTAGGCGGTTTTTTCATAGAGAAGTTCCCTGTCCGACACAGGGACGTCCACCTGCCGGCCATCAGGCGCAGGAAACAGGGTAAATGGGGCCGCCCCTCCATTTTCCACTGCCTCGACAATATGATCGCAGGCTGCCGTGCCTAAAAAAGCGTCTACTTCCGGCAAACTGTCCGCAAGCTTTGGGTCATCCTTATACCTCTGAACAAGACAACCGGTGACAATCAGACGCCGGCACGCACCGGTGGTTTTAAATTCCGCCATCTCCAAAATGACATCAACCGCCTCCTGGGAGGCGGTTGATATAAACCCGCAGGTATTTACGATAATTGCTTCAGCCTGAACCGGGTCAGTTATGATCTGATGGCCGGCTGCAGTCAGCCGGCCAAGCATGATCTCGCTGTCCACCTGGTTTCTGGAACATCCCAGGCTTTCAAGGTAGATTTTCATATGGATTTTGCCATGAGATCGCCCACTAGCGTAGAAAACCGTGCCGGATTATCAAGCTTGCCGCCTTCGGAAATGACGGCAATATCATAAAGAAGATCGCAGTAGTCCGTAAGCACGGGACTAGTGGTATCGGATTCAAACACGGACTTGATCTTTTCCATGACCGGATGGTTAACGTTGACTTCCAGGGCGCGTTTCTGATCCGGGGCTTTCTGGCCGGAGGCTTTCAGGATTTTTTGCATATACGCGCTCATGGCCCACTCATCGCCTGCCAGACAGGAAACAGAGTCCTTGAGACGGTTGGAAACCACGACATCCTTAACCTTGCTTTCCAACTTGCCTTTCAGAAAAGAGAGCAACGCGGAGTATTCGTTTTTCTTTTCGTCATCCACCTTTTCCAGGTCAAGATCACCCTTTTCAGCGCTTTTCAGTTTCTTTTCTTTGTACTCGGGAAGAGACTGGGTCACCCATTCATCAATGGGGTCCACCATGAGAAGAACTTCGTAATCCTTTTCTTTCAGGGCCTCAAGCAGGGGAGAATTGACAAGAGAAGCCAGATTTTCACCGGTGATGTAGTAAATATCTTTCTGGTCCTCTTTCATGTTTTCGATGTACTGGTCAAGGGTCACATATTTATCACCGGACTTGGTGGTTTTGTAACGCAGCAACGATGCGAGCCGTTCCTTGTTGTCGTAATCCGTGGGGATACCGGCCTTAAGCGCCTGACCGAACTCCTCGTAAAATTCAATGTATCTCTCATCTTCCATACCTTCGAGCACGCTGAAAATCTGTTTGACCAGATTCTTGCGGATATTTCTGACCAGACGGTCTTCCTGAAGGATCTCGCGGCTGACATTAAGATTCAAATCCGGTGCATCCACAACACCCTGGACAAATCCCAGGTACTCGGGCAATAGTTCCTTGCAGTCATCCATGATAAACACCCGTTTGCAGTAAAGCTGCATGCCGTGTTTGCGTTCTGGCCGGAACATGTCAAGGGGAGCCTTGGAGGGAAGATACATAAGCACATCATATTCGGTTACCCCTTCAAATTTTTTGTGAATAATCTCAAAGGGGTCATCCCAGTTATGGGAGATGTGCTTATAAAACTCCTTGTGCTCATCTTCGGTCACATCGTCCTTGGACTTGGCCCAGATCGCCTTCATGGAGTTCAGGGTTTCATCTTTTCTGACTTTCCGGTAGGTATCTCCGATGGGCTTGCCGTCCTTGTCTTTGATAATCTCATTTTCAGGAATGGGCTCACTGGTTTCTACGTTCATGATAATGGGATAGGTGACGAAATCGGAATGCTTTTTAACGATGTTACGGATGACGTACTCTTCGGTGAAATCCTGGTCTCCCTCTTCCGGATCTTTAAGGAACAGCGTAATCTGGGTCCCCCGTGTTTCCTTATCAATTTCCTCAAGGGTATATTCACCCTTACCATCGGATTCCCAACGCACACCCTTTTCCTGGCCCGGGGCTTTGGTGTCCAGACGCACCTTATCCGCGACAATAAACGCGGAATAAAAGCCCACGCCAAACTGGCCGATGAGTTCCGGGGACAGGCCGGTTTCATTTTTTTGTTTTTCTAGGGCTTCCATGAAAGCGGCGGTACCGGACTGGGCAATGGTGCCGATATTTTCATTGACCTCATCAAAGGTCATGCCGATACCGTTATCCGTGATGGTGAAGGTCTTGGCGTCCTTGTCCGCAGCCAGGCGGATATGGAAATCATTGTCATCGGCAAACAGATCCGGTTCTGTCTGCTCCTTGAATCGGGCCTTGTCAATTGCGTCCGAGGCGTTTGAAATCAATTCCCGAACAAAAATCTCCTGGTTGGAATAAAGAGAGTGGATGATCAGATGCAAAAGCTGTTGAACTTCGGTTTTAAATTGTCTGGTTTCTTTTTCTGCCATTATAACTCCTAAGGGATTAACAGTTGAATGATTAAAATTTAATTTTTTTAATAATAATTGTTGCAAAAAACTGATTGTCAAGACAACGCGTTAAAATTCAAAAACACCCGGTTTGACAAGAAAAGATTAAGATGGGCGCATTCCCATTTTCCCGGTTTTTAAAACGGACTATCCTCTTTAGCAAAAAGAAGTTATGCTTCCCCTCGATTATCAACTGATGAGGAAGAAAATAGTATGAAACTCAAAAAGGCTGAATCCTGCGAAACGGTAGAAGAAATATATGAATTATTGAAACAGCTGGACAAAGAGAAACGGCTAATTCGCAGTCCGGAAGAACTCATTCAGGTTGAACAAGAAATTTTAAGCTATACCAATCGTTTAGCCGCGTTGATGCTAAAAAAAAAAGTCCAAACCAGTATAAACTCTCCGGAGCATAACGAACAAGAAAGAGAGTTGGTGCGTAGCTGGCCTGGCCGAATGAAAAGTGAAGGGTTTGAGACAGTTCAAATTCAAACCAGCTCAGGTTGCACGATCCCAATCCATGTTCGATACTATCGAAGAGCCTGTGACCGTCGAAATGGCAAAAGATATAAGGGCTTGTATGCTGCTTTGGCTTTGCTCGGGATTCATGATCGATGTACACCAATCTTGGCGGCGATGGTCAGCGCCTGGTCCGCGTTACTGAGCTCATTTGAGGAAGTACGTCAGGTCCTTTGTGATCATGGCACTATCCTGGATGTTAAGGTGATCCGGAAACTGGCCTACCGCTACG
Organism: uncultured Desulfobacter sp.; assembly: GCF_963664415.1. Taxonomy (NCBI): domain Bacteria; kingdom Pseudomonadati; phylum Thermodesulfobacteriota; class Desulfobacteria; order Desulfobacterales; family Desulfobacteraceae; genus Desulfobacter; species uncultured Desulfobacter sp. The sequence continues at coordinate 1,573,292 of NZ_OY761440.1, read as the reverse complement.
CAGAACGAGCACGGGTGGTACAGCAAATGGGTCTGCTCCCCTTAAATGAAGAGGACAACCTTCAAGGTCGTCGGGTTGTCATAAGCACCGATGGTGGCCGGACTCGATTGCGGGAAAAAAAGCGAGGTCCCCGGACAGCCAAAGGAAGAACCAGATATCATGGGGCCTGGAGAGAACCCAAGCTGTTGATTATTTATGTCGTCGATGCCCATGGGAAACAGGAAAAAAGCTTTGCCCCATTTATTGATGGCGGTTTTAATGGGCCTGATGGCTTGTTTCTGCTGCTGAAGGGCTATTTGAAGTCTCTTTGCATCCAAAAAGCAGACAAGGTGTTGTTTGTTGCGGACGGGGCTCATTGGATATGGAATCGAGTCCCTGGTCTGATCAAGGCACTGGGGTTGAATCCGGAGAGTGTGCATGAACTCCTTGATTTTTATCATGCAGTAGAGCATCTGGGAAAGGTTGCAGGATTACGAAAAAACTGGTCAGCCAAAAAACGTAAAGCCTGGGTCTCAAAACAGCGACGGTTTTTGCTAAAAGGTGAATCGGCAACGGTCGTACAAGAAGTACAGGCTCTTTGTCGAGGCCGGAACAGCAAAGCCATAAAGACAGAACGGGATTATTTTGTACGTAATAGGCACCGTCTTGCTTTCCCAACGGTAAAGGCATTGAATTTGCCGATTGGCAGTGGTGCGATTGAAAGTTCGATTCGAAGAGTTGTCAATTTGAGACTCAAGGGTCCCTGCATTTTTTGGTATAAAGAAAATGCGGAGAAAATGCTCATGCTGCGCTCATACTATAAATCGGGACGATGGAACTGTCTGAAACAAATGGCCAATTCACATATCTCATTGTTAGCTGCATAACCGTGAAAATGGGAATGCGCCCGATTAAGATTGTAGGCTGATTGGCATGTACCGTATAAAAGGATAATTCATGAACATCCCCCCATATATCGAAATAATGAATTCTGCTATTGTCTCGGCCGCCCATCCGTCGGCCCCGGCCCCTGGGCAGTTTAAGCCCACGGCCGTTATGGCGCTTTTTCTTTTTAGCCCGGAACCTGCCTTGCTGTTTATCCAGAAAGCGGACCGGGAAGGATATGCCTGGCGCAACCAGATGGCGTTTCCTGGCGGGCATGTGGAACAAACAGACAATTCGGCAAAACAGGCGGCCTTTCGTGAACTCTATGAAGAAACAAACATTATTCCTGATAATGTGCAGTATATCGGATCACTGGGACATTTTCAGACCTTGAAAAACAGGGACATCCAGGCGTTCACAGGTGTTTGGAACCAAAAAGACGACATCGTTTTTGAGACCGAAGAAATTTCAAGGGTGCTTGAAATTCCCTTTGAGACGCTCCTGCAGACCCATCGGGAAAACGGCTATGCCGGTCACAGACCCGGGGTTGCGGAACTGACCTATCCATACCAAGATGTTGTGATCTGGGGCGTTACGGCGCAGATTGTCCATCACCTAATAGAGGTCGTCGGAGACATCTCATAAGAACTTATTCGTTGTTGATCCTGTTGTTTAACCGCACATACACCTTAACGACCAGAAACCCGGAAAGTCCGGCCAGCAACAACGGAAACCAAATATGATGGGCAAGCTTAGGTTTCTCTCCCGCCACGATTACGCCGCCCACGGCAAAACAGAAGACCAGCATCATAGACAAAATCAGGACCCAGCAGGCGAAATTGGAATCATACCATGGTGTTATGCTTTTTCTAAAAAATGGATTCTGATCAAGCTGCATAAGACTCTTGTGTGCCCTTGAGTTAAATACACAATATATAGTTTTTTTCTGTTGACACACAACTACATATTGCGTTAGATTTAAATTGCAGTCCGGGGTTCCCCGTCTGCATTCTCATCAGAGTATGTGAATATCAATCAGATTTCAAGAGGTAGCCATAATGTTTGAGCAAATCAAAAAAAGAGACGGACGGGTAGCTGCGTTTGATTCTTCTAAAATAACAAATGCTTTGATCAAAGCTGGAGCAGCAACCAAAGAATTCAACGGCAGAGACGCAAAAAAAATGACAATGCGGGTACTGACCCTTGCCCGTGACCTTCAACTTGGACCCATTCCCGAGGTAGAGGAGATCCAGGATATTGTGGAACGGGTACTCTTAGATTCCCCGTTTTACAAAACCGCTAAAGCATACATTATCTACCGTGAGCAGCACAACCAAATCCGGAAAATTGCCATCAATGAAAATGTCGGCCTCATGGAATCCTACATCAGCCGCATGGACTGGAAGGTCAGGGAAAACTCGAATATGAGTTACTCCCTCCAGGGACTGAACAACTACATTTCTTCGGATATCACAGCCGAATACTGGCTCAATAAAATCTATCCCCCATCCATCCGGGATGCCCATTACAGCGGTGATATACACATCCATGACTTAAGCCTTCTGTCCGTATACTGTGTGGGCTGGGATCTGCAGGATCTTCTCCTTGAAGGATTTAAAGGCGTGGCCGGGAAGGTGGAATCCTCTCCGCCCAAACATTTCAGAAGCGCCCTGGGTCAGATCGTCAACTTTTTCTATACCTTGCAGGGGGAAGCGGCGGGCGCCCAGGCCATGTCCAATTTTGATACCTTGCTGGCGCCGTTTGTCAGGTATGACAACCTTGAATATAAAGAGGTCAAACAGGCGTTGCAGGAATTTGTTTTTAACATCAATATCCCAACAAGAGTGGGCTTTCAGACACCTTTTACCAATATTACCATGGACCTGAACGTCCCGGCTATGCTCAAGGACTCCCCTGTCATCATTGGCGGAAAATACCAGACTGATACCTATTCCGCATTTCAAAATGAGATGGACACGATCAATTCCGCCTTTGCAGAAATAATGATGGAAGGCGATGCCAAGGGCAGGGTATTCACGTTCCCCATCCCTACCTATAACATTACGGCGGATTTTAACTGGGCAAATCCCAAACTGGAAAATATCTGGAAAATGACGGGCAAGTACGGCATTCCCTATTTTTCCAACTTTGTTAATTCCGACATGGATCCCGAGGATGCACGTTCCATGTGCTGCCGACTCAGGCTCGACAACCGAGAGCTGCGCAAGCGCGGCGGCGGGCTTTTCGGCGCAAACCCTCTGACCGGTTCCATCGGGGTTGTCACCTTGAACCTGCCCAGAATCGGGCGCCTTGCCCTGGATGAGGATGATTTTTTTGAACGTATGGATAAACTAATTGATCTAAGTGCCGAATCATTGGGCATCAAGCGTAAAATCCTTGAAAAGTTCACCGAAAACGACCTGTATCCCTATTCAAAATTCTATTTGAGAAAAATCAAGGAGAACACCGGCGTTTACTGGCGCAACCATTTTTCCACCATCGGCGTTCTGGGTATGAATGAAGCATGCCTGAACTTCCTGGGTGAGGACAGCGGCATTGCCACCCCCCGTGGGCAGGCCTTTGCCGTCAAGGCTATGGATCATATTCGCAAAAAGATTGAAAACCTGCAGGAAAGCACAGGTGAAATATTCAACTTGGAAGCAACTCCTGCCGAAGGCACCACTTACCGGTTCGCCAAACTGGATAAAAAGAAATTCAAACGCATTTTGTGCGCCAATGAAGAAGAGTACAAAAATGGCTCAGATCCCTTTTACACCAACTCCACCCACCTGCCGGTAAACTACACCGACGACCTGTTTGAGGCGCTGGAACTGCAGGACGAACTGCAGACCAAATACACCGGCGGTACGGTCCAGCACCTGTTCTTGGGCGAGGAAGTATCAGACATTGACGCGGTTAAACACATGGTGTCCAAGGTGTCCAACAGCTTCCGCCTGCCCTATTTTACCCTGACGCCCACTTTCAGTGTCTGTCCCACCCACGGGTATATCGCAGGGGAACATGCCAAATGCGAGACCTGCAATAGCGATACGGAAATATACTCCAGGGTGGTGGGCTATCTGCGGCCGGTGAGCCAGTGGAACAACGGCAAACAGACGGAATTTAACATGCGCAAGACCTATACGCCCCAGAAGGTGGTGGCAAAGATTGCATCATAACCGTTTGAAAACCATTATCTCATGTATATTGGCGGATTTCAAAAAAACTCCCTGATTGATTTTCCGGGCACCATCGCCTGTGTGGTGTTCACCCGGGGGTGTAACTTCACCTGCCCCTATTGCCATAATCCCGGCCTTGTTTCCGTCACTGCCGCTCCCGAAGGGGGCGGCAGTGACGTTGGTGCGGGTTCAAATCACGGAACCCCGAGCCGGCCCGACAGCCCGGATCAAAAAGAAATTCTGAAATTTCTGGATAAACGCAAAGGCATGATTGAGGGGGTTGTCGTTACCGGCGGAGAGCCCACCCTTCAAGCGGATCTGATTAATTTTATCCAAACGGTCCGGCAAATGGGATACAAAATCAAGCTGGACACCAACGGCACGGCCCCCAGGGTCCTGGAAACACTTTTTTCCCAGGGTCTTGTGGATTATCTGGCCATGGACATTAAAACAGATACCGACCACTATCCCATGGTAATGAAAAACCCAGGACTCCTGGATCGGGTTGTGGAAAGTATTGCCCTTATCATGGAAAAAGCACCTGCCTATGAATTTAGAACAACCTGTACAAAGCCCTTTGTCACGCCGGCTATCATGGACAATATCGGCAGGATGATCCGCGGGGCTGCATCCTATGTACTCCAGCCCTGTTCCCGAAACGTTGATATGCTGGATCCGGATTTTGCCGCTGAGGATAATCATTTTCTAAACGCCGATGATATGGCGGCATTGAAAGCAGCTGTCTTGCCTTTTGTGGAGAATACCAGGATACGATAGAACACAAGATATGGAGATTTTAGATATGAAAAAGATCACCCTTATATATTTCAGCCCCACCAAAACAACTGAAACCGTTCTTAGAGCCGTCACCCAGGGTCTTGCCCAAAGTATGGAAATAAGTGGTTCCGAAATAACCGCCGTCAACGTCACCTCCCCTAAACTTCGGGATACCATGCTTGCACCCCTTGACGACAATGACATCGTACTCTTGGGGGCTCCTGTATATGCCGGACGCTTACCTGCAGATGCCGCTGATTTTTTCAAAAAACTGACGGCGTCCAATACCCCGGCCATACTCACCGTGGTATACGGTAACAGAGAATATGAGGATGCGTTGCTGGAACTTAAGGATGTTGCGGCAGCATGCGGATTTACGCCTGTTGCCGGGGGGGCCTTTATTGGCGAACACTCTTTTGCAAGCACGGATATTCCCGTTGCCCTGAACCGGCCGGATGAGAACGATCTGAAACAAGCCGAAGACTTTGGGAAAAAGTCCGGGTATCTGCTGAAAAAGACCAAGGATTTAAAAAAACTTTCGACTTTGGAGGTACCGGGCAATTTTCCGTACAAGGAGGGCATGGGCAAAGGAGCCCCGGACTTCATCAAGGTAACGGATTTATGTACCAACTGCGGGATTTGTGCTGCGGCGTGTCCGACAGAGGCCATCGATGCCGAAAAAGGATTTGCCACTATTGCCGCAGACTGTATTCTGTGCTGCGCCTGTATCAAGGCATGTCCGGAACAGGCACGATTGATGAAGGACGGCCCCATCAAAGATAAAGCCAGATGGCTTAACGAAACCTGTTCAACCCCCAAATCCGTCCAGACCTTTTTTGCCACAGAATCCTGAATTAGTGCCTGAACGAAAACCTGAAAATTTTGTCGATTACAAGGCGGGGGCAAATTTTAATTGGAGTAATACATGAAGTATTTAGAGGATTAAAATTTGCGATCAACGAAGTAGTTTACAAAATTTACGGTTTTCGGTCGGGCACGGATTTTTATCTGGCCCTCCGCCCGGAACAGGTCTATAATACGGCCTCTCAAGGCGTAACGCCTCTGCCATTTCTCTTGATAAATCAGACAGTTTATTATAGACTTATCTGGTTTAACAGATGACAAAAAAAGGATTCTAAATGAAATTTTCCTTCAACAAAAAGGATATCCTGGAAGTTCTGGCAAAAGTTCAGGGTATCACCGGCAGAAAAACAAATTTAAAAATCACCTCTGATCTCTTGATCAAGGCAGCGGAGTCAAAAATCACCATCACGGCCAATGACCTTGAAACGGTTTTCACCGGCACCTATGAGGCACAGGTTGAAACGCCGGGCATTTTGTCTATCAATTCAAAAAAATTCTTTGAAATTATCAGGGAATACCCCAATGAAAATATCTGCATTAATGAAGTTGAAAACCGGTGGGTTGAAATAGGATCCGGGGACAGTGTTTATCACATTGTCTCTTCGGACTATGAAAATTTTCCGGAAACCCCTGTGATTGAAAACGTCAATTTCATAGAGGTTGCAGCCAAAGACCTGAAACAGATGGTCGCCGTCTCTTCGGTGATTGGATACCAGAACGAGGAAAAAAGGACCTATGTCCTGGGCGCTTTGATTGAAAAGGCCGAGGTTGACGGCGCAGAAATGCTTCGGATCGTTTCAACGGATTCACGGCGGCTTCACTGTTTTGATGTGCCGTTTCAAGGAAATCTTGATTTAGGGGAGTCCCGGATAATCATCCCCAAAAAAGGGCTGACCGAACTTGGAAAATTCATTGATTCCGATATAGAACCCATCAAGGTGGGCGTCAAGAAAAATCATTTTGTGTTCCAGCGGGCCAACGAATCCATCATGATCAAACTGCTTGAAGGCGACTATCCGGACTACAAGCTTGTCATAAACCTGGAGGACATGATCCCCGTTGAAATTGACCGGGAAATGTTTCTGACACTGATGAAACGGGTATCCATCCTTACCTCGGAAGACTATAAAAGCGTTGTATTCAACTTCACGGATAATAACCTGACCGTTACCATTACCAACCCTGAGATCGGCGAATCAAAAGAACAACTTATGCTTGGTTTCTCAGGCGAAGAAATTAAAAGCGCTTTTAATCCCAGATACTTCAAGGACGCCCTAAATCTGTTCGACGACGAAATTGTGACATTGAACATAAAAGACAGCAAAAGCCCCTGCATCGTTAAAAGCATGAAAAACAATAACCTTATCTGCGTAATAATGGCCATCCATCTATCATGAATAAAAATCAAGGAAGTAAAGATTACGGCGCAGGCGCCATCAAAGTTTTAGAAGGCCTTGAAGCTGTTCGGAAAAGACCGTCCATGTATATCGGCAACGTGGACCTTGAAGGCCTTCACCATCTCGTATATGAGGTGGTGGACAATTGCATTGATGAGGCCATGGCAGGATATTGCGATACGGTTCTTGTCACCATCCACGAGGATATGTCGGTAAGTGTGGAAGACAACGGCCGGGGTATCCCCGTTGAAATGCACGAAACCGAACAGATACCGGCCTGCGAGGTGGTCATGACCAAACTGCATGCCGGCGGCAAATTCGATAAGGATGCATATAAAGTTTCCGGCGGCCTGCATGGGGTGGGTATCTCCGTTGTCAATGCCCTGTCCGAACACCTGACCATGGAGGTGTTCAAGAACGGTAAAATCTACAATCAAACCTATTCCAAAGGTCACAAACTCACTGAACTGCAAGTCCTTGGTGATACGGAAAAAAAGGGAACCAGAATTACGTTCATCCCGGATTTCACCATTATGAATCAAAATGAGTTCAGCTACGACACACTATGCCGGCGTATGCGGGAACTTGCATTTTTGAACAAAGGGATCAAAATTGTCATTGAGGACGAACGATCCGCCCAGAAAGATGATTTTCATTATGAAGGGGGGATTATCTCCTTTGTGGAATACCTGAACCGGGCGTCTACCCCACTGCACGATCCCATTCATATTGAAGGGGATAAAAACGATGTTCAGATAGAGGTGGCCATTCAGTACAATGATACCTTCAAGGAAAAACTGTACTCGTTTGCCAACAACATCAGAACTATTGAAGGCGGATTCCATGTATCCGGGTTTAAAGGGGCCCTGACCCGTACGGTGAATGCCTATATTTCAGGCAACAGCAATCTGCCCAAAAACATGCAGAACATCAAAATCGGCGGCGATGATATGAGAGAGGGGTTGGCCGTCATCATCTCGGTCAAACTCATGGAGCCCCAGTTTGAAGGCCAGACCAAGACAAAACTGGGGAACAATGAGGTCAAAGGCATTGTTGAATCCCTGCTCAACGAAAAACTGGCCCAGTTCCTGGAAGAAAATCCGAATGTAGCCAAAAAAATCATCGCCAAGGGCGTGGATGCGGCACGGGCCAGGGATGCAGCCAAACGAGCCAGGGAACTTGCCCGTAAAAAAGGGACACTGCTTGATTCCACACTGCCGGGCAAGCTTGCCGAATGCCAGTTTGCCGACCCTGCAGAGCGTGAACTGTTCCTCGTGGAGGGCGATTCTGCAGGCGGGTCTGCCAAACAGGGTCGGGACCGTCGCTTTCAGGCCATCCTTCCATTAAAAGGTAAAATTCTCAATGTGGAAAAAGCGCGGTTCGATAAAATTCTTCGAAGTGACGAGATAAAAAACATCATTACGGTGTTAGGTACAGGCGCGGGCAGGGAAGAGTATAACATAGAAAAAATCCGCTATCATAAAGTGGTGATCATGACCGATGCGGACGTGGACGGCTCGCACATCCGGACCCTGCTGCTCACCTTTTTTTACCGCCAGATGCCGGATTTGATATCAAACGGCTATCTATATATTGCCCAACCCCCGCTTTTCAGGGTGGGATCAAGAAAAAACGGCGTATACCTAAAAAATGAAAATGAATACGCCGACTACCTGATCCGCAGAATTGCATCCCAGAAACAGATCGTCCTCAACAGCCAGGATACACCTCTGACCGAGGATGAATTCTATGCATTCCTGCAAAACATGACAGATTACTACAACAACATGAACCAGCTTCATAAACGCGATTATGATACCGATCTTTTGTTTGCCCTGATCGAGGAAGGGGTTAGTTCAAAGCGCTTCCTGGAAGAAAAAACCAACCTGGAAGCCTTGTCCGGGATGCTTCAAGATAAAGGATACGCCCCCCAGCAGATTGAATTTGATGAGGAACGCAACATTTATGAAATGGATATCCTGGACAACACAGGGCAGACAAAGCTGCTGCGTGTGGGAAGAGACATTCTTGGTACCAACGACTATCAGAAAATGCGCCAGGCCTATGAAAAAATAAAAGAGTTGAACCAGCCACCCTTTTCCATCTCCTCAAGGGCCGCAGACGCAAAAACCGTAACTACCCTTGATGATTTAAACGGCCTTTATGAATTCCTCATGGCCGAAGCCAAAAAGGGCATCAATATACAGCGGTACAAAGGTCTAGGTGAAATGAACGCGGATCAGCTGTGGGAAACAACCATGAATCCGGAAAAAAGGATTATGCTCAAGGTGGATATTGAAGATGCAGAAAAAGCTGACGAGATATTTACCCTACTCATGGGTGAAGAGGTGGAGCCCCGGCGTAATTTTATCCAGAAGCATGCATTGGAAGTGTCTTCCCTGGATTACTAATTAGATAAAAAGGAGAGTTGAATATGGCAGGTTTAAATAAAGTCATGCTTATCGGTAATTTAGGAAGAGATCCTGAAATCAGGTATACGCAACAGGGTCTGGCTATGGTGAATTTTACCTTGGCGACCAGTGAGCAATGGACGGACAAAAACACAGGAGAGCGCCAGGAAAAAACAGAATGGCACAGGGTTGTGGTATTCGGCAAACAGGCTGAAATCTGTGAAAAATACCTATCCAAAGGCAAACAGGTTTATATAGAAGGGCGGTTGCAGACCCGGCCCTGGGAAAGAGATGGGCAGACCCATTACACCACGGAAATTGTGGTTTTAAACTTCATGTTTCTGGGTAGTCGGGACGGCGGCGGTCAGTCCGGCCCAGGGGGGAACGATTACCAAAGAGGCGGATATCAAAACCAGCCGAATTCCGGCGGTGGGGGGGGAGGTGGATATACCCCGAACCGGCCTGCGCCCAATTCAGATAATTACCAGGGACCGGCCGAACCCGGTATGCCGGATGGGCATGGCCCATCCATTCCGGATGACGATATCCCGTTTTGACAGTACCAATTATTTTTTTGTAAAACTGCGGCGTATATTTTTAAATATACGCCGTTTTTTATTTTACAACTTAAAATTGCCTCATGTTACGTTTCAAGGTCTTATTGGGGCAGAAGTTCGACAACAAGCGAATAAAGCAAGGCCTTTCCTCGCTTGCAACGCTCTGAACAAACTCAAGACAACCAAGATACAAGGGGAATTTAAACGACTGGAGACCGCATAGCCGAGTTAAAAGATAAAGCAGGAAATGCAAATAACATGAAGCAGAACACAATTGCAACCCTCAAAATATGGAAGAGGCTCGTGTGTTTGTCTAATGGCGGCTTACAACGTAAATAAAAACCCATGCGAAAACTGATCATGAGTATTTTATTTTTGGAAATAGCATATTGGGGAATTAATTGGTCGGGGCGAGAGGATTTGAACCTCCGACATCCTGCTCCCAAAGCTGCTGTTATTGTTGTGAAAGCTCTAAAAGCCCTTTGTTTCAAAAATCCGGACTCCATATTCTTTCTTTTTTTGTCTATTTTTGGATAAAACCTGCAACCAAAATCGCAACCATTTTATTGTTGTGTTTCACATATCACTAATATTTGATACTTTACCTTAGTCTGCCTGTTTCGAGGTTTCGGTACGGTTAATTTTCAATCATGCCATCATTTTCGAACGATTTAATTTTTGGCAGAGTAATGAATATACAAATGATACTTTTTTTCATATACTAAAAAATTATATTTTCATATTCCCATTTTGTGGAGTTGCTTAGAAAAAAATGAATAAAAACGCATATAATTTTCTGGATCTATTTGCTGGTGCCGGTGGTTTATCAGAAGGTTTTATTCGATCAGGATTTAAACCGATTGCTCATGTTGAGGCTGATAAAGGTGCCTGCAACACCCTGAAAACAAGAACAGCATATCATTATCTCAAACAATATGATTCGCTATTCGTTTACTTTAAATATCTCAGAGGGGAAATTTCAAGACGAGAATTTTATAATTTTATTCCTGAAAAGCTATTGAGTTCAATTATCAACGAAAAAATTGAAAAAAATACTTTAAAAAAAATTTTGAGTAAAATTGACTTATTATTAGAAGGGGAAAAGCCTGATCTAATAATAGGAGGACCTCCATGTCAAGCGTATTCACTTGTTGGTCGTTCAAGAGATAAAAATAGAATGGTAGGTGATTCAAGAAATTATCTTTATAAATATTATGGTGAATTCTTAAAATATTACGCCCCTAAATATTTTGTCTTCGAGAATGTAGTGGGACTTCTGTCAGCGAAAGATATTGACGGAAACAAATATTACGATGGAATGGTAAATCTTTTTAAACGCTTAGGGTACCGGACAGAAAGTAAAATCATTACAGCAAATGACTATGGAATTCCTCAAAACCGCCGTCGAATTATACTTGTCGGCAAAAAAGGAAATGATAATTTCAAATTCCCAGAGCCCAATAAAGAAAGTCCAAACTTAAAAATAAGAGAATTAATAGGCGATCTTCCCCCCATTCAAGCGGGCGGGGGAACGATTAAACCTGTACCTTTACATTCAATGCCGCACGATTATTTAACCCGTAATAAAATTGTGAATGGATCTGGCATGGTAACTTGGCATATTGCCCGCCCGAATACAGAACAGGATCTGGAGATTTATCGAATTGCTGTTAATAAATGGTCAAATAAAAAAGAGCGATTAGACTATAACGATCTCCCAGAAAGACTTAAAACACACAAAAACAGGAAATCATTCACAGACAGATTTAAAGTTGTTGCATATAACATGGAATATTCTCATACAATTATGGCACACCTTCAAAAAGACGGTCACTACTATATACATCCTGATATTCATCAAAATAGATCCATCTCACCAAGAGAGGCCGCCAGGATTCAAACATTTCCAGACGATTATTATTTTGAGGGCCATACTGAAAAACATAGTAGAGCCGCAGCATACAGACAGATTGGGAATGCTGTGCCAGTATTACTGGGACAAAAAATTGCAGAGAAATTAAAGGAGTCCATAGACAATGGATGCTAATGAGAATCTCTTTAAAATCCGACCAGCGGGAAGGCATTTATTAACGATCGGTCGGGATCTAATCAAAGATGAACATGCTGCAATCGTAGAGTTAGTAAAAAATGCTTATGATGCTGATTCAAATGATGTTGTAATTCATTTTAAAGTTTCTCAAAATAGAAACAAATTTCAAATTATTGTTACGGACCATGGCCATGGTATGACTCGTAATGATGTCATTAATAATTGGTTAGTGCCATCGACAACGGATAAAGTTATAAGAAGAAAGAAAAGTAACAGAACTATGCAAGGTCGAAAGGGAATCGGCCGATGGTCTGCAGCCATTCTTGGCAATGATCTTTATCTTAAAACAGTCACACCAAAAGGCGAAAAAACCGAAGTTCTGGTCCAATGGTCTGATTTTGAAAAAGCAAAATACTTGGAAGATGTCCCCATTCTTGTTGAGACAACGGATACAACAGAACGCCATGGCACTGTTTTAACAATTGATTGTTCAATAGAAAAAATTAAATTATGGACAGGAGAAAAAGACTCTGGTGTTAATAAGCTTGAATTTGAACTTGCTAAATTAGTATCTCCAGTAGGGACTTTCGGAAGAGACAAAAAAATAGAAGATGAATTTACTATCAAAACGATTTATGAAAATTTATTCGATGACAAATCAAGAAACATATCCAAAAATATAGAATCCATACCACTTATAGATTCCTTCGATTATAGAATTAAAGGAGAAATTAAAAAATCTGGTTTGGGGATGTCTGTTTACTCAACACAAAAAATAAAAAATAGTGTCGATGAAGAAATCCCGTTTGAGATTAAAGGTGGCACAAAGTGTGGGACAATAGAATTTGATATCCGGGTATATGATAGAGATGCTGATGCTATTGACGAACTTATAACACGTGGTTCCGGATTAAGAAGACCAGATGGTTCCCTTTTTGGCAAAAGGGAAGCCAGAAACTTATTAAATGAATACAATGGGATCGGCGTTTATCGGAATGGGTTTAGAATAAGGCCATTGGGTGATCCTGAATATGACTGGCTTATTTTAAATAAGAGAAGAGTTCAAAATCCTTCTATGAAAATCGGTAGCGATCAGGTTATCGGTTATATACATATTCAATCAGAGGAAGAATCTGGACTTGAAGAAAAAAGCGCAAGAGATGGCCTCAAAGAAAACGAAGCATTTCAAGCTCTTCAAAAAATAATAACTGAATATGTTTTGATAGAACTTGAACAAAGGCGATTTGAATACAGATATAGAGAAAATCTTTCACATGATAAAAATAAAATTGAACAAAATATTAAATATCTGACTGATTTTTCAGATCTTGGTAATAAGGTGAAGAAGGTTCTGAATCTCAAAAAGATAGACTCAGAAGCTTCTAATAAAATTTTAGGATATATAACTGAAAAAGAAGAAAAACAGGGAAAAATATTAGAAGAGCTTCAGAAAGCAATCGCAGTATATCAAGGACAAGCAACCTTAGGCAAAATTATAAATGTAGTTCTCCATGAGGGAAGGAAACCTGTCAGTTATTATATTAATACATTTCCATTGCTCGAAAAGTGGTTGAAACAATGGCTGAAAAAGCCCACTCAATCGATCGAAGACAAAATTACAACTGTAATTCATACATCCGTAATTAATGCAAAAACTCTTGCCGGTTTTTATAAGCAGTTAGACCCCCTTGCTTCCGTACAACGGGGGCGGAAAAGTAAAGTAAATATAAGGCAGGCTATCCAAAAAGCATTAACAACATTTGCGAGCCAATTGGACCGGGAAGGAATTACATACAATTTAAGCGATGAGTCGAAAATTCTATTTGACTGTTGGCCACAGGATATCCAAATTATTTTGACAAATCTGATTGAGAACAGCATTTATTGGCTTTCAAAAAGAGAGGATGATTCCCCAAAGCAAATTAATATTGAAATAAAGCTTAACGGAAACGACTTTGATGCATTGGATTATTATGACAATGGCCTTGGAATTTCAAAAAAGCATATTGAAAATCAGGTGATTTTTGAACCTGGTTTTTCGACTAAACCGCAAGGTACTGGTCTGGGGTTATCAATTGCTGGAGAAGCTGCTGATAGGAGCAACTTAATATTAAAAGCTCTCGAATTCAGTGGTGGTGCTTATTTCAGACTTGAAAAAAAGGAGGTGACTAATGACTGACTTGAGTCTGCTAATTGTTGAAGATGATCAAACACAGATTGACTCCTACAATTTTAACATAGAAGATTTCAATGAAGAAAATGATCATTCCATAACGGTAACAACAGCAACTAATTTTGAAGCGGCGCAGAAATTAATAGATGAGCATGATTTTGATAGCGCTGTCATTGATCTTAAATTAGACACACAATCACCCGACAAGTTTGCAGGTCTGGAATTAATAGAGTTAATCACTAATAAAGCGAGGTGCCCTGTAATAGTACTTTCAGCCAATCCTGAGAATGTGCCCGAAGGCGCGAAGACGGTTATGACGCTCGAAAGGACCACAGAGTTCAAAACCGTGCTTAATACATTTATATGCATTAAGAAATCGGGATTAACTGATATTATGAAGAGGACCGGTATTATAGAAAAGGCTTTAAATTCTATATACTGGGATAACATTATTCCAAATATTGATAAATGGTTACAATATACAGAAAACGGGGAAGATACCGTTAAACCGTTATTAAGGTTAACAGTAAATCATTTGCTTCAACTCTTAGAAGACGGAAAGAGAAGTCTTCCTGAAGAGATGTATATTCGCCCACCAATGAATCAAAGCCTAAGGACAGGAAGTATTATTAAAAATAAAGAACACAGTAATGCTTTTGTTGTTTTGAGTCCGGAATGTGATCTCGTTTTAAGACCAAATGGGAAAATGAAAACAGATCATATTCTGATTTGTGGAATTGATACTAATTTAACTAAATTATATAATGAGGAAATTAGTAAATCAGGTAAATCTGAAGGGAATTCGAAAAAGAAAAAATCGGTTATAGAAAATTATATTAAAAATAATCAAGGCATTAATTATCATTGGTTGCCAGAAACTTCTTTTTTCACTGGTGGAGTTATTCAATTTAGAGATGTCCATAGCTGTACGTTTACGGAATACACAGAAAATTTTGAAAAGCCCGAGTTTCAGATCTCTTCTCCATTTATTAAAAATATTCTTAGTAGATTTTCAGCTTATTATTCCAGACAAGGACAACCTGATTTTGACTTTAAAAATCTTGCGAAATCAGAATTTACAAAAATTTCAGCCCAATAATGGATGTGCATCAGCCTCAAACCCGCAGTTATAATATGTCTCGAATAAGAGGGAAGGATACCAAACCCGAATTAATAATCAGACGTATACTTTGGAGTAAAGGATATAGGTATAGAATCCATTATAAAAATTTGCCTGGGAAACCCGATATAGTTTTTCCTCGGAAAAAAAAGGTAATTTTTATCAATGGTTGTTTTTGGCATAGACACAATTGTAAATATTTTAAATGGCCTAAATCTAACCAATCTTTTTGGAAGGAAAAGATTTTAAGAACGGTTAATCGGGATTCAGAAAACTATAACAAATTAATTTCTGCTGGATGGGGAATTTATATAATTTGGGAATGTTCAATAAAGAATAATTTAGATGCTGCAATTGACGATGTCATGACCTTTTTAAGCAATACGGATGATGGTAAAATTATTAATCCATCAAAATAATTTATTCTACATAGCTGTCCTCTACCATTAAAAACATTAAATTTATTTTCCGATAGTCGAAGCCGCTTCGCTCACATCTCTTAGGCCGTAATATCTGAACATTGCGTAAAGCGTTTTTACGTGCACCGCAATCATGCTTGAGCCGGAATCCCTTCCCCGCGAATGGTAACGTTTAGAATCCGGGTCCCCAACAAGACGTATCGATTAACAGTCCCATCCCAGCTCAGCTCTCGAGGCGTTCCGATAAACCCGGTTTACGTAAGTTTATCGAAGCCAGGCGTTTTCGGCTTTTGTCATTTTCCCTTTGGTTATCTCCTCTACCCCTCCTTGTAAACTCAAAAAATGTAAAGCGTTTCCATAACAGGCCAAGGTTATCGCCCACAGGCGCCAAGGGCATTTAGATTTTCAGATTATGTTATAAACCGATTCGGGGTCGGACCAAGCTAATAAGCTGAAATTAAAATAAATAGTCTTTAGAAACGCCCTCAAAACGGTCTTAAATGAATGTTTTTGGGGGCAAAATGACCATCTTAAGAAGACTAATAGCCAAAACGGGGATTCCGGGACATGATACTAACTTTAGAAATCATGTCCCGGCTAACCCGATGATCACCGAACAAGCCAATGAACCCGACCGGGCTTACTGCACGGCGTTTCTGAAGGTTTCGGGTTAATGGAAATATAAACTTTTGCCGGATCTTTTGTGGTTTTAAAGCCCGGCGAGTTATTTATACGTTACATTTAATACATTATTTTCGTTACTGCTCAAAGATCCATCAGAATCAATTTTATAGAACATTAACTGAATTTCCGATCCCCTTGATATTTGGCGTTTTTATCTCCAAAAAAGTTGAAAAATTACAAAGTTTTCATATAAGATAAAAAACAGCCAACTCTCATAAAATCTGAGTTTTTCGGTCAAGATAGCAATTCGGTCATAGGCCTTGGCCGCGAGGGACTTGGGAATCTGAACAGCGCGAAAAGCCTTTATTCGTGATCCGCATCCTGCTTGAGCCGGTCCTGATTTCCCTGCGTAATGCAGCGCTTAGTATCCGGCTGTTAACAATACGCACAGATAAACAGTCCTGCCCCGGCTCAGCCCCCGAAATCGTTCAGGAGTGTTGTCTTCACGTTCGTCTATCGAAGCCAGCTTCTTTGCCTGTTTCCTTCCTCCCCTGGGGAACTACCCCCAACCCCTCTTTAAAAACTGCTTTTAAAAAACAGCGCTTATCTAACCGCTGCAAAGATTGTCCGCTATGACCTTGGGAATCTGTACAGCCCGTACAGCCTTTATGCGTGCACCGTCAGCCTGCTTGAGCCAGCGGCATTCCCCAGCGTAAGGAAACGTTACAGAATCCGGGTCTTCAACAAGGCGTATCGATTAACCGTCCCTTCCCAGCTCTTGAGGCGATCCGATAAACCCGGTTTACGTGAGTTTATCAGTCAGGCGTTTTCGGCTCTTGTCATTTTTCCTTTTGTTATCTCCTCTACCTCTCCTTGTAAACTCAAAAATGTAAAGCGTTTCCATAACAGGCCAAGGTTATCGCCCACAGGCGCCAGGGGCATTCAGATTTTCAGATTATGATTTTTTGAATCTTTTTTATGTATGATGCCTTTCATCTCCAGAAAAGCTGATTTCTAATAACTCAACCATAATCATCCTCCAAGAGTATTAGAATAATATCGATTATCAGATATTGCCTTTTTCTTTGGTAAGTTCCCCCAAGGTTTTATTTTCTGGAACAGCAATTAATGGGCCTGGGGTAGCCCCCTCTTTCAGTTTGTTCGCAATGAATTCTAAATCTGCTACTGTTCTACGGAAAGTTTGTTCATCTATATTTTCTATTTCCCAAAGGGCGGCTATTGCGTCTTGTTCTTTTTTCGGAAATTTGAATTGATTTTTAGCACTCTTGCCGTAAGATTTAGTGGATTTATCTACTTCATTTAAATCTATAGTTTCATTCGAAGCCAATAATTTTAAGACAAATTCTGCCCCCAAAATTAATTCAACAGCCTTCAAATGCAGTGCATTAACTGGCTTGTTTTGCTTTACACTATTTATAAAAGCAGGATCTTTCCCAATACTTCTTGATAGTTCACTTGCAAGTCCACGTTTCGAATTAAGAAGGTCAATAAATTCTTTTGCAATATCAATTTTAAATTTATTTGGATCTATGGGTTTATTTTTCATTGACAAATAAAATCTATAGGTTTATTAATTATGCAAATAGTTTCATTTACCCTTTTTCAAAAAGGATAAACATATGCCCAAGTTTTCAGCGTACCATTTTTTAAATTCCACATCAAAACAATTCCCCCACTGGTGTCCCGGTTTTTGCACGGGCATGCGTTTTCCTGGGACACCTTACCCCCTGGCACATGGTGTTGGCAGCACCGTCAGGGGGTTTTCTTTTCTTACAATGCAAAGGATGAATTAAAAAATGACCTCCTCTCATTGGAAATACAAAGACGAGATTCGGCATTGCCCAGAATGTGGAAAACAAATGTCATCCTTTGAAATCGGCCTTGCCCCTGACCTTTGTTCCGCTTGCCGTGCTTATCATCAGGATGAAAAGGAAGCAGAGAGAAGGCGGCTTGAATCACGACTTGCCAATACATCTGAAAATCAACGGCTTGCAGACGAAGAGATTCGAAACCTTCTGGAGCAATCATCACAAAATGAGGACGACGAATTACCTATAAACTATTGCCCGGACTGCTTAGAGAATCCATGCATTTGCAGAGAAGAACACCCGAACAGTTACTATTCCGACCCTCCGGATGAATACGAATTCCATGACGACTTTGACTATGACGATTATGACAGCCCCAGGGGGCGTCTCTATCCTGATTCCGATGATGACGAAATCTTTTTTTAAAGGAGTTCCCAAAATGGCTTTTCAAGATAGTTCAACGTTTAAATTTCTTCAACGCCGATCAGTATTAAAAGAAGATGTTCTATTCCCAAAAGAAGCCATGTCTATGATTTCGTCTGCATACGGTAAAAGAGCAGCAAGTATGAAACCTCAAACTTTGACCCAGATGGTTTATACGCTATGTCTTAAAAATGGTTACGAGCCATCTGCTATAGAAGTCGTAAATTCTGTGAATGAATATATCATGAATTAAAAAGGCCGGGAGCGCCAACTCCCGACCTTTAAATAACAGTAAAAACCTCGTCCAAAGGAATTTTACATGTCATCCATTAATAAAGATCATAAGCTCAGATGTCAACCGTCTCTTAAATCCGGCGATGAAACGACCACGCGCGTCAGCGCGGGGTCGTTCAGCGACGGGGTACAGGCCCTTATAACATGTACCCCCCAATTAGTCAGTTTAAGTAACGTCTATTCAAACATAGATACTTTGCATTTATCTCTTTATGCCGATCTTTCCGGTTCAAATATCCTGGAAGAAATTGAAAAGGCCCGTGCGGTTGCCAGGGATTTTGAACAAGATTGTGTTCCATTCACCTATTTTTCAAAGCAATGGAATGTTCACCGGTCCGGCAGACGGTTTTTCACCTATCATATCTCCATGGCTGACACCCATGTTTATTTCAATAACCGCTCTGTTAACGGCAATTTTCCCACCTGTTTAATAGAAATCGGCTCTATGTCCTCTCATCTGCCTGGAGCCATTGAAGTCTATGAACAGGTTCTGAAATATTTAAAATCCTGTGACATTTCAGTCAAAAAGCACCATGTCACCCGGGTGGACTTATCCACTGATTTTGTGAATGTCGATTTCAGTAAGCTGGAGTTGCACCACATGGAAAAATGGATCACCCGCGCCGTTTCTTCAAGCGTCCATTTTACAGGCCGCACGATCTCCG
This sequence comes from uncultured Desulfobacter sp., assembly GCF_963664415.1. Classification (NCBI taxonomy): domain Bacteria; kingdom Pseudomonadati; phylum Thermodesulfobacteriota; class Desulfobacteria; order Desulfobacterales; family Desulfobacteraceae; genus Desulfobacter; species uncultured Desulfobacter sp. Next base: position 1,553,646 of record NZ_OY761440.1, on the reverse strand, counting down.
GGATGTCCATAGGCAAAGGCAACTTGATGTGCCGGATCTATAACAAACGCACAGAATTAAAAGTCAAACGGGCCACTGCCAAAGAAGACTTCTTTAACCGGCAATGGGGCCTTAATTCCCGGGACCAGAAAACACCGGTTGTCAGGGTTGAGTTTCAATACCGGCGTGAAGCTTTAACAGAATTCAAGACCGATGACCTTGAACGAATCGAAACCTTAGATGACTTGAAAAAATCCTTAAATGGCCTGTGGGCGTATTCATCAAAACTTTGGGCCAAACACTGTGAACACGACGTTGACAGGTCCAATAATAACCAGTCCCGTGATGCCGTCACCTCCCCTTTCTGGAAACTCGTCCAGCTTGTTTCATTTGACGGCGACAACCCAAACCTCTGGAGAAAACGTGAAAAGGCTCAATATGTCAATGTAGAGGCTTTAATTGATCAGGGCGTGGGTTGTCTTGTCTCGGCCATGGCCGCAACCATCGAAAGCGTAGACGATTTCAAGCAGATTGCGTCAATGGCTTCAAGACGGGTCTGGAGAGAGTTGCAGTTCCGACTCAATTATTACGAGGAAGAATTATTCCAAAAAGTGCAGATCGTCTTTAACCGCAATACCCTAAACCCGGTCGGTATGCCGGGATAACATTTATCAAAGGAGTTTAAAAAATGGCTTTAGCAGCAGAAAAAATGTCAGACGACAAAGAGAAAAAGGTTGTTCCCATGGCGAACATTCCCATGGGCTTATCTGTAAAAGGGTTGATCATGGAGAAGATTTCAGGGACCACGGCCAAAGGTGATGAAACCTTCCACCTGGCTGTTGCCGTCAAAGGCCTGGAGAAATTTTTGAAAATAAAAGTTTCCAAGGAGATCTTTGACAATTCAACCGAGATGACGCCCTATCACAATTCCATCTCATTTCAGGAATTCAATGGCCGCGTTTACTGGCAGGAAAGCGATTAATTCGGATAACCCGTAACCCATGTGCTGCTCCTCTTTTTCCTGTTTTTCAACATGAATTGAGGGGCACGGCACTGATATTTGGACAGGTGTCTTATGATCGGTGGCAAATCATTTTCGGGCGAAATGAAACAAGTATTATATTTATCAATTGGGTTTTGTATTCCTTTAATTTTTGCTTCTTTGGCTTATACTCAAACTTGCCCGTATAATACATTCGAGCAGGATGGGATAGATGTTATAAATTCTTTGGGTTATTCGTCTGCTGAAAAGGTCTATGTCGGTACCTATAGTACTACGACGGAAGCCCGTGATGCTGTTCGTACGGCTATCGGTTGTAGTACCTGTTCTATCAATAGTAATTATAGTATATCGTCAGGCGTTTATCTGTATCTATATAACCATGTATCCGGTTACAGCGTTTATAAAACGACATATGCGGTATATGTTGCTGATATTGATGTTTGTACGGCAATTCCAGATACTGATGGAGACGGCATAGCAGATGATTTCGATTTAAAGCCTAATTCATCAGATTCATATAAAGCCGCTATTGTTTCCGTCTGTTACGATCAAAACAACAAAGTCGTTGCCGGTGTTATCCAAGATGGTGAAGGCAACCAATATTCATTTGGCACACTTCCCACTGATTATGAAGGCTATACAATTGATTCGGTTACCGGTGACCTTCGAACTTTTCAAACAGCAGAAGATCTTGCTGCATCCTTAGAAAAATTAGACATTGATAATCTAAACATTACTAAACAAAACAACCCTGTTGAAATTCAGGATGACGGCACGATTATCCCCGGTTCCACCGATCCCTTCAAAGATTATAGAGACGCTGAAGATGATCAAACAGAAGCAAAACAGCCGGACACCCAGCAAGCCCCTTCAGAACAACCGGATTCAAATGATGGTGATTCAGATCGTCTGGATAAGGTCATTAAAAATACCGCGTCAACAAATACAAACTTAGAAAACATCCAAAAATACCTGGGCATAACAAACGATTACCTTGCCAAAATCAATGACAAAACCGGAACAGCCTCTTCCACGTCATCCGGTGGGTCTGTTGTTTCCGTAACCACACCCACCGCAGATGAAATCGGCCAGGCCGTTGGAGATAATTTGATAGATTCCGGCCAAACGATAGATACGACAGTTACCGATAATATCCCCGACCTGGACGAAACAGACACCTTAACCACCATAAAGACCAAGTATTCAGACAGGTACGATCTTTTTATAACCACGCTAAAAGGATCAGATCTTTTCAGCCTTCCTTTTGGCATTTTTTCCGGTCCTTCCGGCTCAGGTTCATCTATACAAACGGTAAATATTGGCAAATGGGGGGCCTCAAGCGAACAAACGGCCACCATAGATTATTCGGATTACGACAATATCTGGCAGGTCTTGCGGTCCGTTCTTTTGTTAGTGACAAGCTTTGCCTGTTTTAAAATCTTGGTTCTGAAAAAGGGATAACATGATTAATAAAATAATAGATTTCTGTTCCAATTTCTGGGGAATGCTCATTAATCTGTTCAATTGGATTCTTGACGGCATCTTATACCTCCTGTCAGAGATTTTTTATTTGTTCCTGGATGTATTCTTCAGCATTATTGAAACGATCATTACAGCGATTGACTTTGCCCAGGTTACCGCCCTTTCTTCATTCGGCGATTGGAACGTTTTACCGGATCAAATTTTATACATCCTTTATAAGCTGAACATTGCCCAATGTCTTACCATGCTGGCTGCAGCCTGCCTGATCCGTTTGACCCTTAACCTTATCCCGGCAGCATTCACAAGGGTCTAAAATGATTTCCTGTTACGAAGGGCTTCCCGGTGCCGGTAAAACCTATGATGCCATGCGCAAACTGCTGGACAACCTTGCCCAGGGCAGACGCATTTTAACAAACATCTCCGGCCCGGATCAGGAAGAAAAACAGGAAATCATAAAGCATTTTCTCAATCTTGAGGACAGTCAACTCAAAGCCAATCTTGTTGCTCTCCAGAATCACCAGGTCACGGAATTCTGGGAGCATACAATCCCCGGAGATCTGGTCATTATTGATGAAGCCCAGAACTTTTTTAATTCCCGGGACTGGCAAACCAAAACAAACAGAGCCTTTGGGAAATGGGCCAGCGAACACCGCCATATGGGTGTTGATCTTATCCTTATCACCCAAAACGTTGAACGTATCGAAAGCTCTGTCAGGTCCCTGGTTGAATTCACTTATCGTTACAAAAAGCTGAATATGTTCGGCAACCTGGTCAAGAAAAAATATGTCCGGTTTTGCTATTACGGTCCGACGCTTGACCAGATCGGCCAAAAAACCTGCTCCTATGATCCTAAAATCTTCAAGTGCTACAAAAGCTATTTTAAAGATGGAACCGAAGAAATCGGCATTGAAAAACCCGCCAATATCCTGAAGCATCCTATATTCTATGCAATTCCCATTGTTCTTGGCCTATTTATTTATTTTTTAAGTCAGTCAAGCCTGTTAAGCGGCGATCTTTTTGGAACCCAGTCCATTGCAGACTCTATTGAAGAAAGAAAACAACAATCATTAACCGATGGCAATCAGCCTGACATCCCGAATCAGGAGCCGGGGTATTCCGGCCAGGCAAACCCTTTAGCGAACTATGTATTGGTGGGCGTTATTAATTCAAAAAAGATTTTTAAATCAAAAACTGACAGCTCAATTTTGGTGACCCAATGAAATATTTTTATCTGACAATGACATTATTTTTCTGTGCCGGCTGTGCGCAATCCTCCTTTAAAGTGCCGGTGTATAATGAACATAAACCGTTTGATATTCACCGCAATACATCAACGGTAAAAGAGGTTGTGGTCAAAGATTTTATTAAGTTCGATGATGATCTTGATAAAATCCCTGATGATATAAAGGTATCGATCAATTTAACCGCGCCGGTCCCGCTTTGTGATTTTTTCCAAATTTTAATTGATCAGGGAATAAACATTGTGGCCGATATCGGGTGTTACATTGAGCAGACCACGGAAACAAAGGATGCCGTCAACCCTGGTACCGGAGATAAAGAAACACCCAGACTTCAAACCGTCTCCATGCCCGCTTACCACGGCACCCTGAAAACCCTGCTGCAATCCCTTCAAATCAGCCATGGTTTGTTTTTCAAATACAAACAGGGCGTGTTGATCATCCGCAAGACTTCCCCGGCCTATGTAAAGGTGCTCATGCCCGGCACCCAGGAGAACTTGATAAAATTATTAAACTCTTTTGGTGTCCAGGACTCTTTTTATGATGAACTGTCATCCCGGATCGTATTTAACACAGATTATTATACATACCTGACCGTTTACGATTATTTCAAAAACAATCCGTACCTCACCCTGGTTGTGTTCGATATCATGATCCTTGAAGCCCAGGACAGCCATACATACAAGCATGGTATTGATTGGTCCCAATTGGCTGCCAGCTTAACAGATCTGTATGAAGATCCGCTTAAGTTTTCCGTTACCGGCTCGGATGACGGCTTTGCTTTGAATCTTGGCGCTGGTCACTTATCGCTTCAATCGGTTGTTGAATCCCTGGACGAATTGAAAGATTTTACCGTGCTTCAGTCTGCCCGGATCTCTGTGATGAACGGCTCCACCGCTGAGCTTGATGTGTCTGAAAAAATCCCCTACGTCAAAGAGATTACCGTGTCATCCATTGACGGCGCCACAGATACCGTTGCCCAGGGCTATGAATTCGATACCGTCTCGTCCGGCCTGATCTTAAAACTCAAGCCGTCGGTGTCCGGGAACATCATTTCAACGCAATTTACCGGAAACATCCAAAGCCTGATTGAATTCCTTGAGGTGGGAACAGAACCCAACCTGGTCAGACAACCCCAAATATCAATCCGTAAAATTGACAATCAAATCGTGTTCAGGGCTGGAGAAACAACCCTGATCGGCGGTCTGAAATATAACAAAGGAAGCGTGTCAAGGTCGTCTTTAAGCTGGTTAAAGATGGGTCTTGATAATCAGGAAACTACGCAGTTTTCGGTTTCCATATTAATCAACAGTGAGGTGATACGCTATGTGTTTTCTTAAGCGAATCCTCAGCGTTGTTTCATTGATCCTTTTCGGGATCACTGGTCTTGCTTTGGCAACAACCGAATATACCCCTTTGATTTCATCAGATATGTTTGATGGTGTCAGAACCGACGTCAATACCGCTGCAGCGGGCATTATCACCATTCTGATAATCGTTGTGGGGCTGGGGTTGCTTGTTAAAGTCTTTCGTTAATTTTTTTTTAAAAGGAGTTTTATCATGAAGAATCTTATTACCCGTTCTCAGATGTTTACCGCAGCTGTGTTCTCTGCATTTTTCGGCATGTTCGGCCTGTCCTTTGCAACCCCGAGTGTTGCAGATCTCTGGACCGCTTTTGACATCTCAACCATCAACGGTCAGGTTCTCACCGTCCTGACCACGTTTGTCACCATTAATCTGGGCTTCCTCGCCTACAAGTACATCCGGCGTACCATGAGCAGAGGTTAATTTTTTAAGGGGTGGAGGCCGTTTTTCTCCACCCCAACCACCCCCCTAAGGCGTGTTATGTAAAAAACCATCTTGATGTCGTAAATGATTTCAATAGGTTACAATCTACCCTAAAGGAGCGTTATGGAAACCGATTTAATCAGTTTAATGTTCACACAGTTCACGGCTAATCTCTCCAGTTTTATATCAAACGATATCTCTGTGGTCCTCCTTGCCATGCTCTCCTTGCTGTTCATTGTCTTTGCATTTGTAAAAATCATGGAGCTTTTCAATATCGGCATGACCGAGGGGGAAATCGGAGCCAAAAAAGCGTTTACCCGCTGGCAGAATAGCAAAGGCACCTGGCGTGAACCCTTAATGGAAGAAGAATATCAAATGAGTCTAAACGACGTTAAAACCGAAAAATATTGGAAAAACAGAGGATAAACAATGATAGATTTAGAAGCATTTGGAAATGGTTTTGGCCTTGTTGTTATTTCCCTGCTCCTGGGCGTTATTATCCGGTCCATCGTATCTGCCCTTCGGATTGGATCTTCCCGCTTCAATTCAATAGGCGTCTTGTTTCTTTTAATACTTCTTTCCAACACCGAATCATATGCAGCCGTCACCAAGACCGGCCAGGTGGATCTTTACCGGGTGGACCAGGCCACCGCATTCTTTGTTGTCGATGACTACCTTTTTAATACATCCGATTTTTCTCAAATTAATATTTTGACCCAAGCGTATTACCAAAGAACATCGATCTCGGTGACGGATCTTGATTCTGACCCGGGGCAAGTCGATTATATTGAGATTACCGACACCTCGGATCTGACGTCAAAAAGTATCTCGTTAATCATCGGTGCATTTTCATGTAACGCCCTGGCCCTGGGCTTATCCTTAAGGCTTTAACATGATCTCTTTACCCGAAGGCTTTGACCTTACCTTGTTTATCAGTGATATCGTCACCTATGTCGGATTGCCCATTGTGACGATTGCCTTTTCTTTTTGTGTTTTTAGACTGATTTCGTACACCTTAAGTTTGGGGTCATCAAAATGATTAAACTGATTGCTTTTATGACAATGGTGATTGACCATTCGGCCATATTCTTTTTCCCGGAACATGAATTTGTCATGAGATCCCTGGGCGCACTGTCGTTCCCTTTGTTTGCCTATTTCATTACTCAGGGCCTGAAATACACCAAGGATCTCCAGCTCTATATCATTTCCCTGGTGACGTGCGCCTGTATTACCCAACCTTTTTTTAATATTTTGTTCCCGGATCTGCATAGACTCAATGATCTTTATACCTTGCTTTTTGGCCTGATCATCCTTGTCCTGTATGAGCGGTACGGCTACCATGCGTTTTATTTGACCCTGCTTCTTGTCTTGGCCAATGTCGTATCAATCTATATTTTTATAGTCTTTGCCATTTATTTTTTGCACCATCGGCCGGTGTACCTCCTGGGCGTGATGACAGCCTTTTACCTCTTGGTCTATCATTTGTCCGGTGCCGCTTATGTTCTGTTGGGTCCGGCTGCTGTCTTTCTCATGTACTCCAGGACCACCGTTCCTTTGCCAAAAATAATCCAAAAATACTTTTATTATGTGGCTTATCCTGGACATTTTCTAATCATCATCCTGATCAATTCAATTAGATATCCGGCAAACACTTAATAGCGAACAGATAAAATGAATCCACGAGAATTAAAAAGCCACCTTTACCTTCTGGTAAAGAAAAACGGCAAAAGCAGCATAACGAAATTTGAACATGAATACATGACAGGCAAAATTGATTTCAACACATATTTGCATTATTGCTATTCGGATTATGCCAAAGGTCATTTATCGAAAAATAGAAAATAATCAATAGAACTGTAACCACATTTCGAGGATGAAACATGATGAAAGGATCGGATGCCCATAATAAGAACAAGCTTTTGACCCCTTCTGATGTTGCGGAATTATTACAAATTTCAGAAAATACTGTCTATAAACATGTGAAAAAATTAGGTGGTTTTAAGCCTGGCGGTATTGGGGTTTGGCGCTTTAGACAAGAGGTAATTTATGGGATTATGGAAGGACAAGACCCGGAAGCATTGGTGTTACAGTTTTCAGTATCAAAACGAAATTTACGCGGCCAGGGGATTCAAAACAAAAACGGAAGCGTCGGCAGCTCGTGCAAAAAGAAAGGAAGAAGTAAAGAGAAATCCGATCTCAACCGGCATGGGTTACTTGACGCTATGTAATTTGTATCTTGATTTTTCATCACGTCGGCATGCTCTGAAAACATGGAAATACAAGAAAAGTGTTTTTGTGTCCTTCGGTCGTTTCCTTGGTGGTGATGATTTTCCCATTTCAAAAATCACTCCAGAAGTCATAGCGAAATACTTAGGTACCCGTCCAAGTAATAATAATTACAATGTTCACCGTAAAGAATTGTCATCATTATTCAGCTATGCAGAAAATGTACTTGAATCCATTGATCGAAATCCGGTCAAAAAGATTGAAAAACTTCCCCATACGGTAGCCCGGAAACGGGTTCCCCAGGAACAGGATATTATAAAACTTCTTTTGGCTGCAGATCCGGAAACCGATGAAAAGAATTTGTTGATTGTTCTGCTTCATACTTTAGCCCGGATTGACGAAGTGTTACGTTTAACTTGGGAAGACATCAATTTTGAGAAACGGCTCTTAACCAAATGGACCAAGAAAACCCACGGTGGATCATATAAGGCTGTTACCGTGACCATAAACGATGAATTGTATTTCACCTTATGGAAAATGTGGCAGGATCGAAAACAAGACACTTGGGTGTTTTTCAATGAAAAAACAAATGATCGCTTTAATCATCGCCCAAAGTTCATGAAAGGGCTTTGTAAAAGAGCCGGAATAAATCCCTATTTTGGATTTCATACCTTGCGGCACCTTATGGCCTCTCTCCTGGCTGACAACCCCAAAATCTCAACGAAGACGATTCAGAATATTTTAGGTCACTCAGAAGCCCGAACAACTGAAATATACCTTCATAAACTGGATGGTGCCATAGAGGATGCTATGGATTCTATATCCGGGAGATTTGAGTCAAAAAATGAAAAACCGCAACCAGAAGCCACAACCAAAAATACAAAAAGCTCTCAGTGAAAATACTGAAAGCCTTTAATCATGCTGGTCGGGGCGAGAGGATTTGAACCTCCGACATCCTGCTCCCAAAGCAGGCGCGCTGCCAGACTGCGCTACGCCCCGATAATCAGAAATGACAGGAATATTTATCACCTGGCATAAAAAAAATCAAGATCATTTTTTCCGGACAGGTCCTTCCCCTGATTGTAAAAGGGGTTAAAAGGTTACATAGTTCTGGCTTTGCCCCTTATCTACGGGATGGCAATTTCCTTGACACCACCATGAAGACAGGGTATTTTAGTTAACTTTGTGTAATGTGTTTGTACCGTATAATAAATCAGTTAGGGTATAATTTTTATTTTTGAAGGTGCGTTCAGTAGATTAACGCCAATTAACAGGAAATAACAGGACAAAATCATGCAGGTAAAAATCGAAGATCAGAGCAGTATTAAAAAAGTGCTTTCTTTTGAAATTCCTAAGGAAACAATTTCCAAAGAGCTGAATAAAGCCTATGCCGATTTGAAAAAGAAGGCAGATATCAAAGGTTTTCGAAAAGGAAAAGTTCCCAGAAAAGTGCTTGAAAACCGGTTTGCCGCAGACGTTCATGCCGAGGTTGCCCCGCGCCTGATCCAGGAGGCTTTTGTTGAAGCAGTTGAAAATCATAAGTTAGATATTGTTGGCGGGCCCCAACTTGACCCTCCGGAGCTCAAGCCGGATGCTGATTATTCGTTTGAGATCACTGTGGAAGTTAAACCCGAACTGGATGATATCGATTTCCAAGGCCTTGAAATTAAAAAGACGCTTTATGAAGTAAGCGAGGCTGAGATTGAAAGCCAGATATATATGCTGCAAAAGACCATGGCCACAAAGCAGAAGGTCGAAGAAGATCGTCCGGTAAAAGAAGGCGACTTTGTTCTGATTGATTATGAGGGTTTTTTAAATGGCGAAGCCTTTGAGCATACCCCCAAAGTTGAAAATTATGTTACAGCCCTCAATATGGAGCCGTTGCCTAAAGAATTTTCCGAAAAACTTATCGGGGTAATTCCTGTTCAGGACCTGGATATTGAAGTGGTTTACGCAGAGGATTTTCATGATGAAAATCTGAAAGGAAAGACCATTCAGTATAAGGTAACGCTGAAGGAAATCCAGGAAGAGGTGCTGCCCGAAGCCAATGATGATCTGGTAAAAGACCTTGATCAATACGAGACCCTTGAAGACGTAAAAACGGCCATCCGAGACAACCTTGAAAAAGGAATTATCCAGCGGGTCAAGCATGAAATGAGTGAGCAGGTTTTTACCCAGATACTCGAAAAAATAGATTTTCAAGTCCCTGACGCCCTGATTGAAGGTGAGCTGGACGGCATTATTTCAGAAACGGAACAGGCCTATGCCCAGAATAATACATCCCTTGAAGACGTCGGCTTAACCCGTGAAATCATGCAGGAAAAATACAGAGATGTGGCTGAAAAACAGGCGCGGCGGCATCTGATCCTGGGTAAAATAATTGACCAGGAAAAGATGGATCTCAGTGACGAAGAACTTGACGCCGGCTTTGAAGAGATGGCCCAGGCAATGAGTGCGACAAAGGACGCCATCAAGAATTTTTTCAACATGGACCCGCGTCAGCTTGAATATTATAAACACACCCAGCTTGAAAAAAAGGCCGTTGATCTTATAATAGAAAAGAGTAACGTAGTTGAAGTGACGCCGGATGAATCCCAAGCAGCTGATGAGCAAACTGAAGAAGAAGGTACACAAGCTTAAAAAATCCGTAAGTTTTAAATGAAAGTGCCAAGATTTCTTTGAACTGCTTTTGTATTTTTTGTGGGTTGAGACTGATTATTGATTGGTCGGGGTCAATCCATAGAATTGATTGACATGGGTCAATTTATCTTAACTGCTTGGACGGCAACAAGATTAAAAACATATATTTAGATCATGACAAGGAGTTAAATCGTGCCCCTTATTCCAATGGTTGTTGAGCAGAGCAACAGAGGAGAACGTGCATATGATATCTATTCTCGGCTTTTAAAAGACAGAATTATTTTTTTGGGATCAGCCATAGACAATGAAATTGCCAACCTCATTGTTGCTCAGATGCTGTTTCTTGAATCCGAAGACCCTGAAAAAGATATCAATTTTTATATTAATTCTCCTGGCGGCGTTGTGACAGCAGGTATGGCTATCTATGACACCATGCAGTACATTAAGCCGGATGTGGCAACGGTGTGTATCGGCCAGGCAGCCAGTATGGGGGCGTTGCTTCTTACTGCCGGAACTTCCGGCAAACGGTTCGCCCTGCCCAATGCCAGGATAATGATTCACCAGCCCCTGGGCGGTGCCCAGGGGCAGGCAACTGACATCAAGATTCAGGCAACTGAAATTTTAAGAATGAAAGATTCTTTGAACGAAATTTTATCTAAACATACGGGGCAGGACCTTGAAAAGGTTGCGGCGGATACGGAACGTGATTTTTTCATGTCCGGAGAGCAAGCCTTGGAATACGGCATTATTGACCGTGTGGTCAGTGACAGAAGCCAATTGGAAAAGGCCTCTGAGCAGGAGGCGTCAAAGGAGTCATAAAATATGGCCAAAAAAGATGATACAAACGATCAGTTTTTCTGTTCATTCTGTGGAAAAAACCAAAAGGAAGTAAAAAAACTGATAGCCGGGCCCAGCGTCTATATCTGCAATGAGTGCATTAAGCTGTGCGGTGAGATTATCGAAGATGAAGAAAAAGAGTTGGCTGTCGAACCAAAGGAAGCCAAGGAGTTTATGGTGCCCAAGCAGATCAAGGATCAGCTTGACGCATACATTATAGAACAGGATCGTGCAAAAAAGGTCTTATCCGTGGCGGTTTATAATCATTATAAACGCCTGGCCTCACATCTTGCAAAAAGCGATGAAGATGTCGAGATTCAAAAAAGCAATATCCTGATTATCGGTCCGACCGGATGTGGAAAAACCCTTCTGGCCCAGACCCTTGCCCGGTTTTTGGATGTCCCTTTTGCCATTGCCGATGCGACAGCTCTGACCGAGGCCGGCTATGTTGGTGAGGACGTGGAAAATATCGTCCTCTCTTTGGTTCAGAATGCGGATTACGACATTGAAAAAGCCCAAAAGGGTATCATCTACATTGATGAGATAGATAAAATTTCCCAGCGGGGGGATAACCCTTCAATCACCCGGGATGTCTCCGGAGAGGGGGTCCAGCAGGCCCTTCTTAAAATCATTGAAGGCACCATTGCTTCGGTGCCTCCCAAGGGCGGCAGGAAACATCCCCAGCAGGATTATGTCAAGGTGGACACATCCAATATCCTGTTTATCTGCGGAGGCACTTTTACTGGTCTTGAAAAAGTGGTCGAGCGCCGTCTAACCCAGAAAACCATGGGATTTGGTGCAAAAATCGCAGATAAAAAAGAGATAAACATCGGAGAGCTCCTTGAACAGGTAAAGCCGGAAGATCTGATTAAGTTTGGTTTAATCCCCGAATTTTTAGGACGACTGCCAATCATAACGTCCATAGGGGAACTGAATGAATCGTCTTTGGTTAAAATTCTGACAGAACCCAAGAATGCCCTGGTTCGACAATACCAGGAACTTTTTCGCGTTGAAGGGGTAAACCTACAGTTTACGGATGAGGCGCTTGAAGCCATGGCCAAGGAAGCCGTGGCCAGAAAATCCGGCGCCCGCGGGTTGCGTGCTATTATGGAGGAGACCATGATGGATATCATGTATGAAATTCCCTCCAAAAAAGATGTGGTTGAGTGCGTAGTCGGTGAAGAAGTGGTATTAAACCACGAGGACCCCATCCTGCTGTACGAACAGCCCAAAAAGCAGGCTTAAATAGTGTTTAAGCGAAAAGTTGCCCACCTGCGGCGTAGAAACAAAAATTTATCAAACCACGAAAAGCCGCTCTCACACTCATGAAGCGGCACTGGTTTTAAAATTTTTTCATACGCCATGCATCTGGGCAACTTTTGGTCTATACACGGGCTTTTGGTCAGGCATTAAATAGAAAGAGTGCATCCATGATCAGTATTTCCCGTTTTTTCAATCCCGAGGATGGCCCAGAAAAGGAGAATAAGACCCTTCCGCTGGTTCCGCTGAGGGATATTGTCCTCTTCCCCTTTGTTACGACCTCCATTTTTGTGGGAAGGGAGAAATCCATCAAGGCGCTTTCCCAGGCCATGGGCAGTGATAAAAAAATTTTCCTTACAACCCAGCAAGATCCGGAAGTCCTGAAACCCACTATTGAGGATATTTTTCAGGTGGGCACAGAAGCCAGAATCACCCAATTGCTACGTCTTCCTGATGGGACGGTAAAGGCATTAGTTGAGGGGGTTGCCCGTGGCTGTATCTTAAAAATGCTTGAACAAGACGGGTTTCAGGTCGTTGATTATGTGGACGTCCAGGAAAAACCGCTGGCCGAAGCCAATACCGAAGCGGCCATCCGAACAGTTCACGAAGCGTTCCAAAATTATGTCAGCCTGTCAGGGGTCGTTTCCAAAAGCTTTTTCAAGGGATTGGATGCCCTTGAACAGTATCCGTCGAGGTATGCCGATACCATTGCCGCCCAGCTGCCCTTCAAAGTTCAGGATAAGCAGAAGCTGTTGGAGTGTGGCGATATAGAAGAACGTTTCTTTTTGCTTTTAAAGTTTATTCAAAAAGAGACGGAAGTTTTTTCCATGTCCCAGAAAATCAAGGGCAGAGTTAAAGAACAGATGGATAAACTTCAAAAACGTCACTACCTTAACGAGCAGATGCGGGCCATCCAAAAGGAAATGGGTGAAGACGGCCAAGGAGGCGAATTTGCTGACCTTGAAAAAAAGATCAAGGCCAAACGCATGCCTAAAGAAGCTGCCGGAGTTGTACGCACAGAGTTAGAAAAGCTTAAGTTAATGGCTGCAACCTCCTCGGAGGCAACAGTAGTCAGAAACTACATCGACTGGCTGGTCTCCCTGCCCTGGTACCGAAAAAAACGAGTAAAAAATGAAATTTCAAAAGCAGAGCAGATTCTGGACAAAGACCATTACGGTCTGAAAAAACCCAAAGAGAGAATCCTTGAATACCTGGCTGTTCAAATTTTGGTTAAAAAAATAAAAGGGCCGATTCTATGCTTAGTGGGGCCACCCGGGGTTGGCAAGACCTCCCTTGCCCGGTCTGTTGCCACGGCAACCGGACGCTCATTTGCCCGGGTCTCTTTAGGCGGGGTCCGCGATGAAGCAGAAATTCGTGGCCACCGGAGAACTTATGTCGGTGCCATGCCCGGAAAAATTATCCAGACGTTAAAAAAAGTGGGATACAATAATCCGGTATTCTGTCTGGATGAGATTGATAAAATGACCAGTGATTTTAGAGGAGACCCCTCTTCTGCCCTCCTGGAAGCTCTGGACCCTGAACAAAACAAAGATTTTAACGATCATTATCTTGAGGTTGATTATGATCTTTCTGAAATTTTGTTTATCACCACTGCTAATACCCTGCATGAAATCCCCGCCCCGCTGCGTGACCGCATGGAGGTGATTCAAATACCTGGGTATACCGATTATGAAAAATACCAGATTGCCACCGGGTACCTGATTCCTAAGCAAATTCATGAAAACGGCCTAGATGATTATGAAATCTCTTTTTCCAAAGCTGCGGTCGAGACGATTATCAAGCAATACACCAAAGAAGCCGGAGTAAGAAATTTAGAGCGTGAACTATCTTCAGTACTTAGAAAAATTGCCACGGAGATTGTACGGACCCAGACACACAAAAAACATCAGGTCACAGCAAATACGATTTCAAAATATCTGGGGCAGACCAAATTTAGAAATTCCATTCTGGAACAGGAAGATAAGACCGGAATTGTTACCGGACTCGCTTGGACCCAGGCAGGAGGCGAACTTTTAACCATTGAAGCGGTAACCATGCCAGGCAAAGGAAATGTAATGGTTACCGGCAAGCTTGGGGATGTGATGAAAGAAAGTGCCCAAGCGGCCGTATCCTATGTCCGGTCAAGAAGTGCCGATCTCAAAATCCGAGAAGACTTTTACAAGGATACAGATATCCATATCCATGTACCCGAAGGGGCCATTCCAAAAGATGGACCGTCAGCCGGTATCGCCATGTGTACGGCAGTCGTTTCCATTCTCACTGGTCAGCCCGTAAATCGGACAGCGGCTATGACAGGGGAAATAACCCTTCGCGGACGCGTGTTGCCCATCGGGGGGCTGAAGGAAAAACTTCTGGCAGCCCATGCCAATGGAATTAAAAAAGTTATCCTCTGCAAGGAAAACCAAAAAGATATCATAGACGTTCCCAAAGCGATTCAAAAACAGCTTGATATAGTCTATGTAGAAAATATGGCCGAAGTGCTTGAGCATGCCCTTGTCGTATAAAGTCTGACTCTAAACGACATATCAATAAACTTGTAAAATAAAAAATCGCTGCACTATAAATCTTATAGTGCAGCGATTTTTTATTTTAAATGATATAAGGAAATGCTGTCTTTATAAACCGTCTTCGATCATGGACAAAAACTGAGACATGGCCGTAACTTCGTCTAACGGTGCAATACTGCGGCGAATATTCACCATGCTCTCATATTCTTCAGGGGCCATTAGCAGATCTTCTTTCCGGGTCCCGGATTGGTTGATATTAATGGCCGGCCATATTCTTTGCTCGGCGCACTCTCGGGATAGAAAAAGATCCATATTGCCGGTGCCTTTGAATTCTTGGAAAATAACATCATCCATGCGACTGCCGGTATCGACCAGAATGGTGGCAATGATCGTAAGAGAACCGCCGTTCTCAAGCTTGCGGGCACCCCCAAAAATTTTCCTGGGAAACTCCATGGCATTGGCGCCAAGACCGCCACTCATGGTTTTGCCATAGGAATCGGTGTCAATATTAAACGCCCGGGTCATCCGGGTTAAAGAATCAATGAAAACCACGGCATCTTGCCCTATTTCCGTACATCTAATGGCCGTGTGCATCGCAAGCCGCGTCATCCTCATGTGTTGACCGATTTGCTGATCCGCAGAAGAATAGAGTACGTGGGCATCGGTTAACCCTCTTTGAAAATCGGTGACTTCCTCAGGCCGTTCGTCCACAAGAAGAACAAACACCTTGGCATCAGGGTGGTTGAGGACCACGGAATTGGCCATGTGCCTTAAAATGGTTGTCTTTCCGGATTTTGGCGGAGCAATGATCAACCCCCGCTGCCCCATGCCGATGGGCACAATCAGATCCAAAGCTTTTCCTGTTAGATCATCAGGTCCCTGGGCAAGCTGATACCTTTCAAAGGGGTTGATGCTGACCTGCTCCTGGAGCATTGGCGTTCTTATGAACTCGTCAAAGGGAAGATTGTTGATGGTCTCAATACGTATAAGGGCAACGTTTACATTCTGTGGACTCTTTTTTTCTCCATAGCCCTGAATAAAGCTGCCTTCCCTTAGATTGAGTTTGCGTATCAGGCTGTTGGGTACATAGGGATTTTCAGGCTTGGGGTTAAAATTTTCTTCAATATTTCTTAGAAAACCAAAACCCTTGTCCATGATTTCCAGATATCCCTGAACAGGTTCCATTATCGACTCCTAAATTATACTTTTGCTGCTGACATTATAAATCAGGGACTCTATACGTGCGATACCCCTTGTTTTATTTTGATTGTTGTCAGGAAAAAAGGTGATAAGATATTGCATTCAATTCTTCTATAATGTTTACATATTAATATGGTAGCATACCAATGTCCCCATAATTTTGCAAGGATTTGATTAAATTCTTAAGCAGTTGCACAATGAAAATAAAAAAAACAAAAAAAGAATAATTTTGCTTGACACGCACATGGGGGCTTGGTATATATGCTGCCGTTTCGGGCGATTAACTCAGCTGGGAGAGTGCAAGCCTTACAAGCTTGAAGTCGCAGGTTCGATCCCTGCATCGCCCACCAGCAAAAAGAAGTAGATTACGGGGGTGTAGTTCAGTTGGTTAGAACGCTAGCCTGTCACGCTAGAGGCCGCGAGTTCGAGTCTCGTCACTCCCGCCATAATATAAAAAAAGCTTTTGAGGAAACTCAAAAGCTTTTTTTTATTTAGTACAAAAATAAAGAACAAAAAAACGGCCATAGAGAAAAAACTCTCGATGGCCGGGCTGTGCAGGGGGCAATAATAAGAGATCAAGCGCTGTGGATATTTTTCATAGCATTGATTATCTCCGTTCCCATTTCCTGGGTATTAACTGCTTTCTCTTTGTTATCTGTCAGATCTGCCGTGAGAATTCCTTGATCAAGAACATTGGAAATTGCTGCCTCAATGGCATCAGCGGCCTGGGTTTGCCCAAAGGTGTATTTAAGCATCATGGCTGCGGACAGGATCTGGGCAATGGGGTTGGCAATCCCTTTGCCCGCAATATCAGGTGCAGATCCGCCGGCCGGCTCATAAAGGCCGAATTTTTTTTCATTTAGGCTTGCCGAGGAGAGCAACCCCATTGATCCGGTAATCATAGCGCATTCATCAGATATAATATCCCCAAACATATTTCCGCATAAAAGCACATCAAATTGCTGGGGATTTCGAATAAGCTGCATGGCTGCATTGTCGACATATATGTGGTTCAATGTAACATCCGGGTATGATTTAGCAACCTCTATAACCACTTCCCGCCACAGAACCATGGAGGTCAGCACATTGGCCTTGTCCACAGATGATACAATGCTGCGCCTTTTCCTGGCGGCCTCAAAGGCCATTTTGGCAATCCGCTCAATTTCAAATCTGGAATAAACCATGGTATCAAATGCGGTTTCATCAGGGCCGCTGCCCCTTTTGCCTCTAGGTTTACCAAAATAGAGTCCCCCGGTCAGTTCCCTGACACATAAGATGTCAAATCCGTCTTTTATGATTTCCGGTTTCAGAGGGGATGCAGATGCAAGGGAGGGGAATACCTTGGAGGGTCTCAGGTTGCAATATAAACCAAAGTGTTTGCGCAGCGTTAAAAGTGAAGCACGTTCAGGTTGTTCTTCCGGTGGCAGGTGTTCCCATTTCGGTCCGCCCACAGAACCAAATAAAATGGCATCTTTTTGTTCGCACAATGCCAGTGTTGAGTCGGGCAATGCTTTACCATGATTATCTATGCCAGCACCACCCACATCCGCGTATTCATAGGATAGTTCAAAATCAAAAAGCTCGGCAGCCTTATCAAGCACCCTGATTGCCTGTGCCATGACCTCAGGACCAATACCGTCACCGGCAAGTACAGCAATATCGTTCAATGTCTTTGCCTCCTATAAGTTTATAAATAATTAATTTAATTAAGGTATACTGGAATATTTTAAATAAGGCAAGATACAACAACAACAATTTGTGAATAGTCTCAAAGTTCCTAAATGATTTGTATATTTTGATAGGCCATGTCCTCCCATGGCTGTTATTATCTGAATTCTTTTACCTAACCCTGATTTTATGGTAAATTCCAATATACTTTAAATTTCCAAACAACCGGTAAAAAAAGGTGTCCCATGAAAAAAGACCGTATCACAACGATCACCAAAGCTGCCGAAACGATTAAAACAGACCTTCTCGTTTATTTCGCCGTGGAGGAAAAGGGCAAAATGCCTGCATGTGATGCTGCTGTAAAGCCCCAGGTTGAAAAGGCGTTTGAATTAAAGGATTTTTCAGGCAAAGCTGCAGAACAGATATTATTTTATCCGGCTGCCGGATCAAAAATGTCTGCTGCCCGGGTGCTGGTTTTAGGCATAGGTGCTGTTAATAAAGAAAATGATAAGGGAAATGCCCTGGACATGCTGCGGGAGGCCGGTGGACAGGTTGCCAAGGTGTGTGCATCGGTTAAAGCCAAGGAAACGGTAATCTGCTTGCCTGATCCAAAATATCTGTCTGGTGCCCTGACTGATCCCCAAGCGTCTGCGGCCGCCCTGGCCGAAGGTGTTATCCTCGGGGATTACCGGTTTGATAAATATAAAGAAAGCACCAAAAAGAAAACCGATTACCCAGGGCTTGGTGGGATAAAATTTGTATGCAACGACAATCTTAATCTCATTCGCCAGGGTATTGAAAAGGCAAAATATTCTGCCTTTGCCGCCTGTACGGCACGGGATATGGCCAATGAGCCCGGCAACCACTGGACTTCTGCTGATTTTGCGGCATACGCCAAACAACTTGCCGCAGACACGGGGCTGGGATATCGGTGTATAGAAAAAAAAGAGATGGAACAGATGGGCATGGGAGGAATTCTTGCGGTCAACCAGGGCTCCCATGTACCGGCACGCATGGTGATCCTTGAATATTTGCCTGAAGACGCCACTGAAACCATCCTCCTTGTGGGCAAGGGCTTAACTTTTGATTCCGGGGGCATCAGCATCAAGCCCTCTGCGGGTATGGAAGATATGAAATACGATATGTGCGGCGGTGCGGCGGTGATGTGCGCCATGCAGGCCGTGGCACAGGAAAAACCGGATGTGGGAGTTGTGGCCATAGTCCCTGCCACGGATAATATGTCCGGGTCCAGGGCCATTCACCCCGGCGACATTATTACCCACTACAACGGGGTAACAAGCGAAGTAATCAACACAGATGCTGAAGGCCGCCTTATTCTGGCCGATGCCCTGGCCTGGGGTATTGAAAGGTTCAAACCGACCTGTGTACTTGACGCAGCGACCCTGACAGGGGCCGTTATCATCGGGCTTGGCCATCATTATACAGGGCTTGTATCCAACAATGATGCCCTGGTCAAAGCACTTGAATCTGCCGGGAATCTTGCCGGAGAACCGGTATGGCGCCTGCCCCTAAATAAAAACTATGAAAAACAGATCGAATCTAAAGTGGCAGACATAAAAAATACCGGAGGGAAACCCGCCGGCACCATAACCGCGGCCGCGTATCTGTCAAATTTTGTGGGTAAGACCCCTTGGGCACATCTGGACATTGCCGGCACGGCCTGGGATTTTACAGAAAAGGCATATGTTCCAAAGGGACCTTCGGGAACGGCCACTAGAACCTTTATCAACTTGGTGCGAAACTGGAAAACAGGCAAAATAAAATAGTTCAAACGGCCTTAATGGGCTGGTACCGTGACAATTGTCGGCAACTGCCCTGGCGCAGGAATCTGTCTTTATACCGGGTATGGGTTTCCGAGGTGATGCTCCAGCAGACCCAGGTCAAAACCGTGATTCCCTATTTTCTAAGGTTCATGGAAACCTGGCCCGCTCTTGAAAATCTTGCCGCCGCAAACCTTGAAACCGTGCTTAAAGCCTGGGAGGGTCTTGGGTATTATGCCAGGGCCAGAAATCTTCACAAGGCTGCCGGGATCGTGGTCCGTGATATGGACGGCGTTATTCCGAATGATTATAAGGGATTTAAAGGCCTGCCGGGCGTGGGGGATTATATTGCTTCAGCAGTGCTCTCCATTGCGGAAGCAAAGCCCCATGCCGTGGTCGACGGCAATGTCAAGCGTGTCCTGGCACGACTTTTCTGCGTTGACACGCCGGTGAATCACAATAGTGCCCATAAAGCATATAAGGCCATTGCCGAAACGCTTTTGTATGAAAAAGATCCAGGCACATACAACCAGGCCCTCATGGAGCTTGGCGCCCTAATCTGTACGCCTAAACGCCCGGACTGTACATCATGTCCCCTGGCCGGGGAATGTTGCGCCCGTGAAAAACGGGTAACGGAAGTTTTTCCCCGGCGCATGGAGAAAAAAAAGGTGCCCACGGTTCATATTGCCGTAGGTATTGTCAGAAAAAACGGAAAAGTTCTGATCACCCGAAGAGCACTTGACGGACTTTTGGGTGGATTATGGGAATTTCCCGGCGGCAAAGTGGCGCCTAAAGAGGTTGCTGAACAGGCTTGTGTCCGTGAAATCCGGGAAGAAACCGGCATTGAGACTGGTAATCTGCAATTTTTAACCCGGGTTTTCCACGCATACACCCATTTTAAGATTGAAATGGATGTATTCTTTTGCGATTACATCTCCGGTCAGGTGATTCTTAACGGCCCCATTGACCATAAATGGGTGAGCGTTGATCAGCTTCACCAATTCCCTTTTCCCAGAGCTAATCTTAAATTCATGGAATTAATCCGCATTTGATATTTTCAAAAAAGCTGCCGGAAATGCAGATTATTTAATCAATACAGGTGCTATCATGATGAAATCCGCAACAATTCATGGTAAGGTGGGGCCTTTTTAGCGCAGTAATACGATGAAATCTACAAGTACTGCCTGAATGGCAACCGTGTTTGGACGAAAGGTTGCCCAGATGCAAGGCGCAGAAAAATTTGCAATCCTCATGGTTGTGAGGATTGCAAATTTTTCTGCAACGCCGCAGGTGGGTGACCTTTCGTTCAAACACTAAATTGAAAGGTTTTGAACCCCATGGGTTATAAAATAATACTCCAAGACGCCCCGAAAAATTATACCTTTGACCAGGATAAAATCATCTCTCCTTCTGAAACTGTTCGGCGGTTCAAGGAAAAGGCAGCAGCCCTGGACCTTGATATTTTAAGCCGGACCCAGCGCATCGATAATGGCCGCCTGGACATTCCGGTGTTTTTCAGTGAGTGTGGTGCGGATGCAAAACGGGTGACCGGAACCAATAAGCAGATGGGTAAAGGCGGTACCCCGGAACAGTCCGAGGCCAGTGCGGTCATGGAATTAGTGGAGCGGTTCAGCTTTTTTTCCTTTGCCGAAGATGAAAAGAACTTTATCCATGCCACACCTGGAGAGCTTGGGGAAAAAGCTTTGGATTACGCATTGATCACCCAGTCTGTCCATGACGATGAGGCCGAGGCTTTAAAGGTTAAACCCATATTTGACGCTTTGCCCCTGCAATGGACCAAAGGCTATGATCTGACCGATAAAAAAGAGGTGAATATCCCTTTTAACTGGTTTTATATGATCAATGAATTTAACGGACCCAGTGCAGGTAACTGCACGGAAGAGGCCTTGACCCAGGGCATCTGCGAACTTGTGGAGCGTCACGTCTGCTCCCGGGTTTCCCGGGAAAAGTTAAAAGTTCCCGGCATCCGTCTGGACTCCTTTAAAGATCCCCTCGCCCGGGAGCTGCTTGCCAAGTATGACGACCAGGGCATCAAAATTTATGCAAGTGACCTTTCCCTAAACACGGGTATTCCCACCATCGCAGTACTGGCCTGGGATCCGTCCACATTTCCGGATACAAGCGAGATCGTATGGACCGCAGGCACCGCTCCATCCCCGGAAAAGGCCATGGGCCGGGCCCTGACCGAAGTGGCCCAGCTTGCCGGGGACTTTAACTCCGGGTCCAATTATGTGGCCTCCGGGTTACCGAAATTTACGGATATAGACGCAGCCAAGTATATCACCCATCCTGAAACCATGGTGGATGCTGCTGGCCTGCCGGATTTGTCCGCCGACAACATGAAAGTGGAAGTGGAAAGCCTGATCCAAATTCTGGCGGACAGAGGATTTCATCTGCTCTCCATTTGCACCACCCATCCCGGCCTTGATATCCCGGCCTATTACACCATCATGCCGGGGGCCCATTTCAGGGAGAGAGCCGATGAGGCCAGTGTAGGCATGTTTGCCGCCCGTCTGATCACGGAAGATAGCCACCCTATTCCGGCCATTGACCAGCTGGATGAACTGGAAGCGCTCATCCCGGGAAAATACTACACAAGTTTTTACAAAGGATTAATGTTCAGCGCCCTGGAGGATGGAGAAGAGGCCATAACACAGTTCCAGGCCGCCCTTGACCGCGATCCTGTCCGTCGCAACCTGCCTGATATCTGTTCTCATATGGCTGCGGCCCAGAAAGATTTGGGGCTACTGGATCCAGCCCTTGAGACATGTCAAACCGGTCTTGATGCCGATCCCCAGCGCCCGGACATCCTGAACACCGCCGGGGCCTGCTGTTTTATGAAAAAAGATTTCAAAACAGCCATTACCTATTTTGAAAAAGCCCTGGATGTGGACCCAAGCCAGGCCATCAATTATGCCAATATGGGATCCTGTTACCGGGAACTTAAAGAACCCGTGCTTGCGATTAAATTTTATGAAATGGCTTTAAAAATAGACCCGACCATTGAATTTGCACGGGATAATATTAAAAAACTGAAAAAATAACGTGGTCATGTTCAGGAAAAAAAGAGCTGTCTGGAAAACACGTTGTGTGTCCACAGATAAAGTGCTGTCCAAAATTGCACCGGGCATGCATATTTTTATCGGTACGGGAACTGCCGAGCCTAGAACCCTTGTAAATGCGCTCATGAGCGCCAAAGGCACCAACCTTGAGGATCTGACCCTGATCCAGTTGGTCAGTTTCGGAGATGCTGTCTCCTATAACGCCCTGGAATCCCACAGGTACCGTTTAAAAACCTTTTTTTCCGGGTGGGTGTCCGCCCAGGCCATCACCGCAGGCCGGGTGGACCTGATTCCAGCACGGTTTTCCAAAGTCCCTTTGCTCATGAGGGAAGGATTGATACCCATTGATGTGGCCTTTCTCCAGGTCGCCCCACCCAATGAGAACGGTTATTGCAGCTTTGGTCTCGGTGTTGATGTGGCAAGACAGGTGATGAAGCAGGCGGGTTTTGTGGTGGCTGAAATTAATGAAGACATTCCCTTTACCCTTGGAGACACCTTTGTTCATATTGACGAATTTGACATGCGGGTTAAGGCTCAGGTCCCGCCCTTTTATGTCCCAAGATACCCTGCAAACAAGGTGTTTGACAAAATCGCCGAAAATGCGGCCTCGGTGATCGAAGACGGATCATGCGTGGCCTTCAGCTACGGTCCCGTTTACGAAGCCCTGGCCCGACACCTGGCAAAGAAAAAAAATTTGGGTATTCATACCCCGTTTTTCACGGATGCGGTTATGGAGCTTGCCGAAAGCGGGGCGGTCACCAACCGGGAAAAGGGAATGTTCCTGGGGCGGTCTTCGACCACCTATGCCCTGGGCTCCCAGAAGTTGATGGCATGGCTCGACAATAATCCTATGGTGGAGTTCCAAGGGATTGACAAAATATTAAATCCGTTACAGATCGGGCGTAATAAAAAATTTGTAATGGTACTGCCGGTAAGGCGGGTGGCCCTGTCCGGCCGGGTGGCCATTTACACCAAGGCCGCTAATATTTCTGCAGATCCGGGCCAGATTGCCGATATTCTTAATGGTGCGGAGCTCTCCAGGGGCGGATACAATATTGTAGCCCTTCCCAGCCGGAATAAAAACGGCATCCCCAATATTCGCCTGTTTTTTGATGATACACAGGACCAGCTCAGTTTTCCGGAATGCATTGACCTTGTGGTCACGGAATACGGGGTGGCTCACATCAGGGGCAGAAGCCTTCGGGAACGGGCCCAGGCCCTGATCGAGATTGCCCACCCCGAAGACCGTCCCGGTCTTGTGGAGGGCGGTAAAAAAGAGAACCTGCTTTATCCTGACCAGATGTTCATCGCCGACTCCGCCCGTTTTTATCCCAAGGAGATCGAAACAGCCCAGACGTTTAAAGACAATCTGCAGGTGAGGTTCAGGGCCATCAAGCCGTCTGATGAAGAGCAGATGCGCAGATTGTTTTACCGGTTTTCCGATAACGCCATTTACTACCGCTATTTTGCACCCATCAAAGCCATGCCCCATGCCAAAATGCAGGCCTATGTGAATGTGGACTACAGAGAGGTGCTGTCTGTAGTCGGCCTTGTGGGGGAACCCGGCAACCAGACCATCATTGCCGAGGCTCGGATCGCCAAGCATCCAGACAAACCATTCATGGATATCGCCTTTGTTGTGGACGAGGCGTACCAGGGTCTTGGCATTGCCTCTTTTCTTCTTAGGATGCTCACCCGACTGGCAAAGGAACGTGGCGCCGTAAAAATAACTGCAGATGTCCTCTCGTCCAACCGGGCCATGCTCAAAGTATTTGAAAAGGGCGAATACCCGCTGACAGCCAAGCTTGACGGTGGTGCGTACGCCATCAGCATAGATTTGACAAAACCCAATCGCAGAAGGAGAGAAAATGGCTGAAACACCTCTTCGGGTCGCACTTATCGGATGCGGTCGGATTGCGGCCAAACATATCATGGCCATAACAAAAAGGAACAGCGGCCTTTTGCTTTGTGCTGTGGCAGACACTTCCTCCAGACCTTTTGATAAATTGTTCAATACCTGTAAACTATCAGATAAAAAAAAGCATCAAATAAAAAAAGACGTAAACACATATACGGATTATAAACAGCTGCTTGAAAAAGAGAAACCGGATATCACGGCAATAACTGTGCCGTCAGGACTTCACTACATCATCGCAAAAGCGGCACTGCGCAATGGATCTCATCTTTTTCTTGAAAAGCCCATGAGTATGAGCACAATACAGACCAAAGAGCTGCTTGAAATTTGTGAACAAAAAAACAGGCGAATTGCCATGGGGCATATATTCCGTTATTTTCCCGTTGTCGGCAATCTGCAAACGGATATTGCTGCCGGACGGTTCGGAAAACTCAGTCACGGATCGGTGGTTGTACGCTGGGGTCATGATCAATCATATTACGATCACAGGGCCTGGCGCGGCACATGGTCAAACGACGGCGGCGTGCTGATGAACCAGTGTGTTCACGCCATTGATCTTATGTGCTGGCTGATGAACAGCCGGGCCGTTGCAGCAAATGCAATGCTGGGAAAACGCTTTCATGACATGGAGGCAGAAGATCTGGCCCTTGGCACACTTCAGCTTGACAACGGCGCATTGTGCCAAATTGAAGGGACAACCAATTCACCTTCCTGCGACCACGAGGCCGCGTTTTATCTACTTGGAAAAAAGGGAGAGGTTCGTCTGGGGATTCGCCGGGACAGGCCATATTTTGATATCAGGATCAACGGTAAAAAGAAAAACCTTGAGTACTTTATAAGAGAAATCCGGTCAAGGGGGCTTTTCGGCCTGTTCGCCCTGACAAATCCCCATGCCGGAATATATGCCGATCTAAAAGATGCCGTTCTCAACGAAAAATCACCCATTGCCGATGCAGAATCAGGCATGATGTCTGTTGAATCCGTTCTGGCGCTATACCTGTCGGCAAAGGAAAAAAAACAGATAAAAATCCCCCTGGCAAAGAATTTCTCCGCCGAAGAGATGTCCGAATATATTTTCGGGACATAAAAGAAACCGTTAACCCCAAAGCCGCGAGCATTGCAATTTATAACTGTTTTCTGATATTAAGGAACGATGACATAAAAAAATCATTTTTATTTCACGAGCAGCACTAATAATAAATGACAGATCAATTATTTTTTGCCCAACACTTTACTGACCAGGTGCTTGACACCATCCGGGAGCACGATATGGTTACCCCCGGGCACAGTGTATTGATCGGCGTTTCCGGCGGGCCGGACTCCATGGCCCTGGCGCAGGTTTTAATAAAGTTGAAAAACAAGTTAGACATCCGTATAGGTCTGGCACATCTGAACCACATGCTTCGGGGCGACCAAGCCCTGGCCGACGAGACCTTTGTCCGAGAATTTGCCCGGGAACACACCCTTGACCTGGTCGTTGAAAAAAGAAGTGTGGCAGATTTTGCCAAACAACAACGGCTTTGTGTTGAAGAGGCCGGCAGAAACGCCAGATATGATTTTTTCAACCGGGTGGCCTGTGAAAACGGCTTTCACCGCATTGCCCTGGGGCATCACCGGGATGACAACGTAGAGCAGGTTTTAATGAATATTGTCCGGGGAACCGGCCCCCTTGGTCTTCGGGGCATTCCACCGGTCAGGCAAAAAATATTTATACGGCCGCTGATCCGGATACCCAGAGCCGATATCCTGGTATTTCTTGACGAGATAAACCAGGATTATAGAATCGATGGGTCCAATGAGGACACATCCTACCTTCGCAACCGAATCCGGCATCGTCTGATCCCGTTTCTTGAAAAGGAGTTCAATCCCGACATTAAATCAGGGATAGAGCGACTATCCGGCATCATCGGGCAGGAAGATGAATTTCTGAACCAACTGGCCGGGACCGCCCTGGACAATGCCGTAACCGAAAGAGAAAAAGAAGAGATTAAGTTGTCCATACCAGCGATCAACAAACTTGACCGGGCACTGGGCGCCCGGGTTATCCGTGCAGCACTGCTGTCAATAAAACAGAATTTAAGGCGGATATCCAATACCCATATCAAAGATATCCTTCTCTTTGCAGCTACACAAGGAGAATCAGGAAAGAGCCTGGACCTTCCCGGCCAAATCCGGGTATATAGACAGAAGGATATTCTACTTATAAAAAAAGAAGATACAGATTTGCGGACACTTGGCAGGCACCTTAAGGCCCGCAGGTACCAAAATAATAAAGCTGACGCCCCCCGGGAGCAGCCCCTTGTATAAAATAAATTTATGTTTATATATATTCATTGACATTTTTGGCTTAACCTAAGAGAGGAAAGACATTGAATCAATTCTATAAAAATATCTCCCTTTGGCTGGTGATTGTCCTGATGATGGTCATGCTATACAATATTTTTAACCAACAGCAGGGCGGTCAGTCAGACCTCGGCTATTCAGAATTTATATCGCTTGTGGAAGACGGTCGGATTCAAAATGTTGTTATCCAGGGCCGGGATTTGATCATTACGGACACCAGCGGTGCAAGGTTCAACAGTTATGCCCCGGAAGATGCTCAACTCATCGATATCCTGCGCAAAAACGGCGTATCCATAAAGGCCAAACCACCGGCTGAATCGTCCTGGTTTATGTCCATTGTCGTTTCCTGGCTGCCGATGATTGTACTCATCGGGGTATGGATATTTTTCATGCGTCAGATGCAAGGCGGTGGGGGAGGCGGGGGAAAAGCCCTCTCTTTTGGAAAAAGCCGGGCCAGGCTTATGGATGACAAAGGGGAGAAGGTTACCTTTGCCAATGTCGAGGGCATTGATGAAGCCAAAGAAGAGCTCACCGAAGTTGTGGACTTTCTGAAAAACCCCAGTAAATACACCCGACTGGGCGGACGCATCCCCAAGGGTGTGCTTCTTGTGGGAAATCCCGGTACCGGAAAAACACTGCTTTCCCGGGCCGTGGCAGGCGAAGCAGGTGTCCCTTTTTTCACCATTTCCGGGTCTGATTTTGTTGAAATGTTTGTGGGTGTGGGTGCATCCCGGGTCCGGGACCTGTTTGCCCAGGGCAAGAAAAACGCCCCGTGTATTATATTCATCGATGAGATTGATGCCGTGGGCCGCCAGCGGGGTGCAGGTCTTGGCGGCGGGCACGATGAACGGGAACAGACCTTGAACCAGCTGTTGGTGGAGATGGACGGATTTGAATCCAATGAAGGCGTTATTCTCATGGCCGCCACCAACCGGGCCGATGTTCTAGACCCCGCGCTGCTGCGGCCCGGTCGGTTTGACCGGCAGGTAGTGGTGGATATGCCCGACATCAAAGGACGTGAAGGCATTTTGCGCGTGCACATGAAAAAAAGCCCCCTGGCCAATGATGTGGACCCGGTCAATCTGGCCAAAGGCACCCCCGGTTTTTCCGGTGCTGATCTGGAGAACCTGTGCAACGAGGCAGCTCTTCTGGCAGCCAAACGGAACCGTGAAAAATTGACCATGCGCGATTTTGAAGATGCCAAGGACAAGGTTTATATGGGGCTTGAAAGAAAGTCCAAAGTTATCAAGGAAGATGAAAAAAAGACCACGGCCTACCACGAGGGCGGCCATGCCCTGGTGGCCCGGTTCCTGCCCCATACGGACAGCGTAAACAAAATCACCATTATCCCCAGGGGAAGGGCTGCCGGTGTGACCTGGTTTTTGCCCGAAGAAGGGGATTTTAAATATAAGGACCAGCTGGAAAACGAACTGTCCATTGCCTTTGGCGGCCGTGTGGCCGAAGATATCATATTCAAACGCATCTCCACCGGTGCATCCAATGACATAAAACAGGCTACCAAACTTGCCAACCGCATGATCAGAAGTTTCGGCATGAGTGATGCCCTGGCTCCGGTATCCTATGAAGAGCATGATGACAACATCTTCATCGGCAGGGAAATGACCCAGGCCAAGAGCTATTCCGAAGCCACAGCCCAAAAGATAGACGCCGAGGTGGCCGGCCTGATCAACCGTGCCTACAGCACGGCCAAAACCATTTTGGAAGAAAACATCGACATCCTCCACGCCCTGACGGACCTTCTCCTGGAAAAGGAAACCGTTATGGGGCCTGAACTTGATGATCTGATCGCAGATCTGAGACCGGATTTTGATTTTTTTGGACGCCGGAATATCCGGACTGAACCCGAGCCGCCTAAAGAGGAAGAAGAACCGAAACAGGAAGAACAAGAAGATGTCGAGGATAACAACGATTCCGACGACGAGACACAGCCCAAAGAGCCTGACTCGGAACCGGCAGAAGAGCCCAAAGACCCCAAAAAAGATAACTAGCATCGAAACTACAACCTATGCTTAAATAAAAAGTTGCCCAAATGATAGGCGTATGTAGCGCCGCAGATGGGTGACTTTTTGTTACACCACTATGTTGGAAAAAGATATTGACCACCACAGCCTATACACTTGAATTTGGCCGCTTCAAATTGGATTTGGGTCCAAGGGCCTGTATCATGGGCATTTTAAACACCACACCGGATTCCTTTTCAGACGGCGGAAAATACACCAGTCTGGACAAAGCCCTGACCCGGGCCGAGGAGATGGTGGCGGCAGGTGCCCATATCCTGGACATCGGCGGAGAATCCTCCAGGCCATTTGCCGAGCCGGTAAGCGAGCAAGAAGAGCTTGATCGGACCATTCCTGTCATTGAGGCCATTGCTGACCGGATTGACATTCCCATTTCCATTGACACGGTGAAAGCAAAGGTGGCCAGAGAAGCTCTGGCCGCAGGCGGCGCCATCATCAACGATATTTCGGCTTTTGAAAAAGACCCTGCCATGGTGGAGGTGGCCTTACAGACAGGCGCTCCTGCCGTCCTCATGCACATGAAAGGCACACCGGAAAACATGCAGGTCAACCCGAACTATGATGATCTCATGGGTGAAATCATCAGTTATCTGCAAGAACGGGTTAACTTTGTGCTTGAAAAAGGCATGGACCCCAAAAATATTATCCTGGATCCGGGCATAGGGTTTGGAAAAACCGTTGCACACAACCTTGTGCTGATCAAGGAACTTCACCAGCTCACGGCCCTTGGATATCCAGTGCTTATGGGGCCATCCAGAAAATCCTTTATCCAGAATGTGCTTGGCAATGCTACAGGCAAAAAGGCCGGCCCCCAGGATGCACCTACCGAATACGGTACCCTGGCTGCCTGTGCAGCATCCTTGATGAACGGCGCACACATTCTCCGGGTCCATGATGTTGAAGCGGTATGCACATTCTCACACATCATTGACGCTGTCAGGAATGCTTAAGCGCCGGCAGATATCTTCACTTTTCCGCATAGCCGCCCCAATGGCTGTGGCGGCTGCGGTCATAACGATTATTATTGTCACCGCCTGCACCCAGGATCCCAGGGAAACAAATTTGCTGCTGCCTGTGGATTATGCCAATGTTCCCGATGATATGATTTTGACCAATTTTCACACGGCCAAAATCGAAGTCAGGATCAAATGCCGGCCCAAACTCATTGAAAAACTATCAAAAAAAAGTCTGGTCTATCCTGCGGACATTTATACGGACCTGGCCTTTGACCCGGCTGGCGGCACTGATGCCATAGAACCCGGCCGTTATCTGCTGCCTGTGGACAAAACCCGGATTCCTCTGGGGCGTTCTGTTTCCATCGTCAATATCACGCCCTCATATCTAAATATCCGCCTGGAAAAAAAAGTAACCCGGGTATTCAAGATGAAGGTTCCATATATTGGAGAAACGGCCAAGGGCTACATGGCTTTTTCACCGGTGTGTGAGCCTGCCACTGTGGCCCTGACCGGTGCAAAATCTCTGATCAACGGAATCAAAGAGCTTTCCACCAAACCCGTGGACCTGGCCAATGCCCATGAAAATTTTAAAAAAGAAGTTCCCTTAGATCTAAAGCAACCCAAGCTTTTCACGGTTGCCCAGTCCATATTTGTGGTGTCCGTGCAGGTTCAGCCTCTTATTGGTACCCGGACCATTGAACAGATTCCAATAGAGATTCAAAACCGGCCCGGGAAAAAAGTCAGCATTGAACCGTCAACCATCTCCATTGATCTTAAAGGGCCCCAAAAAAAATTAAATACCACCACCCTGACTGACAAGATTCATGCGTTCATGGATCTTGAAGGGCTGAAACCCGGGGTATATGCCCGCCACGCCTGTATTGACATCCCCGTGGATCTGGTTATGATCAATGCCTCACCCCGGGTATTTACCGTTAAAATTGAATAGACCCCAACATTGGGGATTCCAAAGGAGAAAACATGCTGCTGGTAATTGATGTGGGCAATACCAATACGGTGATCGGTGTTTACGAAAACGAATCACTGAAGCAGGACTGGCGTATCAGAACCATCCGGGAAACCACGGCCGATGAATTCAATATCCTGGCCCGGGCACTTTTTGCCGACAAACGCATCCAACTCACTGACATCACAAAGGTCGTCATATCCTCTGTGGTACCGTCGTCCGTGAGAATCTTAAACGCGTTTTGCGAGCGTTATCTGAAGATTACGCCATTATGGATCAACGCGGCATCCGTAAAAGGACTAATGCCCATTCTCTATTCCAACCCCAACGAGGTCGGCGCTGATCGTATTGTCAATGCTGTGGCCGCCTATGAAAAATATAAAAAAGCACTGATCGTCATTGATTTCGGTACAGCCACCACCTTTGACGCCATATCAGAAAAAGGCGAATATTTAGGCGGTGCCATCTGCCCTGGTGTGGTCATCTCATCAGAAGCCCTATTCCAGAGGGCCTCACGCCTGCCCCGGGTGGAAATGCTCAAAGCCCCGGAAAGGGTAATCGGTGACGACACCATTGAAAGCATCAAGTCCGGCATCATTTTCGGTAACGCCGCCATGGTGGACGGCATGGTGGAGCGGATGAAACAGGAGATGAAAACCACGCCTATGATCATTGCTACGGGCGGGCTTGCCCCGCTCATTGCCGACGTATCCAATGTTATTGAATCCGTGGACTTGGCCCTGACCCTGGATGGTCTTAAAATAATCAGCCGGGCATTGTGACATATCCCGGCCTTTAATTTGTAAACAAGAGGCGCTAAAAGGTTCTCAATAAAAGAATGGCCATTAAAAAAACAGTTTTTATACTGTGGATCAGTATTGTCTGTTCACTGTTTATCCCTGTCGGCGACTCAGCAGCACTGGAAAATGACCTGGCTCACCGCCCCTTAGAACATATCGACAGAGAACCCATTGTCTTTGCGATGCATAATCTTGGGTGCGATATGTGTAACCGGGCAATGGAGCTATTTTATAAAGACGCTTTTTCCAGACTGGGTTATACATTTGCCTACAATCTGTATCCGTTGAAGCGCTCCCTTGCGGAATCCAATGCTGGAAGGATCGCTGGAGAATGTGCAAGGGCCCAGATGCCCCAGGCGTTGCAGAAAAAATATCCCAATCTAATACAGGTAAAAGAACCCATCTGGGAAAGTCATATCTGTGTGTATTCCATGAGTCCTGGTATCCAGGTTGATGGGTGGCAGGACTTAAAAAAAAATGAAAACAGTGTTATCGGGTTCAGCAAAGGTAGTGTCTATCTTGACCGCATGGTTCGACAGTATCGTTCAAATTCCCAAACCTTCTATGGCGCATTGAATTATACCCAGGGCCTGCGGATGCTTGTATCGAACAGAATCGGGATATTTCTGGGAGTCTCAGGTGCCATTGACAGCATTCTCAAAGAAGAGGAGTTCAGACATAAAATTATATACAATACCGGTTCATTAGGGACCCTACTCCTTTATCCCTATCTGAACAAAAAATATGCCCACCTGGCAAAACCCCTGGCATCCATACTGAAACAGATGAAACAAGAACATATAATTGACCAATATGTTCTCATGGCTCAGAAAGAGGTGTTCGGTCCAGCCCAAAAAATTACGATCAGTACAGGTTTTCAGCCATCTCAAAAATCTTCCCGAAATATAGCCGCCTCTTTTTCCAGCAAGGTATCGGGCATCGTGACCCGGGCCTTTGCACTGGAAAACTACCAGGTCTCATTTATTTTTCGATCGAGGCTCACTGCGTTTAATATGGCAAAGGACGGGCTGGTTGACGGCACGATTCTCTGGAGAAAAACCAAAAACCGAAATGATTATTTTTATTTCAGCATCCCCCTCATCACCGCGGACATTGTTTTTTTTCATCTGAAATCAAAAAAATTTGACTGGCAGCAACTTGACGATCTGGGTCGCTACAAGGCAGGAATCGTTGAAGGAATGCTTTATGAAGATCTTTTTGATGCTGCAGTTTTTTCAGGACGGCTTTCATCACAAACAGCAGAAAATGAAGACACCAATTTCAAAAAACTGATTTCAGGAGAAATTGATTACACCCCTGTTATTTTAGAAAGCGGATATGAAGCCGTAAAAGACCTCTTTCCCCAAAAAACGGTTGCGTTGTTCACTCACCACCCGAAACCTTTAATACGACAGAATTTTTATCTGCTTTTATCAAAACAGATAAAAGAAAATCGAAAACGCATTGGTGCATTTAACCAAAGACTATACCATCTCTTGAAAAAATGAATTCGACCGGCGTTAAATAATTCTCAATTTTTTTATCATATCATTCGATAATCCAGTTTTTAGGGAATTTGTTCAACTTCAAGGCGGAAACAATTTTTAACCGGAGGAATATACAATATATTTTGAGGATTAAAAATTTTTTTCAACGCCGAAGTTGGACAAATTAACTTAAAGTTAGGAAGGCACGGCAGCACCGGAACAGTGCGCCGTGAAGCAAGAAAAAACACAAGGAGGGCTTAGGTATAGAAGAGAACGTTAGAGAGGGGATCAGGTCAACTGCCGGGCGTTCATTTGCTGGTGAATGTCCGTGTCCGGATTGACCTTTGGACAGGCTCGAGTCAGCCAATGGGAATTATGAGGAGTAAACAGGGCATAGGGCTTGATCCAGGTCAAGCCGATGAAAAAGAAAAATCCATAAGCAAATGCAAGTATTGAAGAGATCCTGCCGAATTTCCAGGCGTAGATTGTAGCGGACAGGCTGGAACCCAGCACAATACCGATAATGGTTTTACTTCCGAATATGGCCGGATGCCATAGAATCAATCCCCAGGAGATCAAGAAAAAAATCTGGGCTACGGTAAGTTTAAGCACGTCGGAAACCAGAGTGATCCGCGCCCCAAGCATTGAGTCTTGGCGAAACCGCGTAAAGATAAAGGCTGTCATGGCAATGGTTTCACGCACATTGCTTCGGGCCCATCTTAAGTACATTTTACAAAGCTGGGAATAAGCCACCGGGACTTCGGTAAAGACCCTGGCATTCTGCTGAAATACCACATGATATCCCTGGCGAAGAATCATGTTTGTCATTGCGCGGTCCTCGCCGATATTGGCGGGTCGCCCAAGAAAAGTTTGATTCCGCCACTTATCAAGTACATTCATGACCGCAGATTTACGGTAAGCAGACAGGGCTCCGGGCGTACAGGTCACCGTGCGATACATGCTTTGGCTGGCACGCATGAAATCAAAGCTGAACACAAATGCAATGTCTACCATACGGGGGATAATACCCTGGGTTTGATTGAGCACCCGAACATTACCGGCAACAGCGCCGACCCGGGGATTTGAGAAAGGCGTTACCAGATTTCTAAGGGTGTCGGCTTCCACTATAGAATCACTGTCTACGGTTACCAGTACCTTGCCTGAACTTTTTTTAAATCCGTCATAGAGGGCTTGGCGTTTTCCCTGGTTCTTGGGCTGGCGTATGGTCAGAACCGGTAAAGTAAGCTTTCTTTTGGCCCGTTTAATCCATTGCCATGTGTCGTCCGCACTGCCGTCATCCACGGCTATCAATTGAATTTTTTCTTTGGGATAGTTGCTGGCTGCAAGGCTTTTAAGGGTATCATATACCTGATGACCTTCATTGTAAGCGGGAACTACGATTGTACAGGTCGGCAGTTGATCATCGGACACACTTGTCATTGGCTTGTATCTCAGTACCAGGATGATTCTCCATACCAGCTCTGCCATGGCCAGAGAGCAAAGAACGGAAAATAGGACGACCAAGGTACCTCCCCATGGCATTCCTCTAAGAAATTGGGAACCGGATGAGCCGCCGGTGCCATACAGACATGCCGCTGCGACAACTGACAGAATACAGGCAAGGGCTGCAACTTTTTTTCTATTTCCGATTTTTTTTTGGGACGTTACCATAAATTTACCTCTCCTTTATTAAAATTCATCATCAGCAGAGCAAAATCACATGCTGTGATGTAGCCCACAATAGAGCAAAGGGTGTGCCATTGTGTAATATGCTGAATTTAAATAAAAAATTATAATAGTGAAAAATATTAAGATAGAGACGGGTTACTAAAATTTCATCCTTGGGAACGAATTTTTCATGTTTGCAACTTCGGAATAGAGCTTTGTTGGCATCCGGGCTTGGTTCTGCTTTAGTCCACTCCCGTAGACAACTTGAAACAAAAACTCAAATGTCCTGGGAATTATTAATTCCCAGGACATTTGAGTTTGAATCGGTCTGACAGACAGGATTATAAATGCTGTTGTCTGTCCACAATTCTTTTCCTTTTTTAAATCACCAAGTAGTGGTGAGGCCCTGTGCCGGAATTTTTTATTCCGGCACAGGGAGGTGATGATGGTGGTGATGAGACAAGGACAGGTGGAGTATGCAGTGGTTTCAGGGGGTAGTCTCGCCCTTTGTCATACATGTCCTTTATTTTAGGTATAGCAAAGGATGTGCCAAATATCTAACTATCTGTTTTAACATGTTTATTCGTATTTTGCGTGTTGTTTCGATGAAATAAAGTTACAAAAATTTCATTCATTGTCGTTGTAAAGGTGCAAAATACGTAATTTGTCAAGCCGGATTGTAATTGCCTGGCTTAAGGATGGGGCTCAAGTACCGTCCAGTGTAGCTGCTCGAATTTTTAGTCACCTCCTCCGGCGGACCGGCTGCCACAATTCGGCCCCCGCCGCTGCCGCCCTCGGGCCCGATGTCCAGAATCCAGTCCGCGGTCTTAATCACATCCAGGTTGTGCTCAATGATGACCACGGTGTTTCCGGCATGGGTGAGGCGCTGGAGTACCTGAAGGAGCATGCGGATATCTTGGAAGTGCAGCCCGGTGGTGGGCTCATCCAGGATATAAAGGGTGTCACCGGTGTCTTTCCTGGCAAGTTCCCGGGCCAGTTTGATCCGCTGGGCCTCGCCGCCGGACAGGGTGGTGGCGGCCTGACCCAGCTTGATATAGGAGAGCCCCACATCCACCAGCGTATCCAGAATTCGGGTGATCTTGGGATGAGCGTCAAACAACTCCCTGGCCTGCACAACGGAAAGATCCAATACATCGGCAATGGAGTGATCCTTGTATTTGATTTCCAACGTGGACTTGTTGAACCGTTTGCCGTGGCAGACATCACAGGGCACAAACACGTCGGCCAGAAAATGCATCTCCACCTTGATGTATCCATCCCCATGGCAGGCCTCGCACCGGCCGCCTTTGACATTAAAGGAGTACCGTCCTTTTTTATATCCCCGGGATTGGGATTCGGGCAGCATGGCAAACAGGTCCCGGATGGGGTCAAACAGCTTGGTATATGTGGCCGGGTTACTGCGCGGGGTCCGGCCGATGGGTTTCTGGTCAATGTTGATGACCTTATTAATATGGGACAGCCCGGTAATATTTTTATGTTTTCCAACGCTCATCTGGGATTTGTGCAGTTTTACCGCCAGGGCCGGGTACAGGATTTGGTTGATCAGGGTGGATTTACCCGCCCCGGACACCCCGGTGACGGCTGTGAAAAGCCCCACAGGAATTTTAGCCGTGATGTCGGCCAGGTTGTTTTCACATGCCCCGTGGATGGTGAGCCATTTATTGCCCATGGATTTGGGTGTTCTTCGATCTATAGGTACGGTAATGGTCTCACGTCCGCTTAAAAATTGTCCGGTGAGGGAGACCGGATTTTTCCGGATCTGTTCAGGTGTGCCCTGGGCCACAATTTCACCGCCCAGGTGGCCGGCGCCCGGGCCGATGTCAACAATCCAGTCCGAGGCCTCCATGGTCTCCTGGTCATGCTCCACAATGAGCAGGGTATTGCCGATGTCCCGCAGATGCTTCAATGTAGACAGCAGTTTGATGTTGTCCCGCTGGTGAAGGCCGATGGAAG
The DNA here is from genome assembly GCF_963664415.1 of uncultured Desulfobacter sp. Lineage (NCBI taxonomy): Bacteria > Pseudomonadati > Thermodesulfobacteriota > Desulfobacteria > Desulfobacterales > Desulfobacteraceae > Desulfobacter > uncultured Desulfobacter sp. Next base: position 1,516,784 of record NZ_OY761440.1, on the reverse strand, counting down.
GTTCATCCAGAATGTAAAGGACTCCGGTTAATTCAGATCCCACCTGGGAGGCCAGGCGGATACGCTGGGATTCACCGCCGGACAATGTTGGGCCGGACCGGTCCAAAGAGAGATAGTCCAGGCCGACGTTCACCAGGAAACCCAGACGGTTCCGGATCTCTTTGAGCAGTTCAGTGGCAATAAGCTTTTTGCTGCCGGTCAGCTCAAGGGAAGAGATAAAATTATAGGCCGCTTTCACGGTCATCTCAGTGACATCAATAATGGATTTTTCATTGATCCTGACATGCAGAATCTCATCCCGCAGCCGCCGTCCCTTACATGTCGGGCAGATGGCCGCAGTCATGAAGTTGGTATAATACTTTTTTTGATGCTCGGACTGGGTATTTCTGTACCGGCGCATCAGGGTGTGGATCAGACCTTCGTGGGTGCGGGAAAAACTGCCTTGGATCTTTGACGAGTTCCAGTTCACGGTCATCTGTTTGTTGCCGGAGCCGTAGAGCAGCAGATCCCGATGCTTTTTAGGCAGCTTCTTCCAGGGGATATCAAAATCAATACCCCACTGCTCCTCCATGGCCAGAAGCTGGCCCTTGCCCCAGGAATTTTCATTGTTAAACCGCGGGCTCTTGATGAAATAATTCTTCCAGGGGACCACCGCACCCTCACGGATGGACAGATTGGTGTCCGGCACCACCTTGTCCGGGTCAATGGCCAAGAGGGTGCCGATGCCGTTGCAGTCAGGACACATACCCAAGGGCGAGTTAAAGGAAAAGATCTGGGGGGTCAGTTCGGGATAGGCAATGCCGCAGCAGGAGCGGGCCTCACTCATTTTCAGGTCTTCTCTTCCCATCATGTGGACAATGAGCTGGCCTGCCCCCAGTTTCAGGGCCGCTTCCACGGAGTCGGTAAGCCGTTTTTCAAATACCTCGTCGGACTTTACCACCAGCCGGTCAATGACCACCTCAATGTGATGTTTTTTGTTACGGGCCAGGGTCTGGACATTTTCAAGATCCTGGACCACTCCGTCCACACGAACCCTTGCATAGCCCTCTTTTTTGAGCTCTTCAAGGCGCTCCCGGTGCTCCCCTTTGCGGTTTTCCACAATGGGTGCCAGAATCAGGATCTTGGAGCCGTCAGGCAGATCCATAATTTGGGAGACCATGGCCTGGGCATGTCCCCGGCCTACCTTTTTTCCGCACTTATAGCAGTATTGGGTTCCCACCCGGGCAAAGAGCACCCGCAGGTAGTCGTAAATTTCGGTGATGGTCCCCACGGTGGACCGTGGGTTTTTAGAGGCCGCCTTCTGTTCAATGGCAATGGTAGGCGAGAGCCCCCGGATGGTCTCGTAGCGCGGTTTTTCCATCTGCCCGATGAACTGCCGGGCATAAGAGGACAAGGACTCCACATACCGGCGCTGTCCTTCGGCAAAAATGGTATCAAAGGCCAGGCTGGATTTGCCCGACCCGGAGACCCCCGTCACCACAACCAGCTTTTTTTTGGGGATCTCTACATCAATATTTTTAAGATTATGTTCCTTGGCGCCCCGGACAATGATCCGGTCCAGCTCTTTGGAGCGTGAATCATCTTCTATGGGGTGCAGGGGTGTCAGGGTGTCAGCATCATAATTATCAACTGTCTGGGTTACAGCGGCAGCAGTATTTTTTTTCATGGGTCACCAGGTTTGTTTTTAGGTTACCCTAACAACGATAATCACCCGCTTTGAAAAGTAAAGTCCGGGTAACAGGATCTTAATTTAAACGCATCCCATCTCCATGGGTTGACTTCCGGGTTCTGATTCGCATCCTATTAAATATCGACAATAGAAAAAGGATAAACTGATGAGCCGAGACTACCCGTTTGAAACCGGCGTATACCGCCCGCCCAGTGAAGGAGGCAGCGCGTCCCTTTTAGTTCGTTTTACCCGGAACTGCCCATGGAACCACTGCACCTTCTGTACAATGTATAAGGGAAAAAAGTTTAACCTGAGACCCCTGGAAGAGATTAAAGCGGATATTAATGCTATGGCAAGCCTTGTGGTTGACCTCCAGGCCGAATCAAAAGCCCTGGGGCACGGGGGGCAGGTCACCCGGGACGCGATCCTGGCATTGCTTGAAAAAGCACCGAGCTTAAATCAGCATCCGGGTGCGGACATGCTGATTCAGTGGATGGCCGTGGGGGGGAAGACCGCCTTCATCCAGGACGGCAACTCCATGATCATGCCGCCCCAAGATCTGATTGCAGCATTGACTTATCTTAAAGAAACCTTTCCCTCCATCGAAAGAATCACCACCTATGCCCGGGCCCGGACCTTGGCCCAGCGTTCCCTTGAGGATTTGAAGTCTATACGCGCCGCCGGTCTTGACCGCCTCCACCTGGGTCTTGAAACCGGAGATGATGCCCTGCTCAAGCAAATTAAAAAGGGGGTAACAGCCGACGGCCATATTGAGGGCGGTAAAAAAGCCATGGAAGCGGGCTTTCAGGTTTCGGAATACTGGATGCCAGGACTTGGCGGCAAGGAGATGACAATCCAGCATGCCGAAAATACCGCCCGGGTGCTCAGTGAGGTCAACCCCCATTATATTCGCTCCCGGCCTTTCAGGCCCGCCCCCGGTTCTCCGATGTTTGATCAGGTAAATCAGGGACAGATCACCCTGCTGGATCCCAAAGAGCAGCTACTTGAACTGCGACAGATGATCCGGAATCTGGATGTAACATCCAAGGTTTGCTTTGACCACATGGGCAACTACTGGCGCACTGCATCGGGAGACTTGGTCCTCCACCATGAATATGAAGGATATCAGTTCCCTGATGAAAAACAGACCGTCCTGGACCGCATTGAACTGGGGCTTGCTTATAAACAGGCACCTGCCCGGTTCATTTTATAGCGCTTGATGTGAAACTTTAAATGACTCATACAGAGCCTAAAGTATAATTTTTACTTTGAAACAGAACAGCAGACCCACCCATAATATTGTGGTGGGTCTGTCACCCTAAAACCAAGGTCTTTTCCTACAATTTAAACCTGTCAACCATTTCGTTAAGACTTTCCGCCAGCTTGGATAATTCCAGTGCACTTTCATTTATGTTATTGGTGCTGGTCATTATTTCATTTGCAGCCTCACTGACCTGGTGGACATCCGCAGTGACCTCGGCTGCCACGGTGGATGTCTGGCTGACATTTTCATTAACCTCCTGAACGCCTGAGGCCGCCTGGCTGACATTAGTGGAAATCTCCTGGGTTGTGGCAGACTGCTCTTCAATGGCAGTGGCAACTGAAGAGACAATTGAATTGATATCGTCAATAATATTGATTATTCCTTGTATTGCATTGACAGATTCCGTGGTTGTTGACTGTACTTCTTCTATTTTCATCCCAATTTCGTCGGTGGCCTGGGCAGTCTGCTTTGCAAGTTCTTTTATTTCACCAGCCACGACCGCAAACCCCTTGCCTGCCTCGCCTGCTCTTGCCGCCTCTATGGTTGCATTCAGTGCAAGAAGATTCGTCTGCTCGGAAATATTGGCAATGGTTTCAGTTACTTTGCTTATCTCAGCGGCTGCCTTGCCCAAATCATCCACTTTCCTGGAAATATGTTCGGCCTTTGCAACAGCCTCGGTGGTTGTCTGGCTTCCCTTGGCTGTATTTGATGATATTTCATTGATTGTTGCAGACATCTCTTCTGCTGCGGCAACAATCATCTGCAGGTTTGCACTTGTCTGTTCCGTGGCGGCAGCCACACTGTTCATCGTCGTTGTCATCTCTTCTGCTGCCGAGGATACGTTGTTGGCCTTCTGGGAGGACTGCTCGGCCCCTGCCGTCATCTGCTGGGACACAGCTGCCAGTTCCGTGGAAGACGATGTCAATGTCTGGACTCCCTGAAAAATATCATTAAACATATTTTTCAAATTGTCTGTCATTTTCTTCATACTGGCATACACGCCACAGAGCTGTTTTTCGTTGGTTTTGAATTCATGCGTAAGATCTCCCGCGGCAATTAAATCGGCAATCTTCGATATAGCTGAAGGTTCTCCACCAAGCTGTCTTATGAGACCGCGGGTGATCCGTAAGGCGAAAACAGCGCCAATGAGAATGGCTATGATGGTTGCCACGATACTTACCGTGTTGGAAATGCTTATTACGTCGAGCATTTTTGCCTTCTGACTGGCGCGTGCATCGCGGCAGACATGATCCGCATTTCGGGCTGAATCGAGCATTTTGTTCGTGAATTCGACCTGTTGTTTTACAAGATCGGTAAATTTCTGAAATGCATCCTGATAATCGGTGAGATTCCTGGCAACTGAATCAAGCAGGTCAAGGTTTTGCTGGTTCTGGAACTGTGTCTTCAGTTGATTGATCTCTTCAATAATTCTGGCCTGATAATCATTATTTCCCTTAATATACTGATCATCATGGGAAATGATGAACTCTTTTTCAGTCCGTTGGGCGTTCAAGAGGAGTTTGACCATCCTGTTGGCAGAGTCCGCTTTTGATATTTTGTCCTGAATGATGGCTCTGTCAGTGAAACCGTCTTCTAATAGTTGGTGCAGTTGTTGCCTTTGCCCGAAGCGCAGTGCTTCTATGATCTGAAGAACATTACCTGCAGTCTCCCGTATCTTTTTCAGTTGGCTGTCTTTGGCCTTCTCAAGTTGGGTATATCGACCAAATGCCTTGTTATAGTTTTTGACCGTCGAGACCGCTTGCTCCATCTGGGCTATATTTTTGGAATCTTTAAAGGATTTTTTGGTCGATTCGGCTTGGTCAAGCAATTCCTTGATTTTGTCAGCATGTGCTGCCATGTACTGTTCATCCTTACGAATGATGAAGTTCTTTTCAGCTTGCCGGGCTTCGAGAATGAGGCGGACCATCCGGTTTACATCATCCGCCTTTGTCACCCGGTCCGTAACGCTGCTAAGACCTCGATAGCCGATAACCGCCACAAGAAGTGTCAGCAACAGGACAAGGCCAAATCCAAATGTCATTTTCTGTGCAATGGTCATACGTTCCAACATTACGCTCTCCTTCAATGCAAATAATATTTTTATAATTCTACTTTGTAAGTTTAATTGTTTGACCTAAATGCCATGGTTTCCACCCTGACAACGTGGTGAAATGAGGTATATCATTTAGATTTTTAGGCATCATAGCGAAGTTCACCAAGTAAACATAAATCATTATAATCAGGGCTGATAGTTGATAAATCGTCGAGAGGAGTTCAAATGCCCTAACTCCAATTGCCAACACATTGTGAGCCTTGTTTCATAAGTGTTAATTTTAAAAGTGATTAGATTGTGAAAAAATAAGTTTAGTCGCAAAATATAGGCCAATGCGATCATACACCCAAAAAAATTCAAATTATGTTGTTTCAGAAAGGGTAAAGGATAGAAAGCTTAAAGGTATTTCAGGCAAATCCATAAAAAAATGGCGAAGGTATTGCAGAAAATTAAGGATTGGGAAAAGCAAAAACAATTCGCAACTTTGCACTGCAAAGTTGCATTTTTGCTGCCTTATTTTGATTCAATAATTTGTTCTACAAAATTGAAACTAAGCACTCATAGATAATCAACATTTCAACATCAATATCATCGGTGCGCTTTCAGCGTCGGCTGGATGTTTTTGTTGGGCGATAAACCGATCGTGCTCAGTCGGTGTTGCTCGACCAACCAGCTGTCACGCTGCAAAACGGCGCACCGCGTCTTCGTTCCAATCCACTCCTGTGCCTATGGCATCGCCGACAATCGCCATGCCCTTCTCGATCCTTAGCGGTTCTGAGAGGACGGGGTTCCACCAGTCAGCATACTCGAGCCAATGCGCTGTCGGCGTGCAGCACAGGAGGCGCGCACTGATCTCTGGCCAAAGATGATTTGACACGAGAAGACCTTTCGCGTGCGCGAGCGTCGCGGCCCTGAGCCAGCCTGTGACACCCCCAATCTTCATCACGTCCGGCATCACGAGATCCGATGCCTGTGCTTCTATCGCGTGCTGCATGTCCAATGTTCCCCACCAGTTCTCGCCGCACTGAATCGGGGTTCGTGCCTCATGCGCGACGATTGCATGCCCGGCATAGTCATGCGCAAGCGTTGGCTCTTCTACCCAGGTGAGCCCTTCGTCGTCCAGAACCCGGAGGCGCTCCACAGCCTCAGTTGGCGTAAGGCATTGGTTGTAGTCCGCCATGATCGCCATTCCATCCCCGGACGCCTTCCGCATTGCGCGCACCACGGCAACGTCCTCTTGGACCGTCGGGTAACCGATCTTTGCTTTGATGCCCGTGAATCCTCCCCACCAAATAACCGTACAAGCGGCAGGCTATGAACGCGAGCCAGGGCATCCCAGAGTGCCATGTCGATCGCGGCGAGCGCCATCCCCACCAAGCCTTGCGTTCCAAGTAATCGGAATCGCTTGGCGAGCTGTTGTTCGATTTTGGCAGGAGCCAGTGCCTCGCCCTTCACCAGTGCCTCGCAATTCTGGATTAGCTCTGCGGTCGGCTTGAGGGCTGCCGGCGTGTAGGTGAACACCATGCTGTGACCGCTGATGCCGGTCTCGGTGATCACATCCGTCAAGACCAGGGGCGACTCCGTAATCACGCCGCTTGCGGTCTGATGCGGTTCTGTCATCGGCACGCGCACCGCCCGCACTCGGAACTCTTTAATCGTTGGTGACGTATTTCTTAGCATCTCCTCCCTCTCAGATCAGCATGCCCAACGCCATACTAACCAGCGGCGGTTAAACAGCGGCTGTGCGAAAACCGATGAATATATTGACAACTCATAATTTTCAGACCGCCCCGCATTTAGCTGTCTGAGTTCAGTTTTATGTTAGCTTTTTTCATTTTTAGCTGAAGATACGGCGTTGTACGATTATTGATTGTTGATGGATATTCATCACGGATTTTCATGGTACGCTAAGAAACCCTACTTTCAGAAAATAATTTTGCCAAAATCCACACTCAAGTTGTGCTGTCCCCAATAACAGAGAACGTTTTATTTTCAAAAAATCTGAGCCTCATTTTTTTAAATTTTTGCATTGTTGTGAGCAGTAAGGGTAGGTTTCTTTTTTTCTTAATTTTGATTGTTACCTGATCAGCTTCAATTTGTACATTCCCAGTCATTGCAAGAAATTTTTTATAGAGAGAATAATCACTGATATGCGAATAACCAGGTAAATCCATAGCAAAGAGTCGTAGCAAATTGTGTGTAAGTATGGACATTGTAAGATCAAAATCTACTTTAATAACCATTGATGATGATACTTTGTTTAGATGAAAGAATTCAATTTGTTCTGAAATGCCTTTTTCAACCAACCATCTTCTTGTATATTTTCTAATCAACTTGTCGCAGGGTTTATCGAAATCGTTTGTTATTAATAGAGCTGGTTTAATCTTACCATGCCCTGTTATTGCTATTTGCCGCACCTCACCACCATAATCTTTTAGAAATATCTTTTCATCATTAACTCTTAAGTTTCGGCCTTTGCCATTTGCCATTGTGACTCTAACTTTTTTCCATGATGAAGGCGACTTTTGGCTAAGTTCTTCGACTATCTTTTTTCCCCTTCTTCGGATGGTAAGAAATTTTATTTCTTTGCCAAGCTTGGCAAGATTTTCATAAGTGGTGAATTTGCTATCGAAAACCAAGTATTTCAGATCGTTGCCGCTGTTAGCATTATAAAAATCAAGGAACTCAATTGCGACTTGATTTTTTTGCTGATGCCTGACATTAGTGTCGCCATATGTAATGATACCGGAATCTGGATCTTGTGCTAATACAGCAGCTATGCTTGCCAACGCTTTATTCCGTGTTCCTGACCAATTATTTTCAAGGTGGGAATCGTCTCCCCAATACGGAATTGTTGTAAAATCAATATTGGACGTATCTGAAAGCAATCCTTCGTGAAGCAATATTTGATGCAGCCCTTTGAGAAATTCTTTATTCATTTCACTGGTGATTCGATGAGAGTAAGAGGTGTACCAACTAGTTTTTGGAAGAACATTCAAACCGGCAAATAACCCCAATCCTCTATCCATACACCAAATATCATCAGCAGAGTATCTGCGGACATTAGACAATTTAAGGGCAACGAAACACAGGATTGATGATAGTCTGTTTATTGTGCCTGTTTCCGGATAATTTGAATTTTGGATAAGCCTGTCAATGCTATATTGTTGCAGGTATGGCAGTAGACACAACACACCAAAACTATTTTGCCCGGTAAATGACTCAGGCGCAAAATCCAACATATAACTTTTCGGTGCTTCTATTTTCAATGAAGCGCTTGTCTTTTCACGAGTAGTGCTTTTTCGGCGGGGAAGTCGGGCGAATCCTTCTTTTTTGAGTAGATTGTAAATGTATCCTTCAGAAACAGTTTCTCCCTGAGCATCAAGAGCGGCCTTGATGTCAGGCACTGAAAGATGATTTTTCCGAGAATCAATAATGTATTGATTGGTTTCGCTGGTATCGTCTTTAGGTCTACGGCCAGCTGGTTTGGAAATAAAAAAATGCTGATCAGGATTTTCCTGCGACAGATTTTTCTTAAAATCACGGGTTAAAGAATAGAATGAACTCAACTTATAGCCAAATTGTTTGGCAACGTCTTCGGCTTGACGTTTTTCGACATAAAAAGCACGAAGAGCTTCGTACTTTTTTTGAGCGGTATTTTGTGGTCGACAAAAAAAATGTTCGGGTTCCATACGGCACCAAAATTAGGGTCAATTAATGTCATGATACGCATTTGTTAAAATTGATTAAAATCACAAAATTTGAAAAAATTCAAGAAAAACACTGCAATATCACCTAAAAACCGTCATTTTGTGCATCACGATAAACATTTTTCCAATCAATATCAAGATACTAGTAGTATAAAATAGCCCTAATTTTTGAACAAATTTAGCGTAGATCTATAGCAATACGTCTGTTTTTATTGGGTTTACACAGAAGTGGTTGAAAATTACGACATAAATTTTAGGGTTTTAGCATGACATGAAAATCCGTGTTCATGCTTGTATTCACACCCCATCTTTTCATAAAACCCTCTTGAATTTGGGTCAGCAAGAATACTCAAGTCATGTACACCACGGGAAATGCATCTTTTGCGTAGGTGTTCAAACATTTTTGTTCCTATTCCCTTACCGATACTTTTATGCGTTTAATGCTGGATTTTGAAGGCTTTATCAGAAGCTTGCCTTTGTATTTTCTGACATTGAAGCCAAGGAAATCAAAGCCATCATCAATATGTGTGATAATGGTTTTCTTTTCTGATAGTTCAAGTCCCCTTATTTTAAGGAACTCTTTGATCAAAGGCTTGACTTTATATTTGAGCATTTCCGGAGAACGGCCCGTTACAATAAAATCATCAGCATACCTGACAAAATGAATTTTGTCAGGCTTCTTGAAGTTATCATCAAGGAGGGTCTGGATACCGTCAAGAGCCATATTGGCAAGCGTCGGTGAAATTATCCCACCCTGTGGGTCCCTTCATTTGTCGAATTAAATATATGTTTCTCAAGATAACCGCACTTGAGCCATTGTTTTAATTTCTTCTTATTCATGGGGATGTTCTCATCCAACCATTTATGATCGATAAAATCAAAACAGCCTTTGATAGCTGCCTCTAAAATCCAGTCAGCACTACCTTTCCGTCTTAACGCATTGTAAATCGCTCCCATGGCATCCTGGGCCGAGCGGACTTTCCTGAATCCATAGGAATGATGATCCGCTGTGGATTGAAATTCTGAGCCGAATAACGTCCTGGCTTTGCTTTTTGCCTAAAGACATCTGCCACTTTCTTTTTCCGGTGGGATTCATATGCAATAAGGTTTCTAGTCAAATGATACTGGGCAATCTCCATTACACCTTCTATGGTTAGTGATCGAAGCTGGAAGGCGGAAGCAAGAAGCCTCCGAACCAGTGGGATCGTTAACAAAGGCGTTTTTTTTTGAACCGAAGCCTCATTCTGAGCAGAAAATGCAGTGCCAAAAAAACAAATATCATGTGGCGGTGCCAGGCCGGCCATGAACGATGCTCATATTGCCCCATGCCCAAATAAGACTTCCCTTCTCTGAAGCACTGCTCAATAGGCCAGCGCATCGTCGAGGCCTTAACAAGTTCTTCGAATCTAATACATCTGGGCGCATTTGAAATCGCATATTTTATTTGCCCATCAGAATTTTTCCTCATGAATAACCACTGTTCCTTCCCCTCAGGCAAACCATCACGACTTAAAAATATACGTAACCTGGCCACCTCTGCGGTAATCGGCCCCTTGCTGCTTTCCGCCACAATTACCGGCATCCAGTTTATCCGTTGAGATTGAGCAATTTGAGAAACTTTTCTGGCTTTTGTCTGCCCTGGGGCAATTTTCATTTTTTGGGGACGTGGTCCTTGACCTTTATATTCAGGCATAATCATCTTCGGCTTTCTGGTAAAAATCCGCGTGCTTGATTTGATCTGAGCAAAATAATTCATCTCATCGGGTAATGCTTCCAGAAATTTTATATTTGAGCCGAAAGTGGCGTCACAACCAAACCATTTTGCAGGGTACAAACCGGTGCTTGTTACCTGCTTCACCAATTCAAGAGCTATTTATGCCAAGACGCTGATGTTCTATGCGCCCGTAACAATGAAAAAATTGTTCGTGAAATTGTACGAGTTCATCTGACATGCCACGGATATCCTCCTGGGTCAAACAAAGTTCTGATACCAGGCCAGGATGCCATTGAGTATGAGGCAATAGCATTTTTAATTCCTCCATTTTATGTTGGCTTAATGGAGGACGTTGATGCAAAGCTGATCTTTCCTGTTCACAACCGATAATATCTCGAAATTTTGGGTCTAAAACATAAAGGTAAATCTCCTTTGGTTTGCCGTGATAATAATAACCGGAGCCTTTCTTCCCGCTGCCGGAAGTTTTGCCAACACAAATCCAGTTGGCGGCTTTATAAATAGTCCCTTTGAATCGTTCCGGATCCACAAATGTTTCCGCCATCAATAACTTTTTCCCAAAGCGCTGTTGCCAATCTGTTTTTAACCGGCGAAGTGACTGAGAAAGGACGTGGGATGCCAAATTTTTAATTGTAACCCATGGCACAATCAGAAATCGGCTATTGCATACTAAGAGACTTAAAAATTTCTTGCGCTGGGCCTCTGACCATCCAATAAAATCGTCCCGATATCTTAATTTTAATGCGGGAGCGCTGAACGATAGGGCCGCCACCGGATTTTCATTGATAAACACCAAATATTTTAAACGGTGTCCTAAAAGTTTTTCGGAACCAAGGTAATGATAATCCCTGATAAGCTTATTCCACAAGGGTTCCCATCTTTAACAGTCTGTTGATTCAATATAATCAACAGTTCTGAATATAGTTTCGCCAGCCGCCAAATTTTGTGATTTCATGGCCGGATTCTGCCACAATCGGCTCTGCGATAAACCCCGAAACCCAAGAGGCGTCGGATAATTCCAATTTTCCAATACCCAGAGGGTGGGGGATCTGTTGGACAAACCGGCCAAATGCCGATGCCGAAAGCGCATAAATTTCAACTTCAATGGCTGCGCCGGCCTTCTCATCACGGATCAATCCAGGCTTTGGCGGGTCGCTTTCCAGGGCAAACATGCGATAGGCATCAGCCGTTTGGCCGGTTTGTACCAGGGACGCACCCAGTTGGGTTAGTTGGTGGTGAAGGGCCAATCCTTTAAGATGGGCACCACAGACGGCAAGCTGCAGGGTGTCACTGGATAAAGTTTCTACAGGCCGCGGCGGCATATCCGAGGCGCATCCCATGGGAAGGGCCGCCTGGGCGTGAAGAAAAGCCCCTGCCTGGAGCAGTTTTAAGTCCTCAAAGGCCAGGCCCACCAGGGTGACGCCAAAGGGAACGGTCTGTGTCAGACCGGTGGGAACGGCCAGGCTACAGTAATCCAGCAGATTCATATAGTTGGTGTAATATCCCAGATTGCTGTTCAGCTGGATGGGATCAGCATTCACCGCATCAATGGTATAACAAGTGCCGGCTGTGGGGGTGACCATAAAATCAACGGTCTCCAATACGGCATCGGTTTTTTTCTTAAGCGCCTGAAGCTTATAAATACAGGCGAACACCTCCCGGGCGGTCCATGGTTTGCCGTCGCAGATGATTTGACGGGTTACGGGAACGCCGGCATCCGGGTTTTCCAGTAAAAAATCTCCGACCGCAGCGGTGCGTTCTGCCACCCATGGACCCTGGTAAAGCAATTTGGCTGCATCAAGAAAGGGTGGAAAATCAATTTCAATGCAGGTGCCGCCCATATCTGTGAGCAGGTCAATGCTTTTTTGAAAACAATCTTCATAGTCCGAATTGCCGAAAAAATTAAGATCCTTAGCCGCCGGAATCCCAAAGGTGAACTTAGACTTATTAAAGGTTGGTTTCGTAGCGTTTTGGGCCTTGCGGGAAAAGGGATCCTGGGGATCAAAAATCGCGGCAGTTTGAAACACTTTTTCGGCATCCACGGTACACAGGGCAAAGATCGATACACAATCCAGGCTGCGGCAGGCAGGGACCACGCCGGTGGTGCTGAGCAGACCTTTGCTGGGTTTCACGCCCAGGATATTGTTAAAGGCCGCCGGCACCCGTCCCGACCCTGCGGTATCCGTTCCCAGGGAAAAGCTGCACATCCCCTTTGCCAGGGCAACGGCCGAGCCGCTGCTGGAACCGCCGGAAATATAATCTGGATCAAAGCTGTTTTTGCAGGCACCATGCGGAGATCGTGTGCCCACAAGGCCCGTGGCAAACTGATCCAGATTGGTTTTACCCATGGGGATGGCACCGGCATTGATCAGCTGTTCCACCACAAACGCCGATTTTTCCGGCGTATAACAATATTGCGGACACCCGGCGGTGGTGGGAATTCCTGCCAGATCAATATTGTCCTTAATGGCAAAGGGGATGCCGTACAAGGGAAGTGTTTCGGGTGTTTCGCCTTCCAGTCGGTTCAGGTAAGGTGCTATTTCATCTTGGCTTAACAGTCGGATCCAGACATTGTTTTGATCTGTACGGCATAGTTCCATCAGACTGCCAATCAGGTCGTCGGGTGTCAGGGTTCCTTCTTTATAACAATTGTGCAAATGTTCAATGGTCAGATTCATCAGGCATCTCCTTGGCAGGGTTTAATGGAAACCAGGTGCTGGCCTGAAGAGACCAGGTCTCCGGGGGAACAAAAAATCTGGCAGACTTCACCGGCGCAGCAGGATTTCAGATCCACCTCCATTTTCATGCATTCAAGAATGGCAATGGTCTGGCCGTCTTCTACAACATCGCCTTCCTTGACCTGCATTTTCCAAAGGCTTCCGGAAATGGCACTGTCAACGGTCTGACATCCTGGCATCACCGCTACCGCATCGGTATCTTCAGTATGTTCGGGAATTTCACTGCTGAAATTGAGCTGACCGTTCTCTATCCACTGTTGGCGCTCTGCTTCAAAGGCGGTCTGTTGTTTGTCTTTAAACTGATGAATACTCTCTTCATTTTCTGCCAGAAAGGCCTCGTACTTATCAAGGTCGAATTCGCTCTCCTCAATACGGATGCCGGCCAGGCCGTAGGGTAGATTTTTTCTCATCTCCATCAGGGTGTCGTGGTCCACCGGATAGAAGCGGATCTGGTCAAAAAACCGCAGGAGCCAGGGTTTTCCAGGTTTGAATTCTTCTGTCACATTATAGCGGTTCCACATCTGAACGGTGCGGCCCACAAACTGGTAGCCGCCGGGTCCTTCCATGCCATAGACGCACAGGTAGGCTCCGCCGATGCCAACGGCATTTTCCGGGGTCCAGGTCCGGGCGGGATTATATTTGGTGGTGACCAGGCGGTATCTTGGGTCCAGGGGCGTGGCCACAGGGGCCCCTAAATAGACATCGCCCAGACCCATCACCAGATAACTGGCATTGAACAGCACGTTTTTCACATCCTCAATGCTGTCAAGTCCGTTGATGCGGCGGATAAATTCGATATTGGACGGACACCAGGGCGCATCGGGCCGGACCGACTGGGTATAGCGTTCAATGGCCTTGTGTGTGGCCGGATCATCCCAGCTTAGGGGTAGATGGACAATCCGGGCCGGAACCTTGCGGTTTTGACTTCCTGCAAGGGTCTTTTGAACCGATTCAATCGTTTCCAGCAATGTGTCCAGGGGCTGAATCCGGTTGTCATAATGGATCTGCAAAGACCTGATACCGGGTGTTAAGTCCAGTATGCCGTCAAGTTGTTTCTCCTCCAGAGCCAGCATCAGGGCGTGGACATGGAAGCGAAGGGTCAAATCCAGGACAGGCTTTCCAAATTCAATGAGCAGGTTTTTGTCGCCGGATCTTCGGCACACCACCTGGATGTCACCGTCAATGGAAAATTGATGAATGATGGGCGTTTCCGAAGCTGTAAATGCTCTTTGTTTCAATGGCGCTTCAGGTTCAGGACGATTTAGATCCTGAACCAAAGTTTCCTGGCACTCTTCAAGTATCCGTGCCTCTTCCGGGGAGAGCAGCCGAAATCGGACCCGGCTGCCGGCTTTAAGCTGTCCCATTTTCCATAATTCGGCCTGTACAATGGTCACCGGGCACACAAAGCCGCCAAGACTTGGGCCGTCCGGTCCCAGGATCACCGGCATGTCGCCGGTATAATCCACCGCGCCCACGGCGTATGGGGTATCGTGGATATTGGACGGGTGAAGTCCGGCCTCGCCGCCATCCTGTCTGGCCCATTCCGGTCCCGGTCCGATCAGGCGGACACCGGTGCGTGAGGAGTTATAATGGACTTCCCACGCCGTGCTGAAAAAGGTCTCCATATCCTTGGGGGTGAAAAAATCCGGGGCACCGTGGGGACCGTATAACACGCCGATCTCCCATTGGTCCGTGAGGCTGGGCCATTGGGACGGTTCCAGGGCGCAGGGCTCTGAGTGTTTTAAATTCCCCGTCCAGAGGACATCCCCGGTCTGGAGGCTGCGGCCGCCGTGGCCACCGAACTGCCCCAGGGTAAATGTGGAGCGACTGCCCATGTACAGCGGGACATCAATGCCGCCGCGTACCGCAAGGCAGGCCCTTTGGCCGTCAACGGCAATCCCGCTTTTCAGTTTGGCCCCGGCCGGGGCGGTTACCGGCGTATACCGAGGGACGGGTTCACCGTCCAGGGTGGCCTGGATCTCCGCTCCGGTGAGCACAAAAATCGTTTCCGCGTTAAAGATCAGATCCGGACCTTTGACGGTGATTTCGAGGGCCGCGGCTTCCGGCGGATTTCCGGCAATGCGATTGGCCAGACGGTGATTGAGCATATCCATGGGGCCCGAAGGGGGAACCCCCACAGACCAGTACCCGGTCCGGCCGGGAAAGTCCTGTACTGTGGTCTGCATGCCCGGCGCATCCACGCAGATAGTGAGGGCCTGGTAAATATAGTTGTCCAGAATCCGGGTGGTATAGGCTCCCTGTTGAAAGGCGGGAAATTCACAGATGCTGCGCAAAAGATGAAGATTGGTTTCAATGCCTTTAAGCCGGGTTTCTGCCAGCGCATTTTTCAGCGCGAGGACCGCCTCTTCACGGGTTGGGCCGTGAACGATGAGCTTGGATAAAAGCGGGTCGTAAAAGGCGGAGACGAAGGTGCCGCTGGCAACCCAGCTGTCCACGCGCACAGATTCAGGAAAAACGACCTGGATCAAAAGGCCGGTGCTGGGCCGGAATGCTTTTCCGGGATCCTCGGCATAAATACGCACCTCAATGGCAGCCCCCGAAGACGTGGGATTCATATCGGTCAAGGGCGGCAGGTCGTTTGCTGCAAGCTGTACCATCCATTCCACCAGATCAATACCGAAAACCGCTTCGGTGACGCAATGCTCCACCTGAAGCCTGGTGTTCACCTCCAGAAAATAAAACTGATCGGCCAGGGTGTCATAAACAAACTCCACGGTGCCTGCCGATGCATAGCCCACGCCCTGGGCCAGACGCCGGGCCGCTTCATGGAGACTGCTTCGAAGTCCGTCAGACAAACCAGGGGCAGGGGTCTCTTCGATCACTTTCTGGTTTCTTCGTTGCACCGAACAGTCCCGGTCTCCTAAAATCTGTGCGTTGCCCTGGCCGTCCCCAAATATCTGAACTTCAATGTGTCGGGCCGCAGCAATATATTTTTCCAGGAAGAGGCCGCCATCGTTAAAATTGTTTTCACTTAAGCGTTTGATGCGGTCCCAGGCCTGGGAGAGCTCTTGGTCTGATTGGCAAAGGGCCATGCCGATACCGCCGCCGCCCGAGGTGCTTTTGAGCATGACAGGGTAGCCGATGTCCATGACCGCCGCCAGGGCGTCTTCCAGGGACGGCAGAAGCTGCGATCCCGGCACCAGCGGCACATCGAATTGTTCAGCCAACTGCCTGGCGCGATGTTTCAGGCCGAACTCCCGGATATGGCTGCCGCTGGGCCCAATGAAGCTTATACCGGCCTTTGCGCACTGGTCGGCAAAATCTGCATTTTCGCTTAAAAATCCGTACCCCGGGTGGATGGCCTGGGCACCGCATTGCCGGGCGGCGGCTAAGATAGCTGTTGTATCCAGGTAACTTTGTGCGGCAGCAGGCGGCCCGATCAGGATACTTTCGTCGGCTTCCAGCACATGCATGGCATGGGCGTCGGCCTCGGAGTATACCGCCACCGAGGCAATATTCATTTTTTTCAGGGTACGGATGATTCTTACGGCAATCTCACCCCGGTTGGCCACCAGTACTTTTGTGAACATGATTGATTTCCCTTTCAGGCCGGATTCCAGATGGTCATTTCCACGGGCGTGGGGTTATATGCATTGCAAGGATTGTTGAGCTGGGGGCAGTTGGAGACTAACACAAGGATGTTCATTTTGGCCGTCATCTCCACATATTTCATGGGCTGGGAAATGCCGTCCTCAAAATTGGACCCGCCTTCCGGGTTTACCGGTACGTTCATGAAAAAATTGATATTGCAGACCTGGTCGCGTTTGTCCATGCCGTTTCCCCAGTCCAGGATTGTCTTTAAAAAGATATCCCTGCACGAGTGCATATACCGCTTGTCAAAGTCATACCGGGCGGTGTTGCTTTCGCAGGAGCAGGCGCTGCCCAGGGTGTCATGGCGGCCGCAGGTGTCGGCCGTGACCGTGAGCATGATATTGTTCTCATTGGAGCGAATGTCCGTGCCCGTGGAGATATATACGTTTTTTTGTTCTCTCATGGTGTTTGCGGTGTGGTAGCGCTCATTTGTGTTGTCCGCGTTAAAAAATATGGTGTCCACGGCCTGGTTGCCGTGAAGGTCGGTGATTCTAAGGGTCTGCCCTTTTTTTACAAGATGCATCCAGCCGTCTCCGGCCGCAACTTTCTGGGTAAATACGGCATCCGAGGGTTCCAGAGTACTTTGGGTCAATGGAATGGTCATTATGGTTCCTTTCATATGCAAACGAATCAAATCAGAATTTGAAAATTAAGATAGCGGTGCGGCTACATTACAAATGATATTGTTCTGTATTGGCAAAACCCCTTTCGTTTTCGGGGCAGAATGTGCGGCAGCAATCGTCCTCTTTTGCAGGGGGACAATCCATGACGGCTATTTTTACTGGTTTTCTCAGATATTGACTTGAGGGATTCAGGGGGTGCATGCCCGTGTCCAGCACCATCAGGGTGTCCATTTCAACTCTCAGGGTCACGCTGGTGCCGGGTTTTGAAAAATTTTCCACAAAGAACAAATCTCCATTGTCCGCCACCCCCACTTTTGAGAAAAAATTGATGGTTTCAGTAAAATCCCTTGGACCCATGGCGTGTTTGGCAAGTTCCACCATTAAAGAGTCGTAGCCGTTGCGGTGGAAGTCATTGTGGTGGTCCTGGTAGCTTTTGGCACCGAAACGGGCCTGGATCATGTCGGCATCTGACACCCCGCAGATAACATCGTTCCAGCCGCAGGTGTCGGCGATGACAGACATGAGAATCCGGCCCATATCCGAATAGATGCAGTGGCCCTGGGTAATATAAGAAATATGCTGGATTTTAAGCGTATCCCCCATATTGTAGCGTTCGCTGGGGTTGGCTGCATTGTAGAAAAGCGCCGATGCATTGGCTCCGCCTTCAAGATCGGTGAGCTGCACGGCGGATCCTTTCTTAATAACATGAGACCAGTTCCACCCGCCTGGAACAATCGTTTCAAAGCGCAGTTTTCCAACAGTTTCATCGTTCACGGATTGTGTGTTATTCATTATTTGTTCCTTTTTTTTCATGGATTGGCGGCATCAGGACAGATGACAGAACAAGTTTACAGTTTTCAACGCCTTTGCATGCCCGTATTTCTTTGACGATTTTGTTCAATGTGTCCACCGGACCCTGAACCAGGAGCACTTCAAGGGAGTAGTCCTTTTCAAGCAGTACATTGAGGCAGGAGATTACCGAATCGATATGATTGCGTTGAATGGTGACCAGACGGGTTTTCAGGTCCGCCTGGGCCTCGTTGTAAAGAAGGGTGATGGTGCCTGCCATGATGCGGCTGCCGCTTTGTTCATAATGGTCTAAAATGGTGTTGCGAATCATCTGGGCAACGGCCTGGCTGCGGTTGCGATATCCGCCGTCGCCAACCATCCGGTCCAGTTCCTCTGTCAGCTGCACCGGCAGAGAAACGCTTATTCTCTGGGTTTTATCATTGTTTGAATTGCTCATTGGGGTTTTCCTTTTTCATGCCGGTTATAAGATATCGTCATTTACCTGGGTCAGGCGGATGATGGGAAGGCGGTCTTCGTCATCACTATGGGTGTGAATCAGGCTTTCGATATGGGCCTTGGTGGCCAGAAATTCCGGGTTCAGGTGCTGTTTGACAGAACGGGGCTGTTCCACCGGCACCTCAATGATTTCCTGGACCCTTCCCGGACGGGCGTCCAGCACCAGGATCCGGTCTGACAGATAGACGGCTTCATCCAGATCATGGGTAATGAAAATGATGGTGATATCGACATTCTGCCAGATCTGGAGCAGGTAGGCCTGCATTTTTGCCCGGGTCTGGGCATCCAGTGCGCCAAAGGGCTCATCCATCAACAACACCCTGGGCTGGTTGGCCAGGGCCCGGGCAATGGCCACCCGCTGCTGCATGCCGCCGGAGAGTTGATGGGGATAGTGGTCGGCAAACTGATCCAGCCCCACCATGTCGATCCACTGCACGGCTTCGGCCTCTGCCTGGCTTTTTCCGGCAACCTCCAGGCCGAACATCACGTTTTTTTTGACCGTCAGCCAGGGAAACAGGGTATAGCCCTGGAAAACCATCCCCCTTTCGGGGCCGGGTTTTTCAACTGTGGTGCCGTCCAGCAGCACCTGGCCGGATGTGGTGGTCTCAAGGCCGGATAAAATACGGATCAACGTGGATTTTCCACACCCGGAGGCACCGATCACCGAGAGAAATTCCCGGCGGTACGCCTTGAAGGATACCGACTCAAGGGCGGTGATATCTCCCATTTCAGCATGGAATACTTTGGTGATATTTTTCGCTTCAAGGATAACATCCCGCTTTTTTAAACGCTTAAACCGGTCGGCAACCTTTGAACTTTGTTCCTTATAACTGGGCAGTGTCAGTATGCTCATATCTTGTGTCCCTGTTCTTTAAAAAGGTAAATGTGGTGTCCCTTGAGCCGGTAAAGGTTTCAAAAACAATCTGGAAAAAGGTATTGCGCCGCCCGCCGGTCCATATAAAGACATTGCGTCCGATCCAGGCCAGCACCATATCTGTGGAGAGCCCGATAAACCCGATGATCAGAATGGCCGCATACACGTTTTCGTAAATTCGGTACTTGGCCTGCTGGTTGATGAACCAGGTGATGCCGGTACTTGTGCCGACCACTTCAGCCACAATAAGGTAGGTCCATGCCCAGCCCAGAAGAATCCGAAGATCCAGGAAAACATGGGGGGCAATGGCCGGCAGCACCACTTTCTTAAACAGGGTGCCGCCGCTTGCACCAAGTGTCTGGGCCGCCTCCAGCAGGGAGGGCGGCATCAGACGGGTGGTATTGGCAATGACCAGCACCTGCTGAAAAAAAGTACCGATGAAAATAATGGCAATTTTGGGCGCATCGTTAATTCCTAAAACCGCCACGGCAAGGGCCCCGAAGACCGGTGCGGGCATATACCTGAAAAATTCCATAAAGGGCTCGGTCAGCTTGGAGAAAAAATCAAACACCCCGCAGATGATCCCCAAAGGCACGCCGATGATGGAAGAGAGTAAAAAACCGTAAAACACCACCCGGATACTGTGGGCCAGACTTTCGTGGAGCCACGGATCTTCCGGCCTTCTGGGTTCGGCCTTAAATGAGGTATAGACCGCTGTCAGCACCTTGTGCGGCGGCGGAAGATATACAGGGTTTACACGCCTGCCGGTCGCAAGCTGGCTTTCGCTTTGGGCGAGTCGTTTGTTTTCTTCCTCAAAGAGATTGCGCTTTACCCGCTGGCCTTCTTCAAAATAGATACTGTTTCCGGCAGACTGAATCTCCATCATGGGATGCCATAAAAAGGGCAGGTAACTGACCGCCGACCACACCAGCAGGGGGAGTATAAAGGAGAGCAGGATCAATACAGATTTTTTCCTTGCCGGAAGCGGCTTTTGAATTGAAAACCAGGTCATGGCTTTGTTTCCTTATTTCAGCAGCGTGTTGGTGAATGACGGGTCAATGACCTTTTTGGTATTCACAGGCTTGTCGTATACTTTATTTTCAATCATGAACTTGTTTGAAATTTCACTGGAGCCATACAGGCTTGAAAATCCATCGCCGGGTTTAAAGGCGGCCGCCGCTTCCTGTAAGGTGAAAATTTTTGTCCCTTTA
Organism: uncultured Desulfobacter sp.; assembly: GCF_963664415.1. Lineage (NCBI taxonomy): Bacteria > Pseudomonadati > Thermodesulfobacteriota > Desulfobacteria > Desulfobacterales > Desulfobacteraceae > Desulfobacter > uncultured Desulfobacter sp. The sequence goes on along the minus strand of NZ_OY761440.1, from coordinate 1,495,993 downwards.
AGAAATGGCTCGTACTCTTCGGGGGACAGGGCTACACGGGAAGAAAGAATTTCAAGCATCTGCTTGCTGTTGGCCGGATCTTTCATGTAAGAAACGATGTCATACCAGGCCGCCACCACGTTCTGCCAGTCAGTACGGCGCTCTATCAGGGAGTTGAGGGATACGGTCAGGGTATCATAAATCAGGCCGGGGGCATCGGCACTGGTATAGACCTGTGAGGATCCGTGTACAGATTTTAGCGCCTGGCCTGAATTGGGCTGCCATGCAACAATGGCATCCACGTCGCCGGAGGCCAGGACCTGGGCTGTCTGATGGGTGGGGATGTTCACCAGGGTCACATCTTTTTCTGTCAGTCCGTTGTCTTTTAGGGCGTTTATCAGCAGCAGGTGGCTGACGCAGCCGATTTCAACCCCGATTTTTTTACCTTTCAAGGCCTTGACTGAATCAAGTCCCGGGGCAGCAACAATTTTATCGTTTCCATTGCTGATATCATTGATCAAAATCATTATATTGCGTGAACCCGTGGCATTGAGGATCAGGGCGTCACCGTTGGTCACGCAGACAGCATCAACTTTTCCGGCTGCAAACGCATCCATTGAAGCCATGTACTCAAACCATTTGAGCTCCACCTCCACCCCGTGTTTTTCAAAAAAGCCCTGCCTGACACCGATATCCCAGGCGATCCAGCCCGGCCAGTCACTGTAAGCGATTTTCAAGGGGGCTGCATTGGCGCTGCCTAAAGCAACAAACAAACACGTTAAGATAAGCACTACTTTGGATTTTAATTTCATCGGATCTCCTGACTAATTATTACGTTTTAATAAAAAAGTATTACCATTGGTGGGACCATATAGCAAATGCTGATTCGATGCAACCCCTAAAATGTTAAAAATATTTTTAATTAATAATTAAAATATAATCATAATAATGGTCTGTTAGTTGCGATTATTAAAGCCTTAAACTGTATATGTACTCATATCTGATATTTTAAATATTGAAATGAACACAAATATATTTGTAATAATAAATACATTAATCGTAATAAAAATTGCTGACGCATTGCATCAATTCCGGCCAAGGGTAATTTTTAAGCTGCTTGAATTTTGATGCAGCCGGATGTGGTAGTTTCAGATTGCTATTCTTTTTGATTCATCCTTAAACATTTTTGGCCGAAAGCTGTGTTATTATTGACCGTCAGAAAGTATTGACACGATTATTACCAGCTGATAGCTATCCCCCAGTCAGATCAGAATCTTTTTAAATTCAATCGTGTTATGAAAACACATTAAAAAGGTACATGCTCTGAGCTGCACCAAGTTATAACTGTCAAAAATTGAATTAATTTAACAAGTCACGAAGACCTTGTTTCTTTTGAAAAGGAAATAAGTCTCGTGGCTTTTTTTATTTGGGGAGGGGGTGAAAAATGATGGGGAAACAGTTGGTTTCCCCGCAAGAATAGCCAGGCAGCCGTTCCCATGGCGATTCGCCGACCATCCGGGGGGACGTATATCTTTACGCCAAGAACGATGGTTTTTGCTGACGGAATCATGCTGAGCAATCCTTCGGGCAGGGACACCAAATGGGTTATGGTGGCACCCGAAGAAATTGAGCGGGTTGATATTATTTATGGGCCGTATTCCGCGTTATATGGCGGCAATGCCATTGGCGGCGTTGTATTGCTGACAACCGAGCTTCCTGACGAGACTGAAATCACCGCCAACACATCTTATATCTTTCAAAATTACAGACAGTATAAAACAGATGATGATCTTGGCGCGTATACGACCCACCTTTCCTATGGTGACAAGTTCGGCAAATTTCATATTTTTGGTCTCTACGATCGGCTGGAGAGTGAAGCATACCCGGTCTCCTTTGCCACACAACTCAAAAGCGCCGGCGGAGCACCTTCGGGCAACACCGTCTACGGCTGGGATCAGGATCATGATCGATCCGGTGCGGACCGGTATATCCTATGTTCATACGGCTACAGCGATGTCACCACAGACCTGTTAAAGTTAAGGCTTGCCTATGATTTTAACAGCTATACCCAGGCAGAAATCAATTTCGGATATTTGACTGGAGAGAGAAATATTGGCGATCCGGAAACATATTTAACCGACAACGCAGGCAACAAGGTTTACAGCGGGACAGTGGATATTGACGGTCAAAGCTACACCATTTCCGATTCCCAGTTTTATTATCAGGAGATGGAGCACGAGGAATATATGACATCTGTCTCTTTTAAAAGCGAACCGGATGAGGGCTAAAGACCTGGGCCACATTCAGTCTTTATGATATGCCCAAAGAGACAACCCTGCGTTCAACAGAAGCGCCGCCTGCCTCGTCTGCCGGAGGCGCCGGGAAAACCACCGATGCGGAAACCGGCTGGTATAATTTTGACATACGGGCAAGTTATAATCCGTCAAAATCACCAATCCTGGCAAAACACCTTTACAGCGGGGTACCGCTATGAATGGTGGAAGGCATTTGACGGCGCCAAGACAACCGAGGTGAGCGGGTCAATGGTCACAAATGACCTGGACGACAGGTCAGAAGACTATTTTTCCCCAAAGGCTGCGATTACCTACCTGTACGGTGACAACTGGAGTTTCAGGCTTTCTGCTGCAAAGGCCTATAGATTTCCCAGTGTAAGAGAGCTTTTTTACGGGAGTATGGACGCCGACGGATATGTGGTTAACAGTAATCCTGACCTTAAATGTAAAGATGTCTTTTCCATGGATTTTACCATTACCCGTGCTTTGGGCGATGATGGGAGAGCCAGGCTCAGTTTCTTTCACAACAAGGAAAAGGATTCCATCTTCAGCCAGACCAACATCTATACCCTGGTCAAAATTATCAGAACATTGATGAAGTCAGGAAACTTGGTGTTGAATTCAGTGTAGAAAAGAAAAATTTCTTAATTGAAGGGCTTGGGGCAATGGGCAGCATCACATACACCGATGCTGAGATCGTCAAAAATACAAACTACCCCGAGTCTGAAGGAAAGTCCTTTCCACGTGTCCCCGAATGGACGGTCAATACGGTTCTCTCCTATTCTCCCATACAGGATTTGTCCATTGTTGTTGGCGGCCGGTATGCAAGCAAGCCATATGGGGACCTGGATAATTCGGATAACGTCGAAGGCGTTTATGGTTCCTATGACAGCTATTTGGTATTTGATACCAAGATCGTGTATACATTTTTGAAGAACTGGAAAATGTCATTGGGTGTGGATAACATAACAGATGAACTTTACCACAACAGTCACCCCTACCCGAGAAGAACCTACTCTGCCATGCTTGAGGCCGCTTTTTAAGATGGTCGCTTAAGCAGTTTGATTTGATATCAAACCTTTTTTTGAAATTTAAAAAGCAGGGGGATTGTTTGCCATCCGCCTGCTCCAAAAATTTGGGGCGCAAAACCGGTGAGTTGCAGGGCAACTCACCTGTTTTTTTCAAGACCAATTTGTCGTTCGCTGATATTTTTAACAACATAGTGACCATGACCCAATAAACGACTATTCCAACTACACCGAAACGTGACCCGTTCACCAATCTTGAGGGATGGCAAAATTTCGCCGGGCCCCGCACTTGGGACACTTAAATTGCATCCGGTTGCATCTGACTTTAAATACCTTTGTCGGGCCTGACTTTGTCAGTAAATATTCGGTGTAGTGGACAAATTCCATATTTTTTGGCCTGCATTATCATTGATTCCTGACTATAATTCCGATTCCAGTTCATTGATGGGTTCACCGTAAAACTGGCATACCTTCATTTGATTATCTTCTATGGTTCCCTCAAAAAAGAACCAGTCCCCACCGCATTCTGATTCGTAATGATTTTCATTGGCATCAACAATTTTCCAATCACATTTTTCCATATTTCCATCCTGTCTGTTATAGAAGTTAAAATTCAACTTTACAGAGAAAGGAGATAGCTAAAAGCGAAAGAGAAACCCACACCTATTCAGTTACTACGAACTTGGTTATACGTTATTGAATGTTGGTGATGGAAATCAAGATGATAAAACGATTGATCCCATCATTTTGATTCAACCGAATTTTCATTCTAATACATATTGCAGCGTAATTTAAATTTGTTCTATGGGGTGACATCCCATTTTGTCGGAGAATGGTAACTACTCACCCATATCTGTAAGTTTACCTGTCAAAGCCATCTGAATAGCCACAAGCGGGTTGATACCCTGGCTTGCCATTGTTTGCAGATAGCTTGAAATTCGACAATAGGCATGAGCATAATGCCGGCGCCTAAAACATCCTGATATTTTCTGTTTCACCTTTGCCATGCGGAGATCACGCTCCGCCCGATTGTTGGTAAAGGGGACATACGATTCTCTGGCAAACAACAATACCGCTGTTTCATATTTTTTCAGCCTTTCCCAAAGATTATGAGCATCTGATTTGGCTATCTTTCCACGCTTACCTTTTGGCTTTGGCGGAATCTCCGGTAATTCTTTATCCCCACGTGTAAGAATGTTGCGGTAGCGTTTCTGCAAATTTGCATATTCTTTATCGGTAAGGCATTTATCCTCTCGCTTGGACACAATATGACAAGTCTCCTGCAATAACTTTTTCATATTAATGGCCCACTTGTATTGATTGGAATCAACAATAAAGGTCAGTTCCCGTAATAAGTGCGAACCACAAAGTCCATGTCCACAATGATCATATGATAAATATGATGCCCAGCAATCATGGATGATCACCCCACCATAGCGGGGAATGATATTCAAATCAACAATCGCCTCCTTGCCCCGCTTTCGATGAAGTAATTTTAGCGTGATTCCTCCTGAAGAATATACATGAATCCAATGATTTTTACCTTCCACCCGGAATGATGTCTCATCCACATGAATGGAAGGGGCATGAAGGATACTTTCAATGGATTTTGTCTCCCATTCCTCAAGAGATTGATAAAGCCTCCATACAAACTTGAGCAAAGTTGCCTCGGAGATAACAGTGCCGATCATGGCAGATATCTGTTTCTGAACCCGATTGAGAGCAACCATTTGACTGATTATCAAATGAATGGCAAAAGCTTTGAGTCCATTGCCGTACTGTAAACTTCCGGGCATGTCTTCGGGAAAATGCCCTTTTGCCGTCGCCTTGCAGTTGGGACATTCCTTTATCTCGGCATCAATGTGCTCTACAACTTTTTCAAAAACGATGTCTATCTTTGTCCGCCGTTCGAGCCCCTGGCAAGGAGTTTGATCCAAAGGTGTGCCGCAGACATCACAGGTTTCAGCTTTGGCAATGGTGACAGTTTCGTTAACACGGGTGTTACTGATTTCACCACTGACTTTTTTGCCCTTTCCCTTGCCGGTAGAAGTCGGTTTGGCAGTTTCATCTCTGTCCGTTTGAGAAGAAGGCAAACTTGAATTTTTGCTGTTTTTGCGAGTTTGCTTTTCGAGAAAAACAGACAGGATCAATTCCACAACGAGAAGCATGCTATTCATTAACACCTTTACCTCAGGAGTTACCTTGCCTGCCAAGCTCAGTTGCTCAAACTCTTGCTTCACACGATCGACTTCTTCTCGAACACTGGTTTTGTTCATCGTTGCCATACTTGTATTATAACACAGCTTTTTTTGACCTCCTGAGTTATCAAATGTCAATTACTTTGTCCGGTTCGCGTCAATTATCTTGTCCGGTTTTTTTATATCAATAAATGCTTTTTGAGTGCATAAATCCTGTTCCGTTTTTGTTCCGATCTTTACGCAGACTGACTCAATACTTCATTGTAATTGACGTCTGTTAAACCACATTAAATGGATTTTAGGATCGGTAATTGTCGTCTCATACACTGTATTTTTACCCTTACCCCCAAAAATTTGTAACTTCGTTCCAGGATAAATCAAGGAAAAAATCGGTTCCTCCCAGAGGGTCCCTCCCATTTTTCCCTTGACTTATCCTTCCACTTCGCGAAGATTTTTTTGAGGGTAAGGGAAAATTTGATTATTGAAGGACGGATTTCTAAAATATGCGTTAAACTGGCCTGTCTTCTCTTTTTTCAGGCTGGTACTTAAAGCCTGCGTCAATCAATATATATTCCAAAACGATCCCAACCTCGCCTCTTTTTTTGAGCTCGTCAAGCATCCACCGCTGAATGCGGGCATTCACATGAACACGCTTTAGATGTGCCGGCAATTTAGGCTTTGGTTTTCCCCTATAACCACCTCGCATGATTCTCTCCTATTTCCAAACACCAGGCTGACATCCCTGCTATTTCCTTGTTTATAGATAAACGTACTACGCTTTTCAAAAATTATGGTTGATTCTCACGATATATTGGTAACAGTTCTTGAGCCCTCTGACGATTGTGACCAATGTCATCCCGGGATATATCATAAAGCCAAATTGGATAGTCGTAATTGCACTGTTCAATCAGCAATCCTTCTTCAAAATCAGTGATTCTCATAACAGAATCACTATCCACGCAGTCATCAAACCAAGTGCTGTTTTCTTCTGTGATTTCAATATCAATGGTTTCCAGCCTCTGCTTGGCGGTGTTGTAAATATCTATTTTCATGGAATCATCTTTCTGTGGTTTTGTTATTATCTTCTTGGGTAGGTTCCGGCTTAAGGGGAATTCTTATATTCCTGGAAATTGCCTGACGTTTGCGGTAGCTGTCTGCCTGTATTTCGATAATGATCGAATGGTGAACCACTCTATCGATAGCTGCTACAGTCATTGACGGATCAGAAAAGATTTTGTCCCATTCCCCAAATGGCTGATTGGATGTGATAATCATACTTCCCGTCTCATACCTATGGGCGATCAGTTCGAAAAGCACATGAGTTTCCGTATCGCTTTTTTTGACATAGCCCAGGTCATCAAGGACAATGACCGCGTATTTATCGAGTTTGGATAAAAATGATTCAAGCTGCAAATCAGCACGGGCCTGCTGCATTTTTTGAACAAGTGCGGTTGTCGTGAAATGACGTACCCGAATTGACTGTTCTATTAATGCGTGAGATATGGCAGCCGCCAGGTGGGTTTTTCCAACGCCGCTAGGGCCAAAAAATAAAAGGTTCTCTGCACGGTTTACCCAATCGCTGTTTTGGGCCAGGGCCTCTATTTTTTCCTGACGTATTGCCGGAGTGTGGTTAAAATTAAATGTTTCAAGGCTTTTACCCACCGGAAGACGGGATTCTTTTGTAAAACGGGCAATACGCCGGCTGTAGCGCTCATTGATCTCTTGCTCACATAGAGTCGCCAAATACTGCGCCGGGTTCCAATGTTCCTCCTGAGCACGGGAGAGCGTGGGTTCCCATAGCCGGGCTATGGTTGAAAGACGCAGTTGTTTGAGCAATACGGGAAGAGTTTCAGTACTTGCCATCAAAACACCTCCGTAAATGAATGCGAAGAAAGCAGGATATTGTAATCTTCTCCTGAGACAGCCACCATATTTATTTCCGGTATTTCCTTTTCTTTTTTGTTAAATTTTTTTTGAAGTTCATGAAGCGCCGGAATATGGTTATCCATCATTTTTTCAAGAATATAATCACCCAATTCCGTCTCCTGGTCGGTCCGGTTCGCCAGAGACAATATACCCACGATGCTTTTACAGGCGGTACGGGGATCAAGGGTTTGGTCAAGCTGATCCCATATAAGCCGGTAAGTGTCACTGGGCAGCAGGTCATCCCTTAGCTGTGAATAGCGAAACGCTTGGGGTTTTCGCTCCAGGCTGCCTATGACGTGCCGGTAATCCACACTGCGAGTACGCCGATTATTATCTGGTGAATATTTTCGGGGTAACGTGATGACGTAGGTTGTTCCAAGGTAGGCTTCAATCTTGTCATGGTAAATATGAAGGCGCAGCTTTTCTCCTATCAAGCGGGATGGGACCGTATAAATGACGCGTTTTACCAGAATTGTGCTGGTCGTGCTGACTCCGACCACTTTTTCAGTATAATCAACGGTCCTCTGAAGAGGAAGTTCTTTCAAGTACTTACGTTCCTGTGCAATCTTATCTGCATTGCGGGCATTGATATCCCTTACAATGATATCCAGCCACTGCTGATAGGCCGATACAGATTCAAAATCAACAGAATTCCGGAGCAATAAGGCTTGGTGAATTCTATTCTTTAAGTGGCCGTGTGGTGACTCAACTCCGCCGTTTTCATGCCCCTTCCCCCTATTATTTCGGGTCGGGACCAAGCCATAATGGTTGAATAGCTCCTCATAACGCTTGGTGACATCTTCCTTCGCATCTTTGGTCAAATTCTTGAAAGCAGCAGACAGGCTGTCTGTACGATGCTCTGTTGGGACCCCTCCCAGCCGCCAAAAAGCGTCCTGTAATCCCTCACTGAGTGCGGTAAATGATTCTCCTCCGAGGACCACTTTGACATGGCACCAACCGCTGTAAATTAAGCGAAAATGATAAAGTAGGTGATTCAAAGGCTCTCCGTTGATCGTGATTGTTACTTTTTTTAGCTTTGTAAAATCTGATAACCCCATACGCCCAGGAATTTTTTCCTGCAAAAACATTACTTCTTTGCCTGATCCGTTAAGCGCTTTCCATTTTTTAACCTTACGTTGGAATGTACGCAGTTTGGACCGCTGGAATTTTTCAGGATATTTACCTGCAAAATGCTCAAATAACGTTAACGGCTGAAGTTCGGCGTTTTGTTCCAGCATCGGAACGACCTCATTTTCCCAAACCCCTTTAAAGTGGTCCTTGCGTGTACGCCAATGACGCATGGGTTTGTCTCCTTGAGAAATATTGCCATTTTCGATTCTACGTCCTGAACGTTCTGATATTCCAGCCTTTGCGGCTGCTGTGACCTGAATAGTTCCTTTGCTTCTTGCTGACATGTATATCCTTATCTGTTGTTCGGTTATTGGTTTCCCCGACACGGGATTGCACCTCCATTTAAGTGAACTTTAGTGTCGGGGGTTTTATCACGACAAACCGGTCAAGGTAATTGTCGTCAACCGGACAAGATAATTGTCGCAGAATATCCTGAGTTGCCCTACAATCCATTTTCTCAACGAATCGGATAAAATTTCATTAAATTTTTGTGATTGTCAAATGCATGCCACATTATTATGTAGCACGAGGATATTTTGATGTAATTTGATTTTTCAAAAAAATACCTCCCAAAAACCTGTCAAGCTTTTTTTTAGTTTTTTGACATTTTTTTATGGGGGTGAGTAGTTACGGAGAATGTTTAATCATAGAGGATCAACCCCACTTTATAAAAATATTTCAGGCTCTTTTTTTTCTTGGCAGTTTTGATGCAGTGCTTGAATAGCGGATTGAAAATTGGGTTCGTTCATTTGCCTTGCTTCTTCGGGACAGATTTTTACACATGCAAAGCAGATAAGACATTGCCACCTGTCTGTCTGGGTCAGATCTTCGAGTGAAATTGCTCCGGTGGGGCACACGTCGGCACATTGTCCACACTTTGTGCATTTTGATACGTCCGTTTCCGGGGTCAGGGCAACCATGGATCGTGCTTCTTTGATCATATTCAGATGCGCAGGCTCGATATATGGGGACTGGCCGGGGATTGTGATGGCTGCTAAATGCGCCGGTGATTCCACATGTTGAAGTTTTTTTCGAATCCCCGCACCAAATTCTATCGCTTTTTGGATATCATTTTCATCAGGACGATTTTGTGCAATGGGATAAGTCGTTGAGGAATACGAATGCTCGGCGATAAAGGCGCCGCCGGCTACCGGAATAAATTCAGCATCAACAGCTATATCATGCAACTCTTTGAGGGCATCTTCAAATGCTCTGTTTCCATATACGGCAACAAGTACAACAGGCGTCTGCCCGGCTTTCAATGAAGTTAAATAGGGTAAAAGCTCCTCTGGTACACGACCGTAATATACGGGCGTTGCAAGAACAACAATATCGTCTTCGCTAAATACGGGTTGTTCCCCGCGTTGCGCCCTTTTAGTGATATCGATTATTTCAACTGATTCAGAATGAATGCCCTGGGCAATACTTTCTGCAATGGTCTTTGTTGTTCCGGTTGGCGAGAAGCATAGACAACGAACTGATTTGATTTTCATTTTATGACTCCTTGTTTAAACGGATAAAGCGTAATGTTGCTATTTTTCAGCGTTTGCCAGACCTCAAAACGTCTAATCCATCACATAAGGTTCCAGATCACTGGAATCAACATCGTTTTCAGATATGGCTTTATATTGGACCGATGCGCCGGACTCATGAACCGTTTCCGGGTTGCCTGAAACCAAAAAATGAAATGAGGGGAGCGCCCGGCCTTCAGCAAGCCGCCGGTAGGCGCAGGTGTCGGGCAGCCATCGGTATTGCGATATTAAATCCACCGTAAGCTGGATACACTCCGGCACCAGAGTGGAACGGTTTTCGTAGTCAGAACACCTGCATTCATCAATGTCCAGCAAACGGCAGACCACATTGGTGTAGCAGATTTCCCCGGTGTCTTCATCTTCAAGCTTGTGCAGGCAGCATCTGCCGCATCCGTCACACAGCGATTCCCATTCTTCCTGGGTCACCTGGTGAAGAGATTTGGTTTTCCAGAACGGCTGTTTTAAGCCCTCTTTTTTTGTCATATCTATCCTGTCATTTCAATGAATAGGGTTTTCCATGCGGGTCGGGAAATAACGGGAAAATATCCGATTCCGTACCAGGCTTATCAATATTTTAAGATCGTGTAAAGAGACCACGAATTTTTTGTGTTGCGGGGTTGACGTTAATCTCTAATGCATTGCTGTTTATAAAGCGAAATAAAAACCATTATGAGAAAGCCCATCGGCGACATTGGGCCAATACGTCATAATGGCTTTTTTTACGGCTTCGTTTATACGGTTTTTATTACGGCGGAGAAATCTTCATCCCCACAGTCGTTCTGTCTGGCTTTGATATAAGCGTTGTTTGCCGCCAAAATATATAGATACAAAGGGAAGAACACGGTTTGCCTTAAAACCGAAAAATGAAATTGATGATATTCAAAAAATTTTATTTTCCGTACAATATCAAGCTTTTGCCAAATCCTACTTGACGGTTGGTTTATGGTCCATGCCCCAACCGACGGGGCACGGGCTTGAAATCACCCCTTTGATCGATCTCTCCACGGTCAGGGTTGGCGATCTGGTTGAATTCGATGTTCGATGTCATGGCAAGCCCTTATCAAAGGGGCCTAACGGAGTTGCATATATTACTGCTTACTCTTCATCTTTCGGCTTGAGTGACAAGTTTGCACTGTTTTCATATATTTCCAAAGGAAAAGCACAGTTTCGGGTACAAAGCTCAGGCCAATGGCTGGTGAACGTGTTTCATAAGGCACAAATGACCAAGGATGGAGCAATGAAAGAATTTGGGGACAAGGCGACTTCTGTCGGTTATGGCGCCACCCTCACCTTTAATGCTAAATAGTGTCTGGACGAAAACCTGGAAATTTTGTTGAGTACAAGGCGGGCTGAAATTTTAACCGGAGAAATACGTGAAGTATTGCGAGGATTAAAATTTCAGACCAACGCCGTAATCGGCAAAATTTACGGTTTTCGGTCGGGCACTAAATAACAGCCATGGTCAAAAACCATCTTCCAGAAATTAAATGGATTAGGAATCACATACACACTATCAGACAGCCTCACCAATTACCTTAAAAAGAAACGCAGATTCTATGAACGAGAATCAGCAACATTCGAACAATGGGTAAAACCAACAGAAGAATCACCATGGGAACAACGCTCTACAGAAAAAGGCATCACCAAAACCCAAGAGCCGCTCATTCACCAACAATAATGTATTAAATGTAACGCCGCGAATAGCCGGACGAAAAAAGCGCACAGCGGGTTTTGAGGTCCGAGTTAATTTGCCTTGTTATGTGTGATTTCATTTACATGACGCTGCAATTTATTTATTGCTTCCTCGGTCTGCGGGCCAATGTATGCATTGCCTGTTTCCGCCCGATTTTTTATTTCATCGATCGCAGCGTCAACGCCACTTAACAATTCTTTATTCCAAGCTATAGGCTTTGTGTTTCGCAAAAACACCAGCACATTTATTCTTCCACTAGCCGAGAGGCTTTCGAGTTGAGGCATGGTAATTAACTCTACTGCATATTCTACTGCTGCTTGGCTATCACTGTGAGACTCAATCAGTTTTGCAACCGCTGCCAACCTATCTGGTTTAAATTCACTATTCATTTGCCAAACAAGATTCTGTAACTCGACCTCAGCATTTCTCTTTTTGGCAGATGCAACTATTGATTCGGCCTTTTTCGTTCGCTTTTCTATGGATCTTTCCAATTCTGCGATCTTCTCTGGTCCTATATTTTTCTTCTCGGCTACGGCTAATAACTCATTATTGGCAGTTCGGATTTCGTCTTGGAGTTGTGACATTTGGGTTGTTGCCTGAGATATATACTCGGTTAACTCATTTGCTCTCTTTTCAAGCTTTTTGTTCCTGTCTTTTAATTGTGATTCTTCTTCTTTAGCCTCAACTACCTTTTCTCGTGCATCCAATGCAGCTTCTTTTTCTTTGAAGGAAGAAACCTGATACTGGCCAATAGAAGTACCAATAGCTGCAATCGCGACTAATAATGGAACCCAAGAAGAAGGTTTACTCCAACCTCCTTTACGCAAGGAGGAAGCCTCGGCGCGTAGTTTCTCCGCCTCAGCCTCAAGTTTTTCTTTCTCTTCTGGGGTCATCGACTCCTCCTTTTACACATAATATTTAAATCACTGGCTTGTCCAGTGCAGTGGTTTGTTCAACGGCCCGGGGGAAGTGGGGGTGGATAGTTCACCTTAACTGCTGCTGAAGGTTTGCTTTGCGGTTACCCTGTATAACGCAGTTATACGGCTGCGAAGCTAAAGCTTCAACAGTAGCATAAAAACAATATGTTCAGCAGATCTGTATATCATTCAAAATTGATTATCTAAATGCATAACATGATTATTCTCATGTTAACCAAATTTGCATAATTCCTTTTTAAAGTCACCATCAATGGAATGATTAAACATCCCATGCCAAGAATTGCAACAGTAATTAAATGCCCTGTTAACTCTCCTTTTCAGAAAATCCCAAATTACATTTCATGTTCTATTAAATTGATTCTGGAGAGACTTCGATCAGTAACGAAAATAATGTATTAAATGGCCGCTTACTTTTCATTCTTTTGCTTATAACCAGACAGCATTTTTAGGATTCCACTCTTTTTGAATATCCCAATTAAAGGTGTCTAAAAACCACCCGTCCATTTCATCATAATGTACCACAATAGAAACTTTAGCCTTTGGGAATTCGTTCGTAACTCGTGTACGCCATGCTATTCCAAGCTCAACTAATTGTCTTTTCGTTTTCTTATCGTATTTATCCTTATTCCTTTTTCCCCAATAGTAAGCGGAGAATTCCACATCAGCTGTTTGATAACCATCAAAATTTTTTATATCTTTGTATACCCCAGAATCAATAGCTTCTTGCACCGTTAATGGTTCATCACTGCCAGGGGGGAAATGATAAACGGTCCCGTCAAAGACGAGAATTTGGGAAAGACCAAACCCTGTGAAGCATTCAATAGGTTCAATCTTTAGCATATCGATAACCCGCTGTTGACGTTTTAGTATTCTCGATAAATAGCTCATTACTTAAACTTTTGATGTTAATTGAAAATCAAGGTTATGGAAATAGAACATCTCTGGCAGCGTAACGCAAGAATAAATTCTGATTATATCGGATTTTGGGGAGGGCTTCGATACCCCCCAAAAGAAGCCGAAATGTAAAGGTTGTGCAACCAGTTGTCGTGATATTTAAAATGATTCAGCCTTTCAGCTGGGCTTTTGAAGCCGTTATGCCTTTTGACTGTCTCTGGGTTGTAAGGAGCAAAATTATGAATAAGTGCCCATCCTCGAATACTCAGTTGCGCTGCATCCATTGATCCATGAAAATACTGAGTGCTGAACAGGTGACGATCCATTCTTTGCATCAATCTGTCAATCATATTACTCGTTCTGTGTGCCTTGGGATGGTCATAGGCATTTCTGTATGAAACAATATTTTCCCGTAATTTTTTTATGGGGTCTGATATAACATTCGGGGTATCTTGCTTTTTGCACCATTCGATCAACCTTCTGATTCGCTGTGAAAATGATATTTTGCTTTCAGCCCGATAACAATCCCATAGCTTTGATGCTGTTTCATCAAAAATGTCTCTGTGTTTTTTCTTCGCCCGATCACGAATTTTTATGAATACATGCAGAAAACAACAAACGATGGCTACCGATGGAAAAAGGCTTTTCCATGCCTGCCGGGTAGCTTTCCATCCATCCATATTGACAGTCTCCGGCGAATATTCAGGCTGTAGGCATTGGGCCTCATCCCGATAAAATTGATATGCTTCGGTCAAGGCTTGCTTTCCAGCATTTTGAGCAACAGAAACTCCAAGAATACAGCCATTTCCAACAGTTGTTGCCACATACGTTTTTTCTCCCAGAATCCGGGTGTGCTTCTCATCCGCCGCAAGATGTTGGGGAATGTCGCCTGATTGCCGGACGGTTGTTCCAACAATACTATTGCGACCAAGTGACTGTTCAATCCGGTACCAATACATTGGATTTTTACCGAAAATGTGGCTCAGTGCCCAGAAGGGCACATTGAATTTTCGCATGAAAAGGGCTTTTTCAACCTCGTCAACCAAACCAGTAAGATAGGGCGTCACAAAGGAAGGGCGCACTGTATAAGCAATGCCGGCCATCTCGATTCGCCTAATAGGAATCGACATTTTTTTTGAGTGATAGATATCTTTCATTAGATATCCTTCTTGGAAAATATCAGCTGGAAATAGTTCCGGGAAAAGCTTAATTTTTTCATCGAGACAGTTCCGAAATTTATCAGGATTTTGAACAATGTCGTTATAAGCATCTTGAGAAAAGGGCACACATATGGTTCTATGGTTTCGGGTTGTGGATTTTGTATCTGTTTCCCACATATAGTTAGAGACCTCCTTGGCGGGTTTGGTCTCTAACTATATGAAATTATTAGCAAAAAGTCTAGCCGAAATCTCTTTTAATTTCAATAGGTTACAAATAAAGTTTTTTCATCCTCCCAATGATTAGATCTTTTTTGGTCGCTGTTCCCCTAAATCCGTTATAATCAGAATAAATTTAATATATTATTTTAAGTTAATTTACTCTTTCGGTTGTCTCTAACCGAAAATGAATTTCCGGGTCCCCGTTTGAGTTCAAATAAATCAATAGCCTTTAGTAGGCTGCTCAAGTTTTTAAATCCATAATTTCTACTGTCGAAAGACGTTTTGTTCGATATATGAGAGCCCACTGGGCCTAAGGCCGCCCAACCATTATCATCTTCTGTAGCTTCAATTGCTTGACGCAATAAATTTATAAGCTTAGTGTCTGACTTTAGATTCTGAGGCTTTTGGGGAACAGTTCCATTTTTCTCTGCTTCTTCATCCAAAAATAAAAATTTAGAACATGCATTTACAAATGGAGAAGGTGTTTTTCGTTCACCGAACCCTAAAACGACTTTCCCTTCAGCTAATGCTCGCGTAACCATTGGTGTGAAGTCACAGTCAGAGGATACAAAACACATTACATCTATATTTTTTGTATACATAACATCCATGGCATCTATCACAAGGGCAATATCCGAAGCATTTTTACCTTTCGAGAGGTCATATTGTTGTATAGGCTGAATCGCATATTCGTGAAGTAGCTCTTCCCATGGTTTTAATGACGGATTCTTCCAATTTCCATATGCTTTTCGAATTGTTACAACGCCGTATTTTGCAACCTCACTAAGTACATTTTCAAACTTAGATGCCGGGGCATTATCTGCGTCTATGAATAATGCAATTCTTTGCTGTGATTCATCCATAAAGTCTGTTTCCTAATGACGGATTCCCTGATAACTTAATGGAGATTATCCTTCTCCGATAATAAAACGCAAGAATAAATTTTATATATTATTGTCCTCCCCTAACAGAATAAAGAAGGGTACAAGATGTTGTGCCCAATACCGCCCCAGAAAAGCGAGCTTTAATACATATCCGTCACTCTGCTATTTCTCAAAAGTTCTGATTCTTTGCTATTTTAACGACCTATTCAGCGGCTTTTTCGCTGCAATGCTTTTGTTGCTGATTGTTGTGTTCGACGTTGTCGTTCGCGTTCGCGCATTTCCTCCAGCCGCTCTTCTAAAGAATTAAGGCCTAATGCTTTCCTTCTTTCATTGACCGTTTCAGGCTCGGTAATAGGACAGGGAATTGGCCAGCCTTCCTCATCGACATTAAACTGAGTTCCATATATTTGATTCTTACCGGACATTGTCCGTACACGATCCTCAAGGAACGCAAGTTGCCAACCTTCAACGTCTCCCGCAGCCTTGGCAATCTTCAGCAGTTCGATGCAATCCGACATAAACTTGGTATCTGAAACGGCATGTTGTGCGATTAGCCAAGCGGACTCGGCACCTTCGGCTCCTACCAAGGAGATCCCCGGCCAACCATACTTTCTTATAATTTCCTTAAGTGCAGATGTATTGCTTTCATGTAGAGCCCGCATTTGAGGATGATACTTTGCAGACGGCAACTCTCCTGTCTCAAATAACTCTTGAAGTAACTGCTGATCTCTTTCAGCCATCTCCCTGAGTTCTATTGCTAATTCTGTATTCATAAAACGTTGGCTTTCATTTTCATATTTCCACATGGCCAATTCTTCATCTGGTAGAGTTTCTTTAAAATGAGTATGAACGGATTTGAGATACAATGTTGTTATTTCGTCAACATTATCAGCGACAGCATTTTTTATTTGGATATTGCTCATTGGATTTACAAGTTTTTTATTGCTAATATAATCTATAATTCTTTTGGTTTGGTCGTGGTTTATGATGTTGGGTTTGTTTAAAAAAAACAGGACACGATTTCAATATCAGTGAAGCAGCCAAAGGTAAATAGAAATCTTGAACAAACCTATTGAGATAAGCAACTCTGAGCCCTAATGTAGTGAGGCAGCCTCAATCCACTGCAATTTCATTCCTGATGGCATCGTCATTGTTAAAACTTCCGGTGTAATGCGTTACCCTCAATAAGCGCATGCAGAAACCAGCGCGGACTGTGTTTTGGGGTCCAGAATACCGTCGACCCTGAGGGGGAGGGATAGACACGCTGAAAGCGCATTGTAGCGCCTCGTGTCAGTGGTCTATAACGCTATCGACCGGACCCGACGCGAAGCCGAGCGCATTCAGTCTGAACTGGACGTCAGTCAGGACCTCGGCCTTTGGCGCAACCGCACTGCCCGCAACCGATGCATCTGTATGTAGCATCGGCTTGGCTACGCTAATGAGGGCGGGTTTAGAATTCTGTGCCGTTGTATAAATTTTTAATTTATCTCTGCTGTAAAAAATTTACCAAAATGCGGTGATATCGATAAATAGAAAGTTTTAAGCACGATGTATTTTTGTTTGATTATGGGGTATGTGCTGATGTAACTCTGTATTTTTTCGGGATCTGTAAAAACAAGTTCCGCATAGGTGTTGATATCATTTTCTGCGTTGGCTTTGCCGTAGCTTGATACCAGGCCCTGTTCCAACTGAGCTTTGTTCGGATGGTAGGTTGTAATTGAATTCATGTATTCATTTATTTTTATGGGATTAATGATGTAATCAAAATTTTTAGGGTTCTGGGCCAACCATTCAAATGCCGGAAAATTATATGCCTGTATTAAAATGGATGAAAATTCATGGTGGAAGGTCTGCTCAAGGAATGCGTCACTATTGTCTCCTTGGGAATGATTATAAAATAGATACAGTTTTCGTTTTTCGTACAATCCGGTAATTATTCCCCCGTTCTCCCGATAACCGCCGCCGATATAGACCAAATCCAGGTGCTTAGCCAACAGGCTTGCGGGATATTTCGCCAGAGCTAAGTTGAGTATCTTCAGATAGTTGAAGAATTGAGCTTTTGTCGGCGGAATAAGTTCTAAAGTCGTTTCTTTGTTTTTTTGCCGGAATACAATAGATGAGGGCAATTGAGACGTCCGGACTATTTTTTCAACGACAATCCCGTATTTTTGTTTAATCTGTAGGCATTGAGCCCCGGCGTTCTGCTCGACAGCATCCGGACATGAGGTAAAAAATAATGTTGCGACCAGAACAATATTGTACATAAAAATCCGGGTGTGATTTAGATTTTTCATTTAAAATGCTGGAGCCATAACGGCTCCCCGCCCCAATTGCGTTACGGTGATTTGGGCCCCTCTAAGAAGTGTTATGCCCCTTGCCGTCATGGTTGCTGCGAGAGCAAAGGATGCTGGATCGTCAGCAACTCCCGCGCCAAATGTAACGATATCCTCTACAACTGTAGCGGTTACAACGGCAGCCGCCCCCACCAGGAGCAGGACCCCCCCCCGATATAAAACCAATCGGGTCCAGGAGATCTTAATGGTGCTTTTGCCGGCTGTTGTACCGGTATCGGTCTGGGTACCCGGCGTGCAATGTCGGGCAATTTTTCTATTTCAATGGCAACACAATACCCGGTCGCTGCATAAAAATAATGACCGAGCTTCCCTTTAATTGGAGGATAGGAGATTGTGGTTATATATTTGGGCATACCGGTGAGTTGGTTTATTGATACTTGTGCTTGGTATTTGGGTGCGTATGGTATTTTGGAATGCATTGTTACGCCACAGGCAAACTCTATTTGCCGGGTTTTTTCGTTTATACCTAATTGATAATCTGTGACCAACCTGTTTAATGGGGTTTCATATTCCCTTGCCACTTTTAGTTCCATTCCTTCTGTATTGAGTGCTGCCCAGGTAATGGTTTTTTCAGATTGAATGGTTAAATCACCCTTAATGTTTATTTTTGCCTTGAATCCGCCAGGCAAATATGTCTCAAAAATTTTGTTTTCGATTTTAAATTTATAGGGAATCATCCTGATTTTGTCTTTGGCAGGGGTCTTTCCATTTTTTTCCAGGGAGGGCTGTACGGTCTGCCTGTGATCATAGGACGTGGGGATCAATAATTTTTGGCCGACGAATATCAAGTCGGGATTCTTTATGAGCATGGAGGGTTTAATACTCATAGTTGAACTTTGGGCGGCATATAGTTTATTGTTGAAATGCCATATTTCCGGCCATCTTATTGGATCATTGAGATATTTTTCTGCCAGATCCCACAAGGTATCGCCTTTTTTTACAATATAAACACTTGCATTTTCCATAATCAACCTTTCTAAGAATAATGAACCTGTAAAAAGTCCAACCGATGGTGTCTTAAAAAAAACTGCCTAAACGGCATGGTAGATGATCAGAGACGAAGGTATACATAATAGTATATCGCGTGTCTGGTCGAGCGTTATAATGCAGTCGGTGAAAGATGTTCGACTACACATCAAGAATGAAATAGGGCCCCCACTTCTAATTTCCTAAAAATAAAGGGGAATCATTTCAGATATAGTGATTAGTATCATTTTTTTTTCTTTCATAAAACATAAAATTTACAAGAGTGTCTATGCTTGCTCCTTGATAAAGTCCTTTTTTTGTTGCTATTATTATGAATTATTCGTTTGATTAATTCAATCGATTGAATTATATTCTTTGCAGAATGTGTTAAAAGTTCAAATAGGGAGGCGATGTGACAAAAAAAGATAATACACCAAAATCCGAGACTAAAGAGCGGCTGCTTGAAGCCGCCATAGACGTATTTGGCAGGCACGGCTTTGATTCGGCTACCACTCGGATGATTGCCAAAGCAGGTAATGTGAACATTGCCGCCATTCCCTATTATTTTGGAGGCAAGGGTGGGCTTTACCAGGCTGTCATTAACCATATTGCCGGCCATATCAAAAATGAAGCCGGAGATCTGCTCGAACAAATTGGCGGGATGACCTTCAACCAAAAAGACGGGCCCAAGCAGGCCAGGAAGTTGATCCAGGCTGTTCTCGAACGATTCATTAATTTTATTGCCGGTTCGGAACAAGGCCCGCGGTTTTCCAGGATCATCCTGAGAGAGCAGATGTTCCCAAGTCCTGCCTATGACACTATTTTTGAAGGGTTCTTAAAACCCGTGCTTGATGCGTTGTCGACACTGATCATGGCGGCATCCGGGGAATCCGATCCCAGACAGGCAACATTTAAAGCCATGACGCTCATGGGCCAGGTGATCATTTTCCGGGTGGCCCGGGAGACCATTGTCCGGGGGCTTGACCTTGAAGGGTATTCCCCTCAAGAATTGGAAGAAATTCGACGGGTGGTTGTAACCAATGCCCTGGCAATAGCTGCACCACCAACCGAATAGGTCTAAGGAAACAGTTATGAAAAAAGTATTCCCTGTCATCATACTGATTGTTGCGGCAGCCGGTGCTTACATGTATTGGCAAAATCAGAACAAAAAACAGGATGAAAATACCGGCTCCTTCAAAATTTACGGTACCATTGATATTCGTGACACAGTTCTTGCGTTTACCGAACAGGAGCGAATTGAAACGGTGCTTGTCGAAGAGGGCATGCGTGTGAAAAAAGGCCAGGTGCTGGCAAAATTGCGCACCACAAAGCTTGATGCCGCCATTAAGGCGTTGCAGGCCAGGATCGCGGCCCAGCAGGAGACCGTGGCCAAGCTGGAAGCGGGGAACCGGTCCCAGGAGATCGACCAGGCCCGGGCCGAGGTGCAGGCTGCCAGGGCCCGGGTGGAAAATGTTTCCCGAAACGTGAAGCGCCTCAAAGCCACCTCCCGGTCCGGGGCCACCAGCATTCAGAACTATGATGATGCAAAAGCCCAGCTAAAGGTTGAAAGAGCCCAGTTATCGGCAAGCCGGAAAGCCCTGGATCTCCTCATTGAAGGTCCGCGCAAAGAGGATATCGCCGCCGCCCGCCACCAGTTTGATGCCCTTGTGGCTGACCTTGCCCAGCTGCAGGTGCGCCTGTCAGACATGACCTTGACCGCCCCTGCCGACGGTACCATCCAGTCCAGAATTCTTGAACAGGGGGAGCTTGCAGGGCCTTCAAAGCCCGCTTTTGTTTTGGCGCTTAGTGATCCTAAATGGGTGCGGGCATATATCCCGGAACCCATGTTGGGAAAAATTAATATAGGCATGACCGCCCGGATTTTCACAGATACGTTACCCGATCAGCCCCTGGACGGATGGGTGGGTTTTATTTCACCCGTGGCGGAATTTACCCCCCGGGCTGTGGCCACTGAAGACCTGCGCACACAGTTGGTGTACGAAACCCGGGTGTTTGTAAAAGACCCGGAGGATATTCTGCGTCTGGGCACCCCCGTGACCGTGTCCGTGGATGAGAATCAGCCCCAGGCCCGGCCTGCGGACTGATTCGGGAAACGGTGGAATACGGTATGAACAGCATCGTATCATCTCCAATAAAGGATACGGGAGTGGAAAACGCGCCCCTGTTGCATGCAGACGGTATCTGCAAAACCTTTGATACCCCAGGCGGTAAAAAAATCCAGGCCCTGGACGGTATCAGCCTTAAAATTTTCCAGGGCCGGGTGACCGGCCTTGTGGGTGCGGACGGTGCGGGGAAAACAACGCTTATCCGCATTGCTGCAGGGCTGTTAGTGCCCACGGCCGGCCGAATGACCCTGCTGGGCCTGGACACGGTGGACCACAGTCTGGAAATTCAGAGCCGTGTGGGGTATATGCCCCAGAAATTCGGTTTGTACCAGGATCTGACCGTCATCGAAAATTTAAGACTTTATGCGGATCTTCAGGGGGTAGCATTAAAAGAGCGGCATGACCGCTTTGACAGGCTGCTTGCCATGACTGATCTTGCCCCGTATACCAAAAGACGGGCCGGGGCATTGTCAGGCGGCATGAAGCAGAAATTGGGCCTGGCCTGTGCTCTGGTAAAATCCCCTGAATTACTTCTCCTGGACGAACCCACCGTGGGGGTGGACCCGGTCTCCCGTCGGGAGCTTTGGAAAATCGTCTATGACCTGGTGGAAAAGGAGCGGATCGGGGTTCTGGTCTCTACGGCCTATCTGGATGAGGCACAACGCTGCGACCAGGTTAAAGTGCTTCACCAGGGACGTCTTCTGGCCCAGGGCAGCCCGGACGACTTTACCGCCGGAATGCAGGGCCGGGTATTCCTTGCCGCACCGGATGAACAGATGCGGGGCAGACAGATTTATACCCGGTTGGCAGGCCAGGACGGTATTTCAGACGCCACCATTCGATCCGGGCGGGTGCGGGTGGTCGTTGACGGCGAATTATCCCCGGACGAGGACAATACCCTGGACGCTCGAAAGCAAAAGATTACAACCCTGCTGAACCGCCCGGCCGAAACAATAACAGCGGCAGCCCCGTCTTTTGAAGATGCGTTTATGGCCCTGGTTCCAAAGGGAGATGCCCAGCTGCATGCCTCATCACAGAATTTGACAACCCCTTGGGTCACGGAACCGTCGTCCGGGGATAACGCGGCAGTCATAACAAACCGTTTATGCAAAAAGTTTGGAGATTTTACGGCGGTTTCCAATCTCACCCTTAATGTCCGCCAAGGCGAAATCTTCGGATTACTGGGCCCCAACGGCGCCGGAAAAAGCACCACATTCCGCATGTTGTGCGGACTTTTACCCGCCACATCCGGGGAAATCCGGGTTGCGGGCCGCAATCTGCGCCGCTCCCGTGCCAAAGCCAGGGCACGCCTGGGATATATGGCCCAGCAGTTTTCACTTTACGGCCAGCTTAACGTGACGGAGAACTTCAAGTTTTTTGGCAGGGCATACGGGCTTTCCGGCAGCCGGCTCAAAGAGAGAATGGCCTGGGCCTTTGCCGAATTCGGGCTGGGCGATTGGCAGGACAAACCGGCCGGGGCGCTTCCCGGCGGGTACAAACAGCGTCTTTCCATGGCCACGGCTTTGCTCCACGAGCCGGATATCCTGTTCCTGGATGAGCCCACTTCCGGGGTGGACCCCTTTGCACGGCGGGAGTTCTGGCTGCGCATCAACGGGTTTGCCGAACAGGGGGTGACCGTCATCGTCACCACCCATTTTATGGAAGAGGCGGAATACTGCGACCGCATGGTGATCATCAGCCGGGGCAAAACCCTGGCCATGGGCACACCAGGGGAGATCCGAGGCCTGGCCCGGACTCCGGAAAACCCGGATCCCACCATGGATGATGCCTTTATCGTTCTTTCCCAGGGAGACCGGTCATGAACAGATTTCTCATGCGCCTTTTCGGGGTGCTGCGCAAGGAGACCCTCCAGATTTTACGGGACCCCAGCTCCATCATCCTGGCCCTGGTTATGCCCCTGGCGTTGCTGATCATTTTCGGATATGGGGTGAGTCTGGATGCCGAACATGTCCCCATGGTCCTTGTCAATCAAGATAATGGGTCCATGTCCCGGGAACTTGCAGCACGCTTTGCCGGTTCCGCCAATTTCAAAATAACGACTGCCGAGAGCATGGCCCAGGCCCAAGCTCTTGTGCTGGCGCACAAGGCCGAGGGCATTATCTTTATACAAAATAATTTTACGGCAATCGTTGAAGGCGCAGCGGCAGGAAGCGAAACAGGTCACAGAGCCCCGGTCCAGTTGATCATCAACGGCACCGACGCCAACCGTGCCCGGCTCATTGAAGGCTATATAAAAACCATTGGTGCCAAATGGGCATCCGTGCGGGTGGCCCGGGGACAAACCGCCGCGGTTCCCCCGGTGTCCATATCCCAGCGCATCTGGTTCAATGAGGCCGCCATCAGCCGGTATTTTCTGATTCCCGGCCTGATTGTCTTGATCATGACACTCATCGGCATCCTCCTCACGGCCCTGGTCATTGCCCGGGAGTGGGAGCGCGGCACCATGGAAGCCATGCTGGTGACGCCCCTGCGAAAGATTGATATCCTGTTGGGAAAAACCTTGCCTTATTATTTCCTGGGCATGTTAGGTATGAGTCTGTCCGTGGTGGTGGGCACGACGCTTTTCGGTGTGCCGTTCCGGGGTTCCGTGGGCGCACTTGTGGGCTTAAGTTCCCTGTTCATGCTCACCTGCCTTGGGTTCGGGCTTTTTCTTTCCGCGGCCATCCGCATCCAGTTTGTGGCGGCTCAAACCTCCATTATGGCGGGGTATTTACCGGCATTTTTTCTCTCCGGCCTGATATTTGATCTTGAATCCACACCAAAATTCATTCAGTTCATCAGCTATCTTTTTCCGGCCCGGTATTTTGTGACCATTGCCCATACCCTGTTTGCCGCCGGAGATGTCTGGCCCGTATTGCTGCCCAATGCCCTGGTGCTGGCGTTTATGGCATTGTTGTTCCTGGGTCTTGCCTTTCGTAAAATATCGAAGCGACTGGAGTAAATATGCAGACTTTAAGACGCCTTACCGCCCTGATATTAAAGGAACTTCTCACCATCATGAAGGACCCTAAAAGCCGATTTGTGGTAATTGGGCCGCCCATTATCCAATTTTTTGTCTTCAGCTATGGCGCTACCTTTGACCTGGAAAATATCCGGTATGCAGTCTTTGACGAAAGCAGATCTGTCCTCTCGAGGGTTTTTCTGGCAGATGTTGAAGGTTCCGGACGATTCAGGCTAACAGGATATCTTGAAGATGACGGACAGGTGAAAGAGACCATTGATAATAAAAAAGCCCGGTTGGTGATCCATATCGGATCGCAGTTTGAGGAAAATCTGAGGTCCGGTCGTCCTGTTGATATTCAGGTTATTGCCGACGGAACAAGTCCCAATGTGGCCATGATTGCCATTGGATATCTGGGCACCATAGTGGAAAATTTTAATAAAACCCTTTTAGAACAAGGTCTCGTCCAGGTGAACGGGCCCGGCCTGGCCCTGGTGGAACGGGCATGGTTCAACGAAAATCTGAGCAGCCGGTGGTTCATGGTCTCAGCCCTTGGCGGGGTGATCTGCACCGTGGTGGTGATGATTCTCACCAGCCTTTCCGTTGCCCGGGAGCGGGAATTCGGCACCTTTGACCAGCTTTTGGTGGCTCCGTTCAGTCCCGTGGAGATCCTGGTGGGCAAATCCATACCCGGCATTCTCTTTGGTATGCTGGACGCCCTTATTTTTGCCGGCGGGGCGGTACTCTGGTTTCACATTCCCTTCCGGGGGACGGTCAGCGCCCTGATAGTTTCCCTGTTGTGCTTTATTATTACGATTGTGGGTGTCGGGCTGCTGGTGTCGTCCCTGTCCACCACCATGCAGCAGGGACTGTTGGGCGCGTTTTTGTTTTTGATGCCCGCAATCACCTTATCAGGGCTTGCCACCCCCGTTGAAAACATGCCCATGTGGCTTCAGCAGGCAGACATGCTCAATCCGGTACGCCACATCATCACAGCCCTTCGCAGGATCTTTCTTGAGGGGGCCGATCTTGCCATTATCTGGCCCCAGATCTGGCCGCTGCTGATCATGGCGGGAGTTACCCTTCCCCTAGCAGCCTACCTGTTCAGGCGTCGGTCGGTGTAAATAGTTTTTGGACCGTTCAATTCCGGCGTTGAAGATAGACCATGGAAAAAGCCGGATCACTTTGAGCAGATAATGGTGATGCACCCGTTTTCAACAGATTCCTCTGTTTTTTTGAACCCGCTTTGCGATAGTTGTTCAATGATCCATTTTTGAGACAGGCGCAGTTTCCGGTAAAAGCTTTTATAGAAAGTCCATTCGCCGTCTATTTTTTTATAGACAAGGTCATGCACCTTTACAGTGTCAGGCTCATATTCAAGGAAGCAGGTTAAAATTATGTTTTCATCATTTTTAACCGGCAAAAACCTATCCGTATCGGCTAATTCATAAGTCAGATCCCGGAATGTCAGTATAAATTTCCCACCGGGCTCCAATGCGGAGAAAATCTTACTGAACAGCGAGGTCACTTTTTTCTTTGATTCCAGATGAAGTATTGTATCTGTCATGCAGACAATTAATTCAGCACCGCTGTTAATTGTTTGGTCAAAATCAAGCAAATCACCTTGCACCGTGGTAATCCCGAGATCTTTTGATTGCTCTTTCAGTTCATGTATCAGCTTTGGGTCCAGGTCAATTGCCGTAACCGAATAACCTGCCTTTGCCAGGGGAATAGACTGGAATCCGCATCCGGCACCAAGGTCAACAGCCACACCGGAACCTTTCGGGGACAGCCCGTGTTTATTGAAAAATTCGGTGTTGCGCCGGATACCCGTTTCAAATCCGCCGGACATCCATGAATAAATATCTGAAAGCAATTGCCCGTAATGTTTCTTAACACTTGACATAATTTTTCCTTTTATTTTTATCTTCCTGCCTTTTTACCCCGGCCAATACAAGAATCGGCGGACGTCTCAAATGCTCATAAAACTCCGGATTGTCATAAATGTTTTGTTTCATCGCACTGTTCCTCTTTCAGTAATCCGTAAACCACATGATCCAGGTTCTTATCATATACTTTTTCAGCATTGCGGATAATTCCCTCTTTTTGAAAGCCAAGGCTTTCCGGAATGGCGCGGCTTTTATAATTGTCTACCGCACAGCGGATTTCGATGCGATTAAAGGCATAGTATGTAAATCCGATTTTAACGGCCTCCCCGACACTTTTGCGCATCATCCCCCGGCCGTTATATTCCCGGGCCAGCCAATATCCGAGTTGACCGATACCGTTAACCGTGTCGATCTGATTATAACCCAATACACCGGCAATCCTGTCTTTGCAGAAGAGTGTCATGTGCAATGCCTTGCCCTGCTGAAAATTTAACAACTGGGCGTCTATGAATTTTTTGGTATCCAGGGGCGTTGTAATTGAATCAAGCCATGGCAGCCATTGTTTCAGAAAGTCCCTGTTTTTGTCCGTCAGTTCAAACAGTTCATCGGCATACTGGGGTATGGTCAAACCAAGTTTGATGTCATTATCAAGATATCTGAAAAACATATTTAAACTATCCGCTCCTCTTTATATGCTTGTTTTATTTTTCCGGTACCTTTTTGCACGTCATCATGTCCGTCTGTCACAGATGATACCAAAATATGCACATGGATGGTCAACTTTATCTTTTATTCACATTTAAACAAAGCGTTAACAACACTGTATTCTTTCCTGCCCGCACCATTCAACCTGTGTACTTCTTAAACTAAAGATTCGTTTCGACTTTTATGTTATTTAATGATCTGCAATAAAATTTTATTGTTTATCGATAAAATTTTATTGCTTTTCGGTTTTTAAGATAGTAGAAAGGAACAATCGCGAATCAAATGTAAAAAAAAGCTGATTATAACGGATTTAGGGGAACAGCGACCAAAAAAGATCTAATCATTGGGAGGATGAAAAAACTTTATTTGTAACCTATTGAAATTAAAAGAGATTTCGGCTAGACTTTTTGCTAATAATTTCATATAGTTAGAGACCAAACCCGCCAAGGAGGTCTCTAACTATATGTGGGAAACAGATACAAAATCCACAACCCGAAACCATAGAACCATATGTGTGCCCTTTTCTCAAGATGCTTATAACGACATTGTTCAAAATCCTGATAAATTTCGGAACTGTCTCGATGAAAAAATTAAGCTTTTCCCGGAACTATTTCCAGCTGATATTTTCCAAGAAGGATATCTAATGAAAGATATCTATCACTCAAAAAAAATGTCGATTCCTATTAGGCGAATCGAGATGGCCGGCATTGCTTATACAGTGCGCCCTTCCTTTGTGACGCCCTATCTTACTGGTTTGGTTGACGAGGTTGAAAAAGCCCTTTTCATGCGAAAATTCAATGTGCCCTTCTG
Source organism: uncultured Desulfobacter sp. (assembly GCF_963664415.1). NCBI lineage: Bacteria > Pseudomonadati > Thermodesulfobacteriota > Desulfobacteria > Desulfobacterales > Desulfobacteraceae > Desulfobacter > uncultured Desulfobacter sp. The sequence continues at coordinate 1,468,305 of NZ_OY761440.1, read as the reverse complement.
GGCACTGAGCCACATTTTCGGTAAAAATCCAATGTATTGGTACCGGATTGAACAGTCACTTGGTCGCAATAGTATTGTTGGAACAACCGTCCGGCAATCAGGCGACATTCCCCAACATCTTGCGGCGGATGAGAAGCACACCCGGATTCTGGGAGAAAAAACGTATGTGGCAACAACTGTTGGAAATGGCTGTATTCTTGGAGTTTCTGTTGCTCAAAATGCTGGAAAGCAAGCCTTGACCGAAGCATATCAATTTTATCGGGATGAGGCCCAATGCCTACAGCCTGAATATTCGCCGGAGACTGTCAATATGGATGGATGGAAAGCTACCCGGCAGGCATGGAAAAGCCTTTTTCCATCGGTAGCCATCGTTTGTTGTTTTCTGCATGTATTCATAAAAATTCGTGATCGGGCGAAGAAAAAACACAGAGACATTTTTGATGAAACAGCATCAAAGCTATGGGATTGTTATCGGGCTGAAAGCAAAATATCATTTTCACAGCGAATCAGAAGGTTGATCGAATGGTGCAAAAAGCAAGATACCCCGAATGTTATATCAGACCCCATAAAAAAATTACGGGAAAATATTGTTTCATACAGAAATGCCTATGACCATCCCAAGGCACACAGAACGAGTAATATGATTGACAGATTGATGCAAAGAATGGATCGTCACCTGTTCAGCACTCAGTATTTTCATGGATCAATGGATGCAGCGCAACTGAGTATTCGAGGATGGGCACTTATTCATAATTTTGCTCCTTACAACCCAGAGACAGTCAAAAGGCATAACGGCTTCAAAAGCCCAGCTGAAAGGCTGAATCATTTTAAATATCACGACAACTGGTTGCACAACCTTTACATTTCGGCTTCTTTTGGGGGGTATCGAAGCCCTCCCCAAAATCCGATATAATCAGAAAAAAAGGAGACAACAACCATGGAAATCAGTCACACTACCGACGCAAATAAGAATATGGACTTAATCCGGAAATCCAGCCGGAGAATTATATGGACTCTTCATATCTGGCGTGGGGTGATTCCCCTGGCCACTTGTTTGATTTGGCTGTTCCTAAACAAGCTGCCCTGGATAACTCAGGAGATCTTGCCGGATTTTGTCCAGCTTCCATTGCCGCTTCCCATTCGGCTGGCCGGTCTGGCCGTCACCATGATCCCGGCCGGCATAACGATTTACGGCATTACAACGCTGATTCAACTATTCCGGCTGTATCAGTGCGGAAAAATTTTTCAATCTGAAAACGTCGCCTGCCTCAAGCGTCTGTCCGGAATGATTCTTGTCCTTGGCGTTACAGGTATCATCACCAATAGTCTCTTAAGCGTCGTCTTAACCCTTCATCATCCCCCGGGGAAGCATATGATTACCTTTGGCGTAACCGATAAGGATATCACGTTGTTTATCCTGGGATATGTTCTGATGACCATCGCCAGGGTGATGCAGGAGGGGTGCCGGTTACAGCAAGAACAAAGTCTTACGGTATAGGGGGCAATTGATTTGACTATTCGTATAAATTTGGATGTTATGATGGCCCGGCGTAAAATCAACTCCAATACCCTGGCCGAGAAGATAGGCATTACAGCGCAAAATCTGTCTATTCTGAAAACAGGTAAAGCCAAAGCCGTCAGATTCTCTACCCTTGACGCAATATGCCGTCATTTGGACTGTCAGCCGGGTGACATTCTGGAATATTCTGAAGATTCGTAACGTTACACGGCCAGGCATAGCCACAACAAAATATGATAGAAGCGTAGTAACTTATCGGTACTTTCATATAAACTTTGCTGCTTCTATCCCTACAACGTTACTTATGTTATAAATAACTTGAATTTATTCAATATATCTGTCATGTTTTGGAGAAAAATCCAAAAGGAGGCAGATGATGTTGCCCAATATTCGCCAAAACGACTATTTGTACCCGATTCCAAAATTTGACCTTAACGCCCAAGATATTGAAAAGTTCAATCATGAGCTTAGCTGCTTCCATTCTGAGTTTCACGACTATTTCAAAAGAAGCGAATCAAGAGAGCATTTTTTGAATTACATGAGTGGACAATTCAGCGAGCTTGAAAGAAAATCCATTGAGCCAATTGCTCTGAATGTCAAAGGCGGCAATGTACGAGCTATGCAGCGGTTTGTGAGCGATGCGCCATGGGAGGATGATAAAATAATGGTTAAATATCGTAATCTTGTTGCATCTGATCTCCAAAGTCCAGATGGCGCTCTGATCTTTGATGAATCCGGATTTGCAAAAAAAGGAAACGAATCTATAGGCGTTTCAAAACAATATTGCGGTAATCTTGGTAAGGTTGATAACTGCCAAGTTGGGGTGTTTGCCGCTTACGCCTCTGAAGCAGGATATTCCTTGGTTGATAAACGCCTTTTCATTCCGGAAAAATGGTTTGGCGATGACTTTGAATCTCGTAGAAAAAAATGTAAGCTACCTGCGGAAACTATATTTAAGACTAAGCCTCAATTAGCAGTGGAAATGTTAAAAAACTTAGCCGATGAAGGTACTCTTCCGTTCAAATACATTTTGGCAGATTCTCTTTACGGCGTCAGTCCAGAATTCATAGAAGCTGCAAACAAATTGGTTGGCACTACCTATTTTGTATCAGTCCCCGGCAAGACACTATGCTGGCTGAAATCCCCTGTTACTATAGAAAAAAAATATAAATATAAAGGCGAACAACACACAAAAACCGTTCTTTTTGACACTGAAAAAAAGCCCATATCTTTGTCTGCTCTTGCTAAAAATACGAATTCCTATTTCTGGTACCGACGAAAAGTATCTGAGGGGACCAAAGGACCAATTGTTTATGAATTCACTCGCCGGCGAGTGACACTTTCAGGCGAAGGGCTCCCCCAACGAGAAGTATGGGTGGTCATACGCAGGTCCATCGGTAAAAATCCTGAATACAGCTACTATATCAGCAATGCTTCAAGCAGCGTCCGGCTGCCGCTATTTGTTTGGCTGAGTGGTATGCGCTGGGCAATCGAGCAATGTTTTGAGGAAACAAAATCAGAACTGGGCATGGATCAATATGAGGTTAGAAAATTTCCAGGCTGGCATCACCATATAATAACATGCATGCTTGGACATTTTTTCCTCTGGCACCTGAAAATCAGGCTGGGGAAAAAAAGCTCCATCTATTACGCTGGCCCTGCTGAGATTCTTGTTTCAAGCCCTTTTACCGATAAGGGAGAATGATTTGGATACTTTGATTGACCAAGCTCTATGGATTCAAAATCGAAATCACAAATCCTATCTATCACATCGAAAACGTAAAATTATTATGACTGGGGGCTTTTGTTAAATAACGTTGTAGGGCTATAGTCTCATTGGTTACTTAAAATTTAATCAAGGGGGTGATATGAAAAATATTAAAATACTTCTCTCCATCCTATTACTCATTATTGCACCTCAATTTTTCATGGGTTGCAGTGCCGTGAAAGCTGTCTCGATGATGAAAGGTTCAAAGGCGCTTCAGGAGCCCAATATTTCATTTAAAAAAGATGTGCCTGTCTCAATGAAGGGTCATATGCTGATCGTTGATGTATATATCAATGATATTGCCAAACCGTTTAAGTTTGTTGTTGATACAGGCGCTATTACCGTTTTAACGGAAAGAACTGCTCAAAGCTCCCGGTTTACAGATCAGACTAAAATCAAATTTAAAGGCCTCGCCGGCAACGTCAAAGATGCAAAGATGATCTCTCTTCCAAAATTGGGGATTAAGGGCCTTGAGGTAAGCAATTTGGCCGCAGTTGTAATGAATCTTGATAAATTTGACAGTCAAATAGATGGTATCTTGGGTTCCAATTATTTTCAGTATTTCAATATCACGATTGATTACCGGAAACCTTCTTTATTGATTTCCAATACAGCACCCGCAGCGCTGCCGGAAGATACCGCCACGATCCCATTTGAAAAAGATATGAAGTTTGGGTTTGCCCCCATTGCTGAGTGTAAAGTTGACGGTGTTTCTTTTCCTTGTATGATTGATACCGGCTCTCCTGACACATTCTCAATACCATCTTCAAAGTGTTCAATGTTGCCCGGGTTTAAAAAGAATCAATTCATTCAATCCAACGGAAGTCTTCTGCATGGTGCTCTGGGCCGAAGTAATGATAATCAATTCGTAACTACTCACCCATATCTGTAAGTTTACCTGTCAAAGCCATCTGAATAGCCACAAGCGGGTTGATACCCTGGCTTGCCATTGTTTGCAGATAGCTTGAAATTCGACAATAGGCATGAGCATAATGCCGGCGCCTAAAACATCCTGATATTTTCTGTTTCACCTTTGCCATGCGGAGATCACGCTCCGCCCGATTGTTGGTAAAGGGGACATACGATTCTCTGGCAAACAACAATACCGCTGTTTCATATTTTTTCAGCCTTTCCCAAAGATTATGAGCATCTGATTTGGCTATCTTTCCACGCTTACCTTTTGGCTTTGGCGGAATCTCCGGTAATTCTTTATCCCCACGTGTAAGAATGTTGCGGTAGCGTTTCTGCAAATTTGCATATTCTTTATCGGTAAGGCATTTATCCTCTCGCTTGGACACAATATGACAAGTCTCCTGCAATAACTTTTTCATATTAATGGCCCACTTGTATTGATTGGAATCAACAATAAAGGTCAGTTCCCGTAATAAGTGCGAACCACAAAGTCCATGTCCACAATGATCATATGATAAATATGATGCCCAGCAATCATGGATGATCACCCCACCATAGCGGGGAATGATATTCAAATCAACAATCGCCTCCTTGCCCCGCTTTCGATGAAGTAATTTTAGCGTGATTCCTCCTGAAGAATATACATGAATCCAATGATTTTTACCTTCCACCCGGAATGATGTCTCATCCACATGAATGGAAGGGGCATGAAGGATACTTTCAATGGATTTTGTCTCCCATTCCTCAAGAGATTGATAAAGCCTCCATACAAACTTGAGCAAAGTTGCCTCGGAGATAACAGTGCCGATCATGGCAGATATCTGTTTCTGAACCCGATTGAGAGCAACCATTTGACTGATTATCAAATGAATGGCAAAAGCTTTGAGTCCATTGCCGTACTGTAAACTTCCGGGCATGTCTTCGGGAAAATGCCCTTTTGCCGTCGCCTTGCAGTTGGGACATTCCTTTATCTCGGCATCAATGTGCTCTACAACTTTTTCAAAAACGATGTCTATCTTTGTCCGCCGTTCGAGCCCCTGGCAAGGAGTTTGATCCAAAGGTGTGCCGCAGACATCACAGGTTTCAGCTTTGGCAATGGTGACAGTTTCGTTAACACGGGTGTTACTGATTTCACCACTGACTTTTTTGCCCTTTCCCTTGCCGGTAGAAGTCGGTTTGGCAGTTTCATCTCTGTCCGTTTGAGAAGAAGGCAAACTTGAATTTTTGCTGTTTTTGCGAGTTTGCTTTTCGAGAAAAACAGACAGGATCAATTCCACAACGAGAAGCATGCTATTCATTAACACCTTTACCTCAGGAGTTACCTTGCCTGCCAAGCTCAGTTGCTCAAACTCTTGCTTCACACGATCGACTTCTTCTCGAACACTGGTTTTGTTCATCGTTGCCATACTTGTATTATAACACAGCTTTTTTTGACCTCCTGAGTTGCCCTACAATCCATTTTCTCAACGAATCGGATAAAATTTCATTAAATTTTTGTGATTGTCAAATGCATGCCACATTATTATGTAGCACGAGGATATTTTGATGTAATTTGATTTTTCAAAAAAATACCTCCCAAAAACCTGTCAAGCTTTTTTTTAGTTTTTTGACATTTTTTTATGGGGGTGAGTAGTTACATCAATTCATAATTAATGTTTCAAAATTTATTTTGGGTGATCTTCAAGTGGAACGTCTGGCAATCAGTAGTAATCATTTCGATAAAAAAATGACGATAGGTAAAGCTTTTCTCGATAATTTTATTTTTTCAATTGATTACCGGAACAATAAACTTTACCTAACGCCAAAATCAGAAAAGCCCCTTGAACTCCCGATTTTTTCTTATGGGTTTGGAATTGATAAAGATAGTTCCGGCGCCCCTCGAGTAAGCGGAGTTTGGGAGGATTCCCCTGCTGACAAAGTTGGTCTTAAACCCGGTAATGAAATCATCTCCATCAACGGTAAAAATGCGAAAGATCTGCCTATACTGCAACTTTTAGAAATCTTAAATACCAGACAAGATATTAAGGTAAAGTTTAGTAACCTGGCCGGTAAAGTAAAATTGGAAACTATTCGTGTTGAAGATTTAGCAAAGCGTGTAATCCGTTAATATTGACGGTGAAAATAACCTCGCCGACAATTTAAAAGAGAATGGCCATACTCTTTGATTTGTAGATGATTAAAAGCGTAGGTAGCCGGCAACAGCGCAATTAAAGTCAAATTTGTTTCTTTTCTTCTAAAAATTCAATAACTCTTGTGGCCTGTCCCTCGGCCAGGGTACCGCCAAGACTGACCGCCACCCCGATGCATTCAAGAATTTCATCAACACCGGCACCAAGATTTAGCGCCGCTTCCGTCTGATACAGGATACAGGCCCTGCAGCCCTGGACAATGGCTGTGGTCATGGCTATCAGTCGTTTGGTTTTTGCACTTAACACACCGTTTTTGTAAACGCATTGCGTCAGCGCGCCTTCCGCGCGGCTAAATTCCGGGTTCAATCGTCTAAAAGCATCTGCCTGTTCATGTATCCGGTTTTTCAGTTCAGTTTGATTTTCAAGCATATCACCCTCCGTTTTAATAATGGCCATGGGCCGTCCTTGGTCTATCTACACCCAGGCTTCGGCCTACAACAAAGATAGAAAGAATCCAGTTACTTGCTGGGGACTTTCATATAAAGTTTATGGCTAAAAACAGGAACAACGTATATCCCAATAATCCATTTGACAAACAAATTGATGTGATGATACCCATCAAGGATTATGATGGATACCCGCAACATACCAACCATGAATCTGACACCGGACATACTCAGAACGTTTGTGGCTGCGGCCCAGAGCGGCAACTTTACCCGTGCAGCCAAAAAGGTCCATTTAACCCAGTCTGCCGTGAGTATGCAGATCAGCCGCCTGGAATCCGACATCGGAAAACCGCTTTTTAACAGAATCACACGGGGGGTGGAACTGACAACCCATGGAGAGCGTTTGCTTCGATATGCCCGCCGCCTGCTCCAGATCCATGATAAAGCGGTTGCCTCTTTAACCGGGCCGAACCTGAATGGGCAGATTCGTCTCGGTGTGCCTGAAGAGCTATCCTACCGGTATCTGCCTGGCATTCTGCGAAGCTTTTCCGCCCGGTATCCCTTGATTTCTGTGGATATTTACTGTGATTTTTCAAACCGCTTAAAGGAGATGGTAGAAGAGGGGAAACTGGATCTATGCCTTTCCAATGATGAAACCAGCAGCAGGATAGGACATTTTCTTCGAAATGAACCCGTGGTCTGGATTGCCCCAAGGGATGCCGCACCGGAAATGGAGTCGCCCCTTCCCCTGGCTTTGTTCCACCAGGGATGTATGTATCGTAAATGGGGTATGCAGGCGTTGACCCAAAAAGATATTTCCTTCCGGATCGCATATTCCAGTCCTAGCTTCACAGGAATTCTGGCAGCGGTTCGTTCCGGGGTGGCTGTGGCGCCTGTGGGCAAAAGCAGTGTTACCCAAGAATTTCGCATCCTTGAAACCCTGCCGGCATTGCCGTATGTCTGTATCACGCTTTATTCCGGCAACGGCCCGGAGGATAAGGTGAAATCCTGTCTGTTTCAGCACATTGCCGGATCCTTTGACGTGCCTACGGAACCCAATATGTGAAAAAACAAGGACGCTGAAAGAGTCATTACCCAAGGTTGTTGCCGGTTCTTATTGTGGTGGCGAAATCAGTGCCCGAAAGTCCGCCGGTTGCTCGACATTGCCCATGACGGCAATTAATTCTCCTGCTTTCGACTGATAATCCGCACCTGGGTTGGCTTGCAACGCGCTGTCATGCGTCACCCCCTGTGTTTTCCTTAAAATAAAGACGCGTTTCGATTTTTATTGTTTATCGGTAAATTTTTATTGTTTTACAGGCTATAAAATAGTAAAAAGGAACAGTTGCGAATCAAATGGAAAAAAGGAGACAATACCCATGGAAATCAGTCACACAACCGACGCAAATAAGAACATGGATTTAATCCGGAAATCCAGCCGGAGAATCATATGGACCCTTTACATTTGGCGTGGGGTGATTCCCTTGGCCACTTGTTTGATCTGGCTGTTCATAAACAAGCTGCCTTGGATGACTCAGGAGATTTTACCCGATTTTGTCCAGCTTCCTTTGCCGCTGCCCATTCGGCTGGCCGGACTGGCCGTCACTATGATCCCGGCCGGCATAATGATTTACGGCATTACAACGCTGATTCAACTATTCCGGCTGTATCAGTGCGGCAAAATTTTTCAATCTGAAAACGTGGGCTGCCTCAAACGCCTGTCCGGAACGATTCTTGTCCTTGGCGTGACAGGTATCATCACCAATAGCCTTTTAAGTGTTGTCTTAACCCTTCATCATCCCCCAGGAAAACATATGATTACCTTTAGCATAACCGATAAGGATATCACGTTGCTGATCCTGGGATATGTTCTGATGACCATCGCCAGGGTGATGCAGGAGGGGTGCCGGTTACAGAAAGAACAAAGTCTTACGGTATAGGGGGGGCAATTGATTTGACTATTCGTATCAATTTGGATGTTATGATGGCCCGGCGTAAAATCAACTCCAATACCCTGGCAGAGAAGATAGGCATTACAGCGCAAAATCTGTCCATCCTGAAAACAGGTAAAGCCAAAGCCATCAGATTCTCTACCCTTGACGCAATATGCCGTCATTTGGATTGTCAGCCAGGTGACATTCTGGAATATTCTAACGAGTCGTAACGTTTCGAAAAACAAAAAGGAGAACTGCCATGTCTTTTGATTTAAAAATGATGATCGTGCTGCTTTTCCTCCTGACCCTGGTTTCCGGTTGTTCAGGCAGGAGCGCTATTACTGCAGATGATTTTTACCGGGGGATCTATGACATTACAGTTCAGGATCCGAAATTCAGAGCCCCGGGGAGGATAGGCCAATCTATTAACCACATCCCATCCTATGGCGAGTATAAATTTGATCTGCATAACATGCGGGAAGACCAAAATTCGCAAAGGTCATGGGTAAAATCCAACTGCCTTGGAATCATTGATGTGGACAATTAAAGGCGTGGATGACCGACAACAATTTAATTTAAAAAAATTGTTTTTTTCCTCAAGGTGCGTCATCGTTAGGCTAGGGACAAGGTCATTGCCGGTCATTATTGTGGTGGCGAAATCAGTGTTTGGAAATCCGCCAATTGCTCGACATTGCCCATGACAGCGATTAAATCCCCTGTTTTCAACTGATAATCCGGACCCGGGTTGGGTTGCAATTCGCCGTCATTCATTACACCGACTATTGATATTCCTGTCTTGGTGCGAAGATCCAGCTCTTTGATTGTCCGGCCGATCACGGGACTGCCGGCCACTATTTTTATCCAGTTAAACTCCAAGAGATCGCATGCTTTCTGGAGTTGTGACAGGGTTTGACTCCTCTTGGAAATTTTGAAAAGCGGTGCATACAACTCCCTGCGAAAGGCATCGGTATATTTTTGGATATCCGTGGCCGGGATATTTAAATAGAGCAACGCCTGGCGGGTGAATTGCAGGCCGGCTTCAAATTCCGGCTGAACCACTTCCTGTATGTCCTGGTCATGCAGGGCCTGCATCTGCTCTACGCCTTCGGCCCTTGCCACAATATTCACCGTGGGGTTTAAAAGGCGAATCTGCCGGCAGGCGGCGCCGGTGACATCAATCCTGGGTGTGGTAATGAGTACAAGATTGGCCTCTTTTACCTTACCGGCCTCCAGAACGACATCCCGGGTGACATCCCCGTAAATCACCGGAAACCCCTTGCTTTTGACCTGGCTCACCCGCCGGTAATCAAGCTCTATGATGACAAAGGCCTGATCCAGGCGCTGGAGTACCTGGCCTATGTGAAATCCGATCCGCCCCCCGCCTGCAATGACCACATGGTTGTGCAAGCCTGTGTCCGGCAAGTTGATGGTCTGTACCGGCTCTTTTTTAAACATTCGCTTTCGCAAGCCGTACAACGGCGCGGTCAGTCCGGAAATAAGCGGTGTCAGTAACATGGTAACAATTGCGGTGGCCAGTGTCAGGGAATAGAGATCGTTGGATATGGATTGGGTGCTGATACCGACCCGGGCCAAAACAAATGAAAACTCTCCCACCTGGAACATGCTTAATCCCAAAGCCAGCGGAATGACGTTGCCATACCCGAATAAACGGCTTAACAGGCTGAAAATAATTCCCTTGCCTGCGGATACGCATAAAACCACAATCAGAATTAATCGCCAGTTTTTAATCAAAAAGACCGGGTCCAGGAGCATGCCCACCGACACAAAGAAAAGCAAACCAAAGATATCCCTTAACGGAATGATATCGCTCAGTGCCTGGTGGCCGTAATCAGATTCGCTGAGCACCATGCCGGCCACAAACGCGCCAAAAGCAAAGGACAACCCAAATAAATAGGTGCCGTATCCCACGCCCAGACCCATTGCCGTAATTGCCAGCAGGAACAGCTCCCGTGAATTGTGCCTGGCAATATAGGCCAGTAGTTTTGGAATGAGCCGTGTGCCTATAAAGATCATCAGAAACAGGAATGTCACTGCCTTGACCGCCGCCCAGCCAAGGGCGGGGATGCCTGCTTCCAGGTGGTTTAATTTGGGCAGAATAATCATCAAAGGAACAATTGCCAGATCCTGAACAATCAACATGCCGATCATGACCCGGCTTGACAGGGTACCCATTCGCCCCTGGCTCATCAGAGTTTTGAGAATCACCATGGTGCTGGACAGGGCAATGAGCCCACCAAACCAGAGGGAATCATTAAACGGCCAGTGAAATAGTTTACCGATGCCGAACCCAAGGAAAATTGAAAGCAGCATCTGTATCGGGGTGCCGATCAAGGCAATCCGGGCCACAGGCTTTAGTTCTTTGAGTGAAAATTCCAGTCCCAGGGCAAACAGCAAAAGCGCAACCCCAATCTCCGCCAGCAACTCAATGTCGTGGATATTGGAAACAGTGACGCCGCCGGTAAACGGACCCACCATGACACCGACCAGAATGTACCCCAGGATTAAAGGCTGTTTTAACCGCTGGGCCACAAGGCCGCCGATTAAACCGGCCACAACAATAATTGCAATATCAGAAGCTATACCCATTCGTATTTTTACCTGAAATTAATTTATAACGTCCCACGCCCAATCGACTATAAAAACACCCCTGAAACATGAACGGACAATTGAGTATAGTAATAAAATTTGAATTAGAAATCCACAGACTTTATATTCCCTGGTCCAACCATCTCCTCCCGCGTAGAAACTATTTTTTGGCCCCTTCCATGATCCTCTGATGGAGACCGGCTCGACAGAAAAATTTTTACTTTGCAAATTTCACAGCTAACTCGTAACCTAATTTGGTTCGGTGGTGGGTCAAACATGTTGATTAAGCAGCTTCCAGGAAAGAACCAGTAGAGAAATAATACCGGTTGATGTACATGCCAATAACATTGTCATGAATATTTTCGTTCTTTGAAAAGCAGATAGTTTTTCGATTCAATCGCTTGATATGGGTTCTGAAATTCAGATTACGCCTTTCAATCCTCCATGTGTTATCTTTCCCAATGATGTGCTTTTCAGCCGGAATGAATTTACTATAACTCTGCCAATTGTCTGTATGGAAATACCTTATTGGGAAATCAGCCAATTTTTCCATCAGACGGGCACAACTTTCATCCGTCCGTTTGCCATTATGCCAGGCGAGAATAATCCCTGTCTCTCTTTCGATAACGTACCATGTCCAACGCTGGTTTTTCTTATTACTGACATAGCTCCAGAATTCATCGCCTTCGACGCTCAGCTGAATTTCAACATCCATGGGCGGAGCCGTTTCATCGGACGGGTAATACGGATTCACTTCCGCCGGCGTTTTTTTTTGAGCTCGGAAATAACAGTTCCTTTTGCGATGCCCAAATTCCTGCTGATATCCCTCACCCCGCTACTGTTCAGAGTTTGTTTCTCTATCTGCTCTTTGACGCCGGGACGCCAGGCATTATAGGAATAGTCGAGTTGGAAGCATTTTTTACAGTTTTTGCATAGGTATCGTTGTGCGCCATTTTTACTGTGTCCGTTTTTCATCAGATCGTCTTTTCCACATCTGGGGCATTTTATTTCGGCATATTGTTTCATGCTGCTGTATTAACCTAAAACAAATCCTTTTTCAACTTATCTGACCCACTACCATTTGGTTCTTGACAGGGTGTAAAATATAAAATACTTTTTGTAAATCTTAATTTACACAGCGAGCCGGTATTTGCTATACATAATTATTGCCATTAATACTTTCACAGGAATAAATACAAATGAGTAAATTTGACTTTTCGGTAATACGTACTCTGCGCATGAAACTTGGCATTACGGCTGACGAGCTTGCCAAGCGTGCTAACTTGACCCGTGTGACGGTTGCAAATCTTGAAACCGGTGGCGGTAACCCGACCATTGAGACAATAGACGCCTTAAGCAAGGCCTTTCAACTCCCTGCGAATGAGCTTGTAAGACTGGCGGAAGTGACTAAATGCGAGATCGGCCATACGGAAAAATTCAAAAAGAAAGAGGCTGCCGGAACCCATATTTGGTTCCCTAATTTTGAGATTTATCACATGAGGGCACCACAAGGTGCCAGAAAGGAAGCCGATCCTAAACATCACGAAAATACGGCCGAAATTTGCGTGGTTCTCTCCGGCAAGTTGAAAGCGATGGTGGGAGGCCAGGTCTTTGAGTTAGGTCCGGGAGAGGCATTGCGTTTCAAGGCACTCCACGACCATTATTTCGATGTCATTAATGATGCTGAATTTCTTTTGATTCATCACAATATCGTCTAGCGTCCCAGGAACAGGCTGAAACATCAACCAAACCATAGCTATAATGTTCCACTGGTGCAGATAAAAAGAGGAAGCGAAACGCGTATGACATCAGTATTTCTATCAAAAAGTGAGGCAAAAAATGAAAAACATACTGGAAACGTTAGAAGATTCAAGGTTTAAGTATGACAATGTCCCCTGCGGCGATGGGCAATATCTTAAAGAACTAATGATTAAAACCAGGCGAAAGAGTGCTTTGGAAATCGGTTCTGCAAACGGATATTCTGCAATTTGGATCGGCCTGGGGGTAAAGGTCAACAATGGTATGCTCCATACCATTGAGATTAACCGCTCATTGGTCAATAAATGCAGGGAAAACATCCACTCTGCCGGATTAACTCAAACCGTGAATTGCATTGAAGGCAATGCAAAAGATGAGGTGAAGACCCTCAGGAAGTTTTTTGACTTTTTGTTTTTAGATTTAGGGCCCGTAGACATGCTGCCTATATTAAAGGCAGTTGAGCCGAAGCTCACTGATAATGCGCTTATCGCCATTCATAATCTCAATTTTGAGCAAAGCTATACGCTCTTATTTCAATATGCATCATCCAAGGGCTGGCTCATTGACCGGGAGCACACCGATGATTGTGGAGGTTATGGTTTTTTTCTAATTACCAAAACTGCGGCAAAACGACATATAACCACTCAATAGGGAATGATAAACATGCAATTCGTATCCAATGGCTTTAAATCTGCATCATGGCTGCTCTATGCCGTCATTGTTATGGAAATCGTTTTTATGATCAGCCCGTTCGGCCTTTATTATTATTCATTTTACGGATTCCCTTTAAGGGCGCTGACCCAGTATAAGTGGGGCAGTTTTCTTACAGGATTCTTTTTGCCGCATTTTACCCGGACTTCAAGTCCCCTAATCAGTCTGCTTCAAGGTATGGGGTGGCCGCTATTGTGGCTTGGCCTGGTATTGTTTGCCATGGGTTTTGTTCAAATTTACGGATCAAAGTTAGTGTCAGTTCTCAATCGTGGAAAACGTGACGCAGGTCCTGTGGATTCCTGGCTGTATGGTAATGTCAGGCACCCTCAATATGTCGCATTGGCTGTTGCCGGACTGGGAGCTCTACTTGTTTGGCCACGATTTCTGGTGCTTTTTTCCTATGTCACCATGCTTTTTTTGTACTATTCTCTTGCCCGGTTTGAGGAACACCGATGCATTATGAAGTTTGGGGAGGAATACAGGCAATACCTTGACAATACAAATATGTTTCTACCATTTAAAATCGATTTTCCCAGTTTAGAGGACTTGATTCCCTCGCGCAACGTCCGGGTCTGCATCTATGTTTCTTTATATGCAATGGCGATTTTAGCCTCTCTTGGCATTGGAGAACAGTTAAAAAAGCACACTGTTGAAAGCATTTCAGCCGTATATCTGCCTGAAACAGCAATTGTATCCCCAGCCCGCCTGGAGCCAACCGAGCTTGAAGACGCATTCCGTCTGGCAACCAATAATCCAAACGTAAAGACAGCTTTAAACAGGGACGATACACCGGCGTCCTGGCTTGTATATGTGGTTCCCAAACAATGGTATATACCGGAATTACCTTTGGGTATCATTTCATCACGCATCCCCCATAAATCACTAAGGGACTTTAACCGGAACCAATTATCAGTACTGTTTACAAAACCGCTGAGCCATGCCCAGCCGACCGGCGGCAAAGAAATCCTGCTTTCAGCCTATGGGTTCCGGCCTGTTGTTGCCGCAGAGATCGATCTGTCTGAAAATAATGTGCTCAAAGTCACTCACCCCCCGGCGACCCTTGCCTGGGGAAAAATACCAACCCCGTTGCTTTAACAGGATTAATATCATGGATATATATTCTTTTTATCTAATGTGTTTTTGGTTTTCACTGCGTGATGCATTGACACCGCCAATAAAAAAGTTAAAAAGTGCAGGCTTAAAAAAGGGGTTGTCAGTATTGGATTACGGATGCGGTCCGGGTAGTTTCAGCCTTGCGGCATCCCTTCAGGTCGGCGAAACGGGAACAGTATATGCAGTTGACCAATTTCCGGCAGCCATTGAGATGATCCGGCGCAAAGCAGCCAAACGGAAATTGAAAAACGTTACACCTATATTAACAGAGTGTTACACCGGCCTCCCGGACGAAAGTATTGACATTGTTATTCTGCATGACGTGTTCCATGAACTCATCAATGCTCAAAAAGTAATGGATGAATTATACCGTGTGATGAAACCGGATGCTGTTTTATGGTTCAATGACCACCACATGGACATACCAACCATTGAACACGCGATTCAGGCAAATCATCGGTTCAAACTGGAACGGCATGATCGTTCATCTTTGATATTTAAAAAATGTGACCCGGGAAAAACACCCGTATAATGAAAGGTAATGCCAAATTGCAGGGAATAGTCTTTATTTATGAAGAGAGCCGTTCGGTGAAAAACAACGCATTTACCGTGCGGATTGAGGAACGGCGAAAAGAAGGAAACACCTGGATCCCTGCAGGCCCCAAAAAAGTGTATACGGCCCGGGATCTTCAACGCCCGAGACTTAAGATTTTGGACAAGACTCTATTTTCCATGGCTTTTAAATCCGAAACCGATTTCAGGCAAATGGAAGCACGGTTCTTTTCTCCGGATCAGGAGTATACCCTGTTCAGAATTTCACCATACGATCTTAAGAGGTTCATTGACCGGTGCAATGCCAAAAAACTGCTGTGCAGCAAAGACGGACGGCTGCTCCGGTTTCAGTATATTAAAAAAATGATCCCTGAAATTGTATTCAAAGACTCCGGAAATGCCTTTGATGCCTTTCTTGCCCTGAACGGACATAAAATGCAGGCACCGTGTTATGAAACCGCATCGGATCCTGTCAGAATCGTATCCGGCACCCGGGTGTATGAATTGCCCAAAGGCCTGCCAATGAGCGTGATCAAAGATCTGGTCCGGGGAAAGACCATACCCAACGATGAATTTGACGAAACTTTGGCCGGGTTGAGCCGATATGCCGGAAAGCTCTCTTTGAATATTCCGGGGAGAGCTAAAAAAATAGACCGCCATGCGGTGTTTACGCCGGTGCTGGATTTTGACCCGGACTTGAAATATGCGGATCTGGGATTTGAATACAAAGGCTTTGGTATTTTATCCATGACAGACACACGGCAGGTTTTACTAAACCATGAAACCAACCTTGAACTGCACAGAAATTTTGACGAAGAACTAAAATTCCGGGACATGCTTAAACGCCATGGTGCGGTATTCGATGCCCATACCCCTAAAGATTGTTTCATTCCCGAAAGAAAAAGAGAAAAGATCCTCTATCATGTCCAAAAGCAGGGTGGTGTGCTCAACGTATCAGGCCGCTTCCTGGTGTTGGATATTAAAGTAGCTTGGGACATCAGGGCCACTCAGGAGGAGATTCTTGTGGGAGGTGCCGTCTGCTACCAGGGACAACAAACCGGTATGGAAAATATCCTGGACGCCTGTCTATGCGGACAGCCCTGGTTTGATCTTCCCGGGGGATTAAAAGGGTTTCTCCCAACGGATCTGATCCGGGATTTTGAACACCTTGAACTTCGCGGGGACTTCAGGGATGAGGACATCCGGTTTAATAAATATGACTTCTCCTTTATTGACCGGTTCTTTAACAACAAGGAGAGCGTGGGCCGGGATCATCTGTTTAGCCGGTATCTTGCGTTTTTAAAAAACAGAGGCACCCCGGACCATCCGGTAAAGGTGCCCAAAACCTTGAAAGCGGAACTGCGGCCCTACCAGAAGACCGGATTTGCCTGGCTTCGGGGGCTTGCAGGGTTTGGATTCTGCGGTATCCTTGCAGATGATATGGGGCTGGGTAAAACCGTGCAGGTCTTAACATTTCTCCTGGATGCAAAAGAGCAGTCCGGGGGCGGCCACATAAGCCTGGTGGTCGTTCCCAAAACGTTAATGTGGAACTGGGAATCCGAGGCCAAACGGTTTGCCCCGGACTTGAGATTGCTGGTGTATGCCGGTGCGTCCCGGGACAAATCGTTGTCCAATCTTTTTGATGTTGATCTTGTGATCACATCCTATGGCCTGGTCCGGCAGGACGAAGATCATTTAACCCGGATTTCATGGGATCTGGTTGTTTTGGACGAGGCCCAGGCCATAAAGAATCCCAAGTCACAAATATCCGGATCCATAAAAGCGCTAAACGCGGCAAATAGATTATCTTTAACCGGCACACCCATTGAAAATCGGCCTCTTGACCTATGGAGTCAGTTTGACTTTCTCATGCCCGGATTTCTGGGGGATCAGACGGAATTTCAAAAAATCTATGCCGGACAGGACCAGGAAAGCTTGAACCGGCTGAAAATTCTTACGGCCCCCTTTATCCTGCGAAGAATGAAAAAACAGGTATGCAAAGAGCTGCCGCTCAAAGCCGAAATTACCCTTTACTGCGGTTTCAGCAGAGAACAAAGAACCTGCTACGATGACATCCTTAATACAGGGAAACGTAAGCTGGCAGACCGTCAGGAAAGTCAGGATTCCCGGACAATGCAGATTTTAACCCTGCTTCTCAGACTGAGACAGGCGGCCTGCCATCCGGCCCTGGCGGCCGGAACGTTCCCGACCGGTATCCGGCCGGAGGAATCAAGCCAAAAATTTGAACTGGTCCTGGAAACCGCTCGGGAAATTATTCAAAGCGGTTATAAAATACTGATTTTTTCACAGTTTGTGGCCCTTCTGGATTTGGTGGATCAGATGCTTGTGGCTCACGGCATTAAACGATTTACCCTGTATGGGCGCACAAAAAAGCGGCAAGATGAGATCCAAGGATTTAAACAAAGCCCTGATCCCTGCGCCTTTCTCATCTCACTAAAGGCCGGGGGTGTAGGCTTAAACCTGACCGAGGCCGGATACGTTTTTCTTCTGGATCCCTGGTGGAATCCGGCCGTGGAAAATCAGGCCATAGACAGAAGCTACAGGATTGGCCAGGAAAATCCGGTAACCGTCTACCGGTTCATCACCAAAAATTCGGTGGAGGAAAATATCAGCCGGCTCCAGGCTAAAAAACAGGCCATGGGAAAAGCGGTTCTCGGTCATAAAGGTCTTTCAGATGCCACGCTCACCGAAAAAGAACTTTTGGAATTGATTTATTAAATTCAGACAGGCAGCTTTTTTATTTGACTTCATTCCTGGAATTTTTTGAACAGCTGGAGGCGCTGCCGGATGACGAAAATCTGCCCGCCATTCTGGCCCTTATGGCAGGGGCCGTAAACTACCTCATTGTAAAATCCCGGATCTCCTGTTCAGCCGGCAGTATTGATCTTGGGTCGGACAGCGGCTGGGACAGGATTGACAAAGGAATTGACCTGCTGCTCAAAGGCGTTTTTACCCGGTAATTTAATGCCCTGAAAACCTGGGAGATAAAAGGCCCGTGTGCTTTCCGGGTAAGAAAGGAAACATCCCCACATGACTTCCCTCAGTGCAGTAAACCTGATAAATGGCGGTCACACCTGTTCGGAATCCATCCTCATGGCCTATGCGCCCCAGTTCGGTCTGACACAGGAAACCGCAGCCAGGATTGCCGCAGGATTTGCAGGCGGTCTGGCTCAGGGCAAAACCTGCGGTGCCGTTACCGCCGCTGTCATGGTCATCGGGCTTAAATACGGCCCGGGGCTTTGTGTTGACCCTTACAAAAAAGAGTTGTGCCGTTACCTGACCCAGGAATTCTGCCACAGATTCCGGAAAAAACGCTGAACCACTCAATGCAGCAAAATTCTGGCCTACAACGGCGTCAATTCATCTGACCCCATCCAGATGAAACATCTGAGAGAGAAAAAAATCTGTGATAAAATAGTAAACGACGCAGTGGTCATCCTGGACTTGCTTTTTTACGAAACAGAGGCGGACAACCCCGCCTGAAAGATATTAAAAATGTTTGCTGTCGTCTATTTCCCCTTATTTAGTTCCTGAACAAAGGTTTTTGATGTCTTCGAATATCTGATCAACGGCTCTGACTGCGTCCTTCACAGGCATGCCGCCGCGCACCAGCCGGTTGGAAAGATCAATGAGCACCAAAGCGTTTCGCTGCCCGCAGCGGTTTCATCAAGCCGGTTATCCCGGCAATAAAATTGTTTATTAGAGCCGATAGGTAAGCTTTACGCCTATTTCACGAGGATCACTGTAATATACATAATTCGAGGTTTGACTTGAGTAATCTTCATCAAAGATATTCTTTCCATAGAGATAAATATCCCAATTTTCAGCTTCATATCCAACTTTGGCATTAATCAGTTGATACGCATCTCTTTCATACGTATTTGTCCTTTCTAAATACGTTTTTCCAACACAGACCCAATCAACGTTGGCATAAAAGCCGTTCCCTGCTCGATATTGTCCCCCTATGGCAAATGTATATTCGGGGACATTAGGGGCCTTGTTATCGCTATAGTCGCCTGCGGCGTCCTGATACTCGTCGAATTCTGCATTCGTATAGCCGGCGTTTGCCGTCATGGTGAATCGAGGCGTGATTTTTGCCAGTACTTCCAGTTCTGCGCCATAGGAGACAGCCGTACCAGCATTGGTTATGTAGCGCCCAAAGGCCAGTGACTCATTCACCTGCATGTCATCTATATCCATGTAAAAAAGTGCGCCGTTTACGATTAATCTGTTTTCAAGAAGTTGACTTTTAGCGCCTATTTCATAGGACCACAGCTCTTCGCTGTCATAGCTGTCATATGCAGAATCGTTACTCATCGCATTGAAACCACCTGACCGGAAACCTTTCGCAACCGTAGCGTACCCCATTACCTGTTCCGTTATGGCATAATCCACACTGAATTTAGGTGCAATGTCATCCCAGGTATCATCAAATGAATTGCCTGTAGCATGATCCTGCATGTCTTTGTCCTGGGTTTCATAACGAAGACCACCGGTCAAGCCAATTTTGGGCGTTAATGCGTAACGAAGTTGACCATAAATGGCGTAGGCCTCGCCCCCAAGATCTCTGTTTAGTGCGTAAGAAGGTCCATATGTCAGGTCAGCCATATTATCGTCTTTATCATAATAGATACCGGCCACCCAAGTCATCTTCTCCGTATTTGACGATAGCCTTAGTTCCTGAGAAATTTTGTCTTCTTCATTGTCAGACGTAGAAGGCAATATTGCAACGGGATTAAAGTCAAAATCTATGGCCTGATCATCTTCATATAGGCGGTGAGTGGTGATTGAGGTTAAATTTAATGCCTCACTAAAATTATAACTGACTTTTAAGGCTTGAGCTGAGATTTTCGCTTTGTTATAGGTGTCAAGATCGGAATATACTTCCCGGTCGCCGGAGGCCGTCATCCCCATGCTAGCGGCGCCATCTTCACTCAACCCTATGTTGTCGCCTCCATTGTCATATTGGATCTGAGAAAAAATGAAACTAATATTAAGGTCGTCTATCGGCGCCCATCTGAGTTGGCCTTTGCCGTACCAATGTGCTTGATCGTTTGCCTCTCCACCTGTGTGTCCATTTTTAATAAAACCGTCTTTATCGTAATATTGGCCAGACACTCCAAAGTAGAGATTGTCCTGAATAATAGGCCCGCTCAGATTAAAAGCAACTTCTTTTTTATAGTCCTCTCCACCATCAACCGAAACCTTTCCACGAAAATCGTTATCCGGTTGACGGGTAATAATATTGATAGCACCTGCTGTGGCATTTTTTCCGTACAACGTTCCTTGGGGACCACGCAACACTTCTACTCGCTCAATGTCTTGCAGGGGGTTCTCATATCCATTAGGTGATAAAACCGGGATCCCGTCGATGAACATGGCCGTTGAAACATCTGATCCTACTTCAGCCACAATCCCTCTCATAACAGGTCTTGCGTAGGCTGTAGCGCCGTCGTGGATGAGTATCAGATTTGGAACGTAATCGGTCAAATCGCGGACAGAAGTGATATTTTTGTCTTCAAGTGCAAATTCATCAAATGCAGTGATACTCATCGGAACATCCTGGATATTTTCTTCCTGCTTATTTGCCGTTACAGTGATGGTATCCAATGATATTTCGGATTGTCCACTATCTGCTATGGATTGATCTATGGCAATCAAGATCGAAATGAATACAATAGCTGTTTGAAAAATTTTCATTTTGTTTTTCCTTAAACTTAAGTGTAATAGCTCCACTTATACAAACAATATTCGTGAATAAAATTAAACAGCTCAAACTTATAATGAAGCCAAATCTTTTTTCACACCACCTAAAAACATTTTCACACCACTTTGCTGCAAAAATCTCTTTGACTAAACAATTCTTGAAATGTTAAATTAATTTTGATTTGGATAATAAACTTTAAGGACTGGAAGATTCTTTTACATGAAAAGACATGATCCTATCATTATTTCAGCTCAGGACTATTATGAACCATGCCTTAATCCAAATACTTTTTTCGAAAAAAAAGACGGGTATGAAATATTCTTTAATTGGTCAGCCCCTGTTACGGATCTAAACAAGGGATTCATATATCAACTCAAGTGTCAACCTGGTTTGATTTTAGTCATCTCAAGGCAGTATCCTTCCACCGCATTCAGCATCTCTTATGAAGAAGAAACTACTTGGGTGAGTCTTTTTTTCATTCTTGGTGAAAGGTCTTTTATCCAGTACCATAGCCAAGAGCAGGAATCTACTTATTGCCTAAATCAGGGATATTTAACCTACTCACGTAATTGTAACAGGGGACTGCTCCATCTCCCCGCAAATCCCTTTTGTATCATTGGGATTATGATGGAGCCGTGGTTTATAAAACGTTTTTCCCAAAGAATAGCAGGAGAATTCGCTCGAAAGATAGAAACCATGTTGGCGATCCAAAAACAAGGTGGCGGTTTTCGCTGCCCCGTGTTCATGACCCCTTCTATTCATGTTTGTATTCATGAAATCCTCGGATGTACTTATGTTGATGCCCGCAGGCACCTCTTTTTAGAAAGTAAAACCCTGGAACTGATGAGGTTCGGTTTTGATCAACTCAATCCTGATAAGGGGCAGGGCGTCTCCTGCTTCGACTTTGAAACCGATTCCCCGGATTTCGTCCACAAAGCCCGCGACATCATGATTTCCGATCTTAAAAATCCGCCCTCCCTGACGGAACTTTCCAGAATGGTGGGGGTGAATAGGACCACGTTAAGTCAGTGCTTTCGTAAGGTTTATGGTGTTACTACCTTTAACTTTCTTCGCACGTTCAGGCTGGAAGAATCCAAGCGTCTGCTGCAAGCCGGAAACCGAAGTGTGACGGAAGTTGCTTTTGAAGTGGGGTACGCCCAGCAGAAAACGTTCTCCAAAGAATTTAAAAAGTATTTTGGTGATACACCGAGCGCTTTTACAAGAAACTATAGACAAGATACTGGAAACAAGAGGGCGAAGCGCCTGCGGCGCCCATTTTAACCCCGCATTGTTGGCGTCTTTAGAATGAAGAACATCGGAAGGCCGTATGCGGGAAAACCGTATGTACGGTTTGATGCGGGGAGCCGGGGCTATGCCCTGGCTCCTACTCTACCTAATTAGACCCGAATGAGATTCAGTTTTATAGGGGTTATCTCGGCAATAAAACTGTTTATTAGAGTCGATAGGTAAGCTTTACGCCTATTTCACGGGGATCACTATAGTATATGTAGGTCTCTCCCTCTTCTGAGTAATCTTCATCAAAAATGTTTTTACCATAGAGATAAATATCCCAATTTTCAGCTTCATACCCAATTCGGGCATTAATTAGTTGATAAGCGTCTCTTTTATACGTATTTGTCCTTTCTGAATAAGTTTTTCCAACACCAACCAAATCAACTCCGGCATAAAAGCCCTTCCCTGTACGATATTGGCCACCTATGGCAAATGTATATTCAGGAACATTAGGGGGCGTGTTGTTGCTATAGTCTTCGCCGTCTTGATATTCATCAAATTCTGCATTCGTATAACCTGCGCTTGCCGTTATGGTGAATTGAGGTGTGATTTTTGCTCGTAGTTCCAATTCTGCACCATAGGAAACAGCGGTAGCAGCATTGGTTATGTAAGTCCATGGTGGGGAGATCGAGGCTTGTGTTACCTGCATGTTGTCTATATCCATGTAAAAGAGTGAACAAGTTACGATCAATCTATTGTCAAAAAATTGACTTTTAGCTCCTATTTCATAGGACCACAGCTCTTCGCTATCATAGCTGTCATATTCCGAAGATGTACTATAAGCATTGAAACCACCTGATTGGAAGCCTTTCGCAACTGTAGTGTACACCATTACTTGTTCCGTTAAGGCATAATCTACACTGAATTTAGGTGCAATGTCCTCCCACGAATCATCAAAGGATTTGCCGGAATCATTATCATACATATCTTTGTTTTGGTTTTCATATCGAAGACCACTGGTCAAACCGAGTTTAGGCGTTAATGTCGGAATTGCAACACAAAATTGACCCCTCTCGACAACCCAATTTTGACCCCCCCTGTTGTTAAAATCATTCTCTTATCGCTTTTTATATAGTTCCGGTTTGGGTAACGGCCAGGGCCAGGGGATCGGCCCGGCGCCGGGCCGATCCCCTGGCCCTGGCCGGACGGGCTACCCAACGCAGTAGTCGGCTATTGCCTTCAACGCTCCTTTTTGGCTGTAATTAATTGATTCCCGTGATTCTACAGCTATGAGAATCGGTTTTGTGCACCCACACTCTTGTATTAACAAACCGGCATCTGTGTCTGTAATGCTCAGGATATCATCATTCTTCTCCGCCTCTTCAAAATAGGTCGTACAGTCTTCGGAGATCTCGATCCTTATCGTTTCATTTCGACCTTTCAGGGGATTATATACATCCAGTTCTTTCATTCTTTATCCTCTCGATTTTAAAGTCTGTTTAAGTCGATAACTGTCCCAGTTACATTGAATAATGTGAGCCCGGTGAGTGACACGATCCAGCAGAGCAGCGGTAAGATTTGCATCGCCAAACACCTGCGTCCAATCACCAAAACCAAGATTGGTAGTGATGATGATCGAACGTCTTTCATGGCGCTCGGTAAGGACTTGGAACAATAATTCAGCGCCGATTTTACTGAACGGGACGTACCCCAATTCATCAAGAATCAACAGCCCATAACCGGCATATCGTTTTATCATTCTACCCAGAGCCTGTTGTTCCCTGGCCTCCGTCAGTTCGTTTGCAAGCCCACAACCAGTAATAAAACGAACTCGATGTCCATACCGGCAGGCTTCCATCCCGATGCTGGTTGCCAGATGGGTTTTACCGGCTCCGCTTTTACCTATCAAAATTATATTCCGGGCTTCTTTAATGAATGTCCCTGTTGAAAGTTCTTTGATCAACCGGGCGTCCAAATCAGGGGCAGCCTCAAAATCAAATGTTTCAAGCGGTTTCTGCATCGGGAACCTGGCTTCCTTGAGACGTCGCTTGCGACCGTTTTCCTGCCGTATTTGAACTTCCGCTTCAACAAGATTCAATAAAAACTCATCGTAGCCGCAGGCCGCCTCATGCGCCTGCCGGATCTGACCTTCCAACTCTTTTTCCATCGTCGAGAGCTTCAGCGTTTTTAAGTGCTGTGTGAGGACTGCCTGGACTGCTGGGTTCATAAGATACCTCCAAGCTGTTCGTATGCCGAGATGTCAGCAGGGGGCAGTGTCTCCCAGTTCGACAAAGGATCAAATTGGGACTCCATAGAGATGTTTTGACTGTGTAAAATCTGCTTGAGAGCATTGCTGCAGCCGACATTGCTTTTCAGTGCTTCCTTTACGGCTGCTTCGATCTTGTCGACAGCATATTTTTCGTACAGCATCAGCACGGTGACAAATTCCCGGGTACCTTTGGTTACACCGTTTTTCCGGCGAAAATGTTCTAATAACTTTTCCAGGCAATCCGGCCATTGATCACGCCATTGTAAAATTGGCCGGGCGGTATCAAATGATTGTGGACGCTGACGAATCAACTCCAGATAATGTTCCGGTTTTAAACTCCACTTATTATTTCCATATAACCGATGATGGGTGCTTATTTTTCTGCCGCTCCAATAAATGATCACCTGGTCTATCTCTACTATCGCCTGCACTCTCATGTAAGCATAGCGCGTCGGGACAGAATACCGGTTCTTGTCAATAATAACGGTGGCATATTTGTTTACCCTGACCATGAACGTCTCAACGTTACTGAACGATGTTGTCGGCAATGGCAGCAATACCTGCTTTTCTGATTCAAACAATTCATTGACGCTTTGTGTTTGACCGGCGATGCGATGCTCTCCATAGGCCATGCAATCATCGAGGAGGCGCGTGTTCAATTCGTCCAGGCTGTCAGCATGTGGGATAGGAACCATATAATTTCTTCGAGCGTAGCCGACCAGGCCTTCAATCCCACCTTTTTCATGGCCCTGGCCGGGATTGCAAAACCTTGGATCGAAGTTGTAATAGGCCTTGAACCGATTATAAGATTCCTGAAGATGACGTTTTTTTCCTTTAAATACCTTTTGTACGACTGTTGTCAGATTGTCATAGATAAGAACTGGGAACACGCCTCCAAAAAATGAAAAGGCCTGGATATGAGCGTCAAATAAAGCTTGCTGCCTTTCACAGGGATAACAGCGAACAAAGTGTTTGCCCGAACATTTTGAACGTATGCAAAATAATTTCAGCTTCACGGGTTCGCCGGCAATAACTGCCTGACAGTTTCCCCAGTCTACCTCGGCTTCCTGGGCAGTCGTCGGATCTGATGGGATAAATGCCTGCTGATTCGTTAAACCCAGCCTCAGCTTTGCCTCACGCACATAACGGCGAACCGTCGTCTCTCCACCGGAATACTCGAGTTCCGATTTCAGACGATGGTATATCCGGGTTGCTGTATGTCGCTGTTTGTATGGCTTGTCCTTGTCATCGCCAAGCCAGCGGTCTATCTCCTGGATATAAGGACCAAGAACGGGATATGGCTGTTTAGATCGTTGCTTGTAGCCAATGTATTCCTGCTTTAAAATTTTTTTTATGGTGTTTTTTGAATGGCCGGTTTCTCTGGCAAGCTCTTTAATGGCCTTTCCATAAACACGGTGAGCTGTTCGGATGTAATCATACTGATCCACTTTAAGCATTCTCCTTTTCGTCTCCGGTAATGGGTTAAAAATCTCCATTCAATACCAGAGTACTGATGCAAAGTGGGGGGTCAATTTTAGGTTGTCATTTGGCCCTCAAAGGGGTCAATTTTAGGTTAGCAAAACCATTAATGCGTAACGAATTTGTCCAAAAAAGGCGTAGGCCTTCCCCCCATGGTCTCTGTCGTAACCTGTACCATAGGTTTCTATTCTCTGGTCAGTTGAATTATCATCTGTATCATAATAGATACCGACCACCCCCTTTATCTTCTCCGTGTTTGATACCAACCTCAATTCCTGAGAAATTTTGTCGAACTTACTTTTATCCGTACCATGCAGCCCGTCAACGGAGCTAAAGTCAAAATCAGTAGCAGAATCAGTTTGAAAAAGGCGATGAGTGGTAATGGAGGTTAAATTTAATGTATCATTAATATCGTAAATGACTTTAAAGGCTTGAGTGCTGATTTTTGACTCTTCCCTGGTGTCAAAATCAGAATAGACCTCCCGGTCACCGGACGCAACCCATCCATAACTAGCTGCGCCATCTTCACTCAACCCCATTGTGTTGCCGTCATTATCATATTGGAGCTGAGAAAAAATTACGCTAATATCAAGGTTGTCTGTCGGCGTCCATCTAAATTGGCCTTTGCCATACCAATGTGCTTCATCGTTTGCCTCATCATCGGTATATCCATTAGTAATAAAACCGTCTTTGCTGTAATATTTCCCTGACACTCCAAAGAAAAACTTATCCTGAATAATTGGACCGCTTACGTTAAAACCAACATCTTTTTTATAATCCTCTCCCCCATCAACCGAAATCTTTCCACGTAAAGTATTATCTGGCTGACGGGTAATAATATTGATAGCGCCTGCTTCGGCACTTTTTCCATACAGCGTTCCTTGAGGGCCGCGTAACACTTCTACCCGTTCAATATTCTGCAGGGTATCTTCAAATCCATTAAATGACAAAACCGGGATTCCATCGACGAACATGGCAGTTGAAACATTGAATGTCCCCAATTCTGCCACGACCCCCCTCATAACAGGTCTTGCTGAACCTGAAACGCCTTGGTCACTAAGAATTAGATTTGGAACATAATCGGTTAAATCGCGAACAGAAGTGATATTCTTGTCCTCAAGAGTAAACTCATCGAAGGCTGTGATGCTCATTGGAACATCCTGGATATTTTCTTCCTGTTTGTTTGCCGTTACAGTGATGGTATCCAATGATATTGCGGATTGTCCACTATCTGCTATGGATTGATTTATGGCAATCAAAATCGAAATTAATACAATAGCTATTTGAAAAATTTTCATTATGTTTTTCCTTTTAGCTTTAAACGTAATAGTACCACCCATACAAACAACGCCTGAGAACAAAATAAATCAAAGCAAACTTATAATGGAGCGCAATTTTTTTACACCACCTAAAAATAATTTCACGCCACTTTGCGATAAAAATAATTTTGACTAAACAATTCTTGGAATGCTAAATTAATTTTTGTAAAGATAATAAATTTAAAGCAATGGAAGATTTTTTTATATGAAAAGACAAGATCCTATCATTATTTCAGGGCAGGACTGTTATGAACCATGCCTTAATCCAAATACTTTTTTTCAAAAAAAAGACGGGTATGAAATATTCTATAACTGGCCAGACACCTTTAAGGATCTAAACAAAGGATTCATATATCAACTCAAGTGTCAGCCGGGTTTGATTTTGGCAATTTCAAAGCAATATCCTTCTACCGCCTTCAGCATTTCTTATGAAGAAGAAACAAATTGTGTTCATCTTTGTTTCATTCTTGGCGAAAGATCTCTTATTCAGCACCATGACCAAGAGCAAAAAACTACTTTTTGCCCCAATCAAGGATATTTAATCTACAACTGTAAGAGGACTCTGCTCCATTTCCCCCAAAAACCCTTTTGTTTCATTGGGATTACAATGGAACCGTGGTTTATAAAACGTTTTTCCCAAGGAATAACAGGAGACTTTGCCCGAAAGATAGAAGAAATGTTGGATTTCCAAAAACAAGGTGATTTTTTTTGCTGCCCCGTGTTCATGACCCCTTCTATTCATGTTTGTATTCATGAAATTCTCGGATGTACTTATGTTGATGCCCGCAGGCACCTCTTTTTAGGAAGTAAAGCCCTGGAACTGATGAGGTTCGGTTTTGATCAACTCAATTCTGATAAGGGGCAGGACATCTCCTGCTTCGATCCGGCAACCGGCTCCCGGAATTTCGTTCACAAAGCCCGCGACATAATAATTTCCGATATTAAAAATCCGCCCTCCCTGACAGAACTTTCCAGAATGGTGGGGGTGAATAAAACTACCTTAAATCAGTGCTTTCGTAAGGTTTATGGTGTTACTGCCTTTAACTTTCTTCGCACGTTCAGACTGGAAGAATCCAAGCGTCTGCTGCAAGCCGGAAACCGAAGTGTGGCGGAAGTTGCTTTTGAAGTAGGGTACGCCCAGCAGAAAACGTTCTCCAAAGAATTTAAAAAGTATTTTGGTGATACACCAAGCGTTTTTACAAGAAACTAGAGACAAGATACTGGAAACAAGAGGGCGAAGCGCCTGCGGCGCCCATTTTAACCCTGCATTGTTGGTGTCTGTTAACGGCATTTGATGTTTTCCAATACCAGGTAAAGACAAGGCACAAGCCTAAGGTAATCAGCGTGGCAAAAAAAATACCAAACTCCAGGGAGATGGCCATGGGAATAAGATATTGGGCCTGAAACGAAATTTCCGTGATCGTGATGATCGGGGCAAGTCCGCCACAGGTGAAAATAATGGGCCTGAACCGCTGTATCCCGGCAGCCCTGACTGCGTTTTTTACAGGCATGTCGCCGCGTACCAGCCGGTTGGCGAAATCAATGAGCATCAAAGCATCATTGACCACCACGTCTGCCATGGCCACAATACCGAACAGACTCAGAATGGACAGGGAATGCCCCATGATAATATGGCCGGCCACGGCCCCGATGAAGCCAAAGGGAATGCACAGCATAATAGTCAAGGGCTGAAAATAACTTTATTCTCAAATGCGTTTTCAGAAATGCTTTCGTCCCCTACCAGCCGCACTCTTAACGTGATTTCGTTTCTTCCCCGCTGATTTTTCACCGCCTCTTGCCCCCCTCATCGTAATTGAGACAGACAAATGCGATTATTTAACGTTAAAAGTTAGCGAGGCTGTATGGTATACGGTGTCTACTTTCCCATATAAATCTTTTAGCTTACCATCTTTAGTTACATCTTCTCCTTTCATCGTATTAATTATCCATTGCCCCTTACTCTGCACGCGAAATTGAGCTTTTCCTTCCACTAAAAACGATTGCAGATTAAAACCTTCATCCAAGCCAAAGGTGTTGCTTCCTGCGGTTATGTAAATGTTATTTTTAAGTGAGGTACTCTGGGGTTCTCCATAAAATAATACTTTAACCCCCACCATGTCGCCGACATGCACGTTGCTCAGATCAGTCAGGGGGATAATCTCCAGTTTGTGCCCCAACGGTTTAGGATTTGTCCATTTTCCCAAAGTGATATATGCTTTTGCAAAGGATTGATTTTTCAATGATCCTTTTATTTCCTTGATATTATCAAGTTCATCCTTTGACTTATGTTTAATTCTATATCTGCCTTTATTATCTATATAATGGGTATAACAAGTTGCTTTTGATATAGCACCAATTTGATAAACACCCGGGAGACTATCTTTTTTCAACGCAATTTTCTGCGCGGCCAGATCTGCGGGAAAGATATCGAAATGTTCATTCGTGACTTCAGCCTCGGTAATCTTTGACTTAATTTTAATAAGGTCCGTCTTTTTTAAAGCTGGATCATAGAGTTCGAGCTTCTCTA
The DNA here is from genome assembly GCF_963664415.1 of uncultured Desulfobacter sp. NCBI lineage: Bacteria > Pseudomonadati > Thermodesulfobacteriota > Desulfobacteria > Desulfobacterales > Desulfobacteraceae > Desulfobacter > uncultured Desulfobacter sp. The sequence goes on along the minus strand of NZ_OY761440.1, from coordinate 1,438,301 downwards.
CACCTATGCGCGCACTATTAGGATCTGTGAGTATGTCATCCATAGGGAGGGTGTGCCCCCAGCCCATTGAAACCATGGCATGTGGAGGCTGATGGGCATCGGATTCAAACACATTAACCCAAAACATATGGGCATGAGCAAAAGAAGCGCTGCAACCTAACAGAAAGAGAGAAAATAAAATTTTTTTCATTTTGTAATTCCTTATAAACTGATATCTGGTTTTCTATATAAGATTCTGAAATATCCCTACTCTTAAAATCGGTAGGTAAGCTTTACACCGATTTCACGGGGCTCACTATAGGTTATATAACTCTCACCTACCATTGAGTAATCTTCATCAAAGACATTCTTTCCATAGAGATAAATATCCCAGGTTTCAGCTTCATACCCAATTTTGGCATTGATCAGTTGATAAGCATCTTGTTCATATTCATTTTCCCTGTCTGAGTACATGCGTCCAACACCAATCAAATCAACTCCTGCATAAAAGCCGTTGCCTGCTCTATATTGCCCCCCAATGGAAAATGTATAATCAGGGACCTGAGAAACCTTGTTACCACTATAGTCACCTAAGTAGTCCTGATATTCATCAAATTCCGAATTGATATAACCAACGCTTGCCGTCATGGTGAATTTGGGAGTTATTTTTGCCTGTACTTCCAGTTCAGCTCCATAGGAGATGGCAGTCGCAGCATTGGTTGTATAGCTCATGCTTTCGGTGGTCTGCTCTGTCGCCTGCATGTCATTTCTATCCATATAAAAGAGTGCGCCGTTTACGATCAACCTGTTTTCAAAAAATTGAGTTTTTGCTCCTATTTCATAGGACCACAGCTCTTCGCTTTCAAAGCTGTCATATTCCGCAACTGAACTCCAGACATTGAAACCACCTGGTCGAAAGCCTTTCGCAATCGTTACATATCCCATAAATTCAGGCGTGAAGGCGTAATCCACACTGAATTTAGGCGCAATATCATCCCAAGAATTATCCTTGGTTCTACCTGACACATAATCCTCAAGGGCGCATTCCCATTTTCACGGTTATGCAGCTAACAATGAGATATGTGAATTGGCCATTTGTTTCAGACAGTTCCATCGTCCCGATTTATAGTATGAGCGCAGCATGAGCATTTTCTCCGCATTTTCTTTATACCAAAAAATGCAGGGACCCTTGAGTCTCAAATTGACAACTCTTCGAATCGAACTTTCAATCGCACCACTGCCAATCGGCAAATTCAATGCCTTTACCGTTGGGAAAGCAAGACGGTGCCTATTACGTACAAAATAATCCCGTTCTGTCTTTATGGCTTTGCTGTTCCGGCCTCGACAAAGAGCCTGTACTTCTTGTACGACCGTTGCCGATTCACCTTTTAGCAAAAACCGTCGCTGTTTTGAGACCCAGGCTTTACGTTTTTTGGCTGACCAGTTTTTTCGTAATCCTGCAACCTTTCCCAGATGCTCTACTGCATGATAAAAATCAAGGAGTTCATGCACACTCTCCGGATTCAACCCCAGTGCCTTGATCAGACCAGGGACTCGATTCCATATCCAATGAGCCCCGTCCGCAACAAACAACACCTTGTCTGCTTTTTGGATGCAAAGAGACTTCAAATAGCCCTTCAGCAGCAGAAACAAGCCATCAGGCCCATTAAAACCGCCATCAATAAATGGGGCAAAGCTTTTTTCCTGTTTCCCATGGGCATCGACGACATAAATAATCAACAGCTTGGGTTCTCTCCAGGCCCCATGATATCTGGTTCTTCCTTTGGCTGTCCGGGGACCTCGCTTTTTTTCCCGCAATCGAGTCCGGCCACCATCGGTGCTTATGACAACCCGACGACCTTGAAGGTTGTCCTCTTCATTTAAGGGGAGCAGACCCATTTGCTGTACCACCCGTGCTCGTTCTGCGTAGCGGTAGGCCAGTTTCCGGATCACCTTAACATCCAGGATAGTGCCATGATCACAAAGGACCTGACGTACTTCCTCAAATGAGCTCAGTAACGCGGACCAGGCGCTGACCATCGCCGCCAAGATTGGTGTACATCGATCATGAATCCCGAGCAAAGCCAAAGCAGCATACAAGCCCTTATATCTTTTGCCATTTCGACGGTCACAGGCTCTTCGATAGTATCGAACATGGATTGGGATCGTGCAACCTGAGCTGGTTTGAATTTGAACTGTCTCAAACCCTTCACTTTTCATTCGGCCAGGCCAGCTACGCACCAACTCTCTTTCTTGTTCGTTATGCTCCGGAGAGTTTATACTGGTTTGGACTTTTTTTTTTAGCATCAACGCGGCTAAACGATTGGTATAGCTTAAAATTTCTTGTTCAACCTGAATGAGTTCTTCCGGACTGCGAATTAGCCGTTTCTCTTTGTCCAGCTGTTTCAATAATTCATATATTTCTTCTACCGTTTCGCAGGATTCAGCCTTTTTGAGTTTCATACTATTTTCTTCCTCATCAGTTGATAATCGAGGGGAAGCATAACTTCTTTTTGCTAAAGAGGATAGTCCGTTTTAAAAACCGGGAAAATGGGAATGCGCCCATCCTCAAAGTCTTTTTCCTGGTGTTCATAACGCAAACCACCTGTCACGCCAAGTTTGGGCGTTAATGCGTAACGAAGTTGGCCAAAAAGGGCATAGCCATCGCCACTAAACTGCCTATTTACTGACATGTTCAAAGGACGTATTAACATATCAATTGTATCTTCATTTTTATCAATATAGAGACCGAGCACCCAATTCATCTTTTCCGTATTCGATGAAAGGCGTAGTTCCTGAGAAATTCTATCGTATTCGTTATCAAGCGTATTATGCCAGTTTTCAACGGGATTATAGTCAAAATCTATAGCATACTTTTCTTCAAAAAGGCGGTGGCTGGTAACTGAGGTTAAATTGAATGTATCATTAAAATCGTAACTAACTTTTAAAGATTGAGTGCTGTTAATTGAATCTTCATAGGAATTAAAAAAAGAATATACTTCTCGATCACCGGAAGCAGTTAATCCCTTAGTAGCCGCTCCATTTTCACTTAACCCATTGTCGATGCTGTCATTGTTATATTCGAGCTGAGAAAGAATTAAGCTGATATCAAGGTTGTCTGCCGGCGCCCACCTGAGCTGCCCTTTTCCGTACCAATGTGCGTGACCGTTTTCATCATCACCTGTGTATCCATTTTTAATCCAACCATCTTTTTGGTAATATTGTCCGGACACCCCAAAGAATAATATATCTTGAACAATCGGACCACTTACGCTAAAAGCAACTTCCTTTTTATAATCCTCTCCCCCATCAACCGAAATCTTTCCACGAAAATCATTATCTGGTTGACGGGTGATAATATTGATAGCACCGGCTTGAGCACCTTTTCCGTACAACGTTCCTTGAGGACCGCGCAACACTTCTACCCGCTCAATATTTTGGAGGGTGTCTTCATATCCGGCAAATGATGTGACCGGCACCCCATCAACAAACATGGCCGTTGAAACATCGAATGTCCCTAATCCAGCATTGACGCCACGCATAGTTGGCGTTTTCGCACCTGAAACACCTTGATCAATGAGTATGAGATTTGGAACGTAATCGGCCAACTCATCGACAGAAGAAATATTCCTGTCATCGAGTGTAAACTCATCAAAGGCTGTGATGCTCAGTGGAACTTCCTGGATGTTTTCCTCCTGCTTGTTGGCCGTTACGGTGATGGTATCCAATGATAATGTATCGGACTGTTCATTATCTGCTATGGATTGGTTTACGGCCATCAAGATCGAAATAAGCACAATAGCTGTTTGAAAAATTTTCATTTTGTTTTTCCTTAAACTTAATCGTTATAGTTTCACCCACACAAACAATACCCACGAACAAAATCAAACAACTCAAACTAATAATCGAAATAGATTCTTTTTTTAAACCACCTAAATATTATTTCACGCCACTTTGCGATAAAAATAATTTTGACATAACAATTCTTGGAATGCTAAATTAATTTTAGTAAAGATAATAAATTTAAAGTAGTGGAAGATTTTTTTTATATGAAAAGACGAGATCCTATCATTGTTTCAGATCAGGACTATTATGAACAATCCCTTAATCCAGATACTTTTTTCGAAAAAAAAGACGGGTATGAAATGTTCTGTAACTGGTCAGCCCCCTTTAGGGATTTAATAAACAAGGGGTTCATATATCAACTCAAATGTCAGCCAGGTTTGATTTTGGGAATCTCAAGGCAGTATCCTTCTACTGCTTTCAGCGTTTCGAATGAAAAAAAAACAACTTGTGTTTGTCTTTTTTTCATTCTTGGTGAAAGGGTTCATATCCAGTGCCATAACCAAGAACAGGAAACTACTTATTGCTCAAATCATGGGTATTTAACCTATGCACATAACTTAAAAGGCGGGTTGACCCATCTCCCCGCAACACCCTTTTGTCTCATTGGGATTTTTATGAAGCCGTGGTTTATAAAACGTTTTTCCCAAGGAATAGCAGGAGAATTCGCTCGAAAAATAGAAACCATGTTAGCGGTCCAAAAACAAGATGGCGTTTTTCGCTGCCCCGTGTTGATTACTCCTTCTATTCATGTTTGTATTCATGAAATCCTCGGATGTACTTATGTTGATGCCCGCAGACACCTCTTTTTAGGAAGTAAAGCCCTGGAACTGATAATGTTCAGTTTTGATCAACTCAATCCTGATAAGGGGCAGGACATCTCCTGCTTTGACCTGGAAACCGGCTCCCGGAATTTCGTCCACAAAGCCAGAGACATCATGATTTCCGATATCAAAAATCCGCCATCCCTGACAGAGCTTTCCAGAATGGTGGGGGTGAATAAAACCACCTTAAATCAGTGCTTTCGTAAGGTTTATGGTGTTACTGTATTTAACTTTCTTCGCACGTTCAGGCTGGAAGAATCCAAGCGTCTGCTGCAAGCCGGAAACCGAAGTGTGATGGAAGTTGCTTTTGAAGTGGGGTACGCCCAGCAGAAAACGTTCTCCAAAGAATTTAAAAAGTATTTTGGTGATACACCAAGCACTTTTACAAGAAACTATAGACAAGATACTGGAAACAAGAGGGCGAAGCGCCTGCGGCGTCCATTTTAACCCCGCATTGTTGGCGTCTTTAGTTTTATTGTTTGTTGTGGGTTGAGCCTGGGTGTCGATAGACCAGGTCGGCCCATGGCCGTTAGGAGGATCAGAAGCTGTAGCGAACCCCGATACCTAAAGTGCGCGGATCGCCAAAGTTTCCCAGCGAACTACGACTTCCCGAGCTATACATGGTCATATATTCTTCATCGGTCAGGTTGTTGCAGAAGGCGTAGATATCATAGCCTTTGAAGCGATAACCGATCCTGACATCGGCGACGGTGTAGCTATCCAGCTCGCCGAACTCTTCTTTGGCATCATTATAATAAGGAACCTTGCCCTGATTCGCCACATCCCCACTATCATAAAACCCGCTGGGATGGAAGTAGGCGGCACCGATCCGCACCGTATGCGATGGCGTATCCTTGATTGATTCACCGTCGTAAACAGCAGTGCCGGTATCATAGTCGTCGTATTCCGCCTTGATGATTCCTATGGCTGCGGTCAATTCAATGGAATCGGTCAGGAAATAGGTCAGCTCCAGTTCCGCGCCCAGGGAGTGGGCGCTGTCGGCGTTATCTGTCACCCACACCTCATTCTCGAATTTGCTGATATGAATATCTTCGATATCCATGTAAAAGAGAGCGGCGGCAAGTCGTAGGCGGTTCCACTTCCCCTTGACGCCGATTTCATAGTTGATCGACTGCTGCGGATCAAAGGTATTGTCTTCCTCCGAACCGGAGCCGGCATAATCGTTGAACCCTCCGGGCATATAGCCTTGCGCCAGAGAAGCGTATGTGTTCAAGTTGTCGTTCAACCGGTATGAGAGTGCAATCTTGCCCAAAAAGACGTCCCAGGTTTTATCCGCTTGCAAAGAGTAATAAGGATCGCTGTTGTTGACCCCAACCGGGCCATAGTACGTATCCAGATCCATCTCTTTTTCGATTTGCTGATAACGCGCCCCGAGAGTTAACTCAAAGTTGTCGAGAAAGGGAATCATTGTCTGCCCGAACACAGCCATGGTCTCACTTTCAGTTACAGATTCGGAGTTCTGCTCGTAAGCAGATTCGGAGGTTCCAAATTGTATCCCGTATGGACCATTCTCTACCTCCTCGGTCTCTAAATATACACCGGCAATCCAACGTACGCCCTCAGTGTTATTACTCACCAATCTCAGCTCTTCGGCCCAGGTTTCAGTCTCGGTATCACCAAACACAGTAAGCCCGTCACATATGGTATCTGACGTTTTATCGAGATCGTAGACAAGTTCATTTTCAAGCTTTCTGTGGGTGGCCGTCGAACTGAGGGTTACCGAATCAAACTCGTACTTCAGCTGAAGACTCTGCGCCAGACTATCGATCTCACTAAAAGTGTCTACATCGTAGGAGGTATGCTCGGCATCGTCCCGATTGAACTCGCTGGCGTCGACAGCACCGGGCAAGGCGTAACCATCCGGCCAGTAAGTGTCATAAGCATCGTTTGATAGGTTGATTTTTGCAGTGAACCTGTCGGTCGGCTTGTACAGCAGGAACGCGCCGAGGTTCCGGCTGTTACTTTTATTGGCTTCATCGTCACCGGTGTAGTCATTTGTGATCCAGCCGTCTTCTTGCTGATAGCGACCGTTCAGCCCGATATAAAGCTTATCCTGAATGAGGGGGCCGTTAACATTGAAAGAGCCCGGAATATTATTATAACTGCCGTATTCGGTGCCGATATCTCCATGCCATTCGTTGGTCGGTTCTTTGGTCACCACCTTGATAACCGCACCGATGGCGTCCTTGCCGTAAAGCGTACCCTGGGGACCGCGCAGAACTTCGATCCGCTCGGCATTGACCAGCGAAGCGTTAAAACTTTTCCCCCCAGTGCTGTAGGCTACCCCGTCGATATAGATGACCACCGGGTATTGGCCGGTATGATACGAGACGTTCAACCCCCTGAAGTTAACGTTCTCGTTAAAAGCAGGCTTAAAAAACATGTTAGGGATCTCGGTGATGACATCAGGGATATCCTCAATCCCCTTCTCCTTGAGGACCTCATCGTCAATGACCGTGATGCTCTGCGGAACATCGGTGATGTCCTCCTCGATCTTGTTGGCCGTAACGGTGATGGTTTCCAGTGTTGTTCCTGCCGGGCCTTCCGCCCGGACCAAACCGGCCCCAAGGATACTCACGGTGGCCGCTAAGCAGGCAAGTGTTGTTTTAATGCGCATTTTTCTTCTCCTGATCCAAGAGTTTACGGTTAAACAAGACGAATGCCATTAAATACAAAAAAAAAGATTAGGTCTAACAACAGCGTGTCAAACTTTAACACTGTAGTCTCAATTTTTAAGTTTTGAGAAAAATTTCAGGGAACGAAAAACTTAGAGTGCCTGGTGAGGAAGGACGCCGAATTGGGCAAAGAAGGCTTTGGAAAAATAGCTCAGGTTATTAAATCCCACAGCAAAGGCAACCTCACTGACACTATACTCCCTTTGCCGTAATAACTGCCTGGCAGTCTGCAACCGATGGCTACGGAGATGATCCATGGGAGAGTGGCCGAAAACCATTTTAAAGTAACGATAAAACTTGCTTCTACTCATCCCTATCTTTCCGGCAATCTCGGTGAGGTCCGGCGGGTTGACAGGATCAAGGACAAGCAGCTCGGCAGCATGATATATCCGCTCGGTGTCTGCAGACTTCGTTGACGGTTGATTGCAAATGGTGCGGGAATTGATCTGCTCAAGTTTAAGAGCCAGCAACTCCATTGCTTTCCCCTCCAGAAAAATCTGTCCTGTCATACCGCTATAAGGACAATGGAGGATTTGATGTAATACGCTCTTCATAGCAGGTGTTGTCGTATGCCCGATACGGATCGCTGATTTTGAATCCAGACTTTTGAGTGCTGGATAAAAACAATCTTCGTCACCTGAAGACAGCCTTGCCAGGGATTCACCTCCCAGCCACAGGTTGACTATTTTCACTCTTTTATCTTTTAGTTGTTCGCTATATTCGGAAGATTCCGGGAAAGAAAGGAAAAAACTGCTATCACCTGCAGAAACCTTACCAGATAGCCCCGCGTTGCACTTCAGGAAGTCGATCCCACCTTCTAGCCAGAAGCTAAACCATATAAACCGCCTATCGCAACAACCTTCAATTAAAGCGAGCCTTTTAAATTGGCAATCCATCGTTGACAGGCAAAGACCTGAAGAAAAGGTTATTGTATTCTCCTCTCCCTGTCCATCTGAAGGCGATAGTAGTACAATTTTTGATAAATTGGGTATGCTTGTCGGTTGAGGTCGCTCTCGCTCAAACTCGATTGTTTTCATGGCTTATTAATTGCCTCAACTTATTGCATCAGATGGTCAACTGATACTCATTAGGACTCTCAAACATTGTTCTAAAGCTCAACTTTTATTTACAAATTTACAAATTGTCAACTGTTTTAATCTACGTTGACGTATGAAGAAAAAAGGATAAAAGGGTAAAATTAAAAACAAAAGATACCGCGACACCTTTTGCATGGGAATCCGGGGGCATCCCCTTCCCTTATACCGCCCCAAGGGACGACGGGGATAGCCGCATTTTTCCCGACAATGGTTTGTCCCCTGTAAAGGACAATGCCTTTTTGTGTGGTGTCTGCGGAAAACCTTAAGGTTTGCTGTCAATGGTTCTGATTTTTCACCGCCTCAATCCCCTGGTAAGCATACCGGATTTTGCCGGCAATGGTTCTCGGGATAAGCCCCATGCGGCAGCCCGCAGGATAACTGGGTCTTGGAATATAAGCAATATAAAATCAATATATTATCCACTTCTGTTGTCCGGGCTAAAACGGTAAAATGTCATTTAACCATTCCGGCAGAGGTTCAACTTTGAATTCATAGCGTCCGTTTTTCATAACGGCAACCTGCCTGAAACGGTCATTTTCTGATGAGTTGTCAAGAATCCATGCCTGGTCTACGAACCCCAAGGCCGTCCGGATGTTCATCATGGTTCGCGGGATTCTGGAGTGAATTTTTTCGGCGGGCACGTTATGGCCGCCTTCCATGGTCCTTTGATGAACCCGGGCTTCATTCAAACCTGGATCAATCAGGTGAATATACACCAGAACAACATCATAATTTTTATTTTTTGCCAGTTTAATAAATTCAAGTTTGGAAGGATGGGAAAATACGGTTTCAAAGCAAAATGAAGCACCTTGATCCAGCATAGTTTCACGGATACGTGCCGCGGCATTTGCTGCCTCATAACTGACTTTTTCCGGATTGTCAGGATCTATTTCCGCGGCAATTAAATCGGCATTCACAAATTTAATGCCGTACCCTGAAAGATAATGTTTGTAAAAGGTTGATTTACCGGCCCCGTTTGCCCCGGCTAAAAGCCACAGCTGTTTTTTTTCAGGCATCGACAGCCTCGAAAACACCATTTTTAAACTGGCCGGTGGTTCTCAGCCCTGTTTTCGTGTCCACCTTGTCAATAGACCCGGGTCTGGACAAACTGGCCTCATAAAAAAAGGGCGCACCTGTCACCGGTTTGTCGGTAAATCCTTTGGCTCTGTCAGATTCAAGTCGGTCAAAGACAGAATCAGGGTCAACCGGGGCTGAGGGCAGGGTTTCAATTTTTATGGTTTTCAAGCCCTGCAAAATAGCCAGCGCATCTTCTATGTTGATTTTGCTGGATATCATTTTTCCAAGGGTCGCCCAATACTCAAGCTGGTTGGGCGCGCTTCGATGTTGCAAAGCCCCTGCCGCTTGCGCCTGAAAAGCCAGTTGTTCACTGATTCTTATTGATTTTGTAGCCATATCGCCTCCTTGATAGTCTGAAATGATACTTTTGTAGCATTCTGCCACAAAAGTATCACTGCAATACGCATTTGTCAAAGAGACGCACCTCTAAGAGCCTATTCAAAAAAATTTTTAATGTCCTCTAATATCAAGTAAAGACCGTTTTAGACCGGGTATGGGGCTGCTTGGGCCAAGGCTGTAATTCAGAGTTGGCCCAAGGCCTGGTTTTTGGCTTTGACATTTGCCGGCGCCTTGGGCAGGCTTTGTCTCCCGCATAATTTATCGTTGGCGCAAAGGTCAGGAGTGATCCGGCGATGGAGGACTCTGCCTTACCTTAAAGATTTTTCGTTGGTAATTCATACTTTTAGAATCGATAGGTTAAACGAGCGCCAATTTCTCTCGAGTCAGAGAAACTGACCATACTAACGTTCTCATGGTAATACTCTTCATCCAAGATATTTTTGCCATAGATATAGAAATCAACATGTTCCCACTCGTAGCCAATTTTGGCATTGACCAGCTCATAGGCATCCATCTCGTATTCGTTGGCGTTGTCCAGATAGGATTTCCCGTAGCCGGTCACGTTCACGCCGGCATAGAATCCTCCATCTCCACGATATTTCAAACCAACCGCATAGGTATAGTGAGGGGCGTAGGATTTGTCATTGTCATCATAAGTCCCCTTTGCATCGCTGAATTCGTCAAACTTCGAATCGCTGATACTTAAACTCCTGTTCGACAGCCGTAGGTATACGAAATCCGGAAAGCCCTATCAATAAAGAGATACAGCTATCCCTCTAAAATGGCGTAGTGCCTACATATTTTAAGTGTTTATCCTATGGGCTTGATTTTCGCAGGAAGTTTTATGTTTAATTTTTTAAATAGGTTACGCTGATTTTGAGTGAGTTCTGTGTACTGTAGTACACGCCCATCTTTATGCAAGAATTCGCCTAAATGGAGCCGTTCCAGCTCGGCGCGGACCCTGGGCCAGCTCAAGCCGGTCTCCAGCTCGGTAATCCGCACCAGGAGCAGGGCCAGCCAGCACAGCACAGGACATGAGAGCGGATGCGGTCGTCTTTGGTGTGGTAGACAGGCCGGAGGGACAGGGTGGACTTTAAAGTGCGGAACGCGCGCTCGACTTCCATGAGTTGTTTGTAGCCAAGGGCGATATCCTCAGCCGACAGGCTTTTGTCGCTTGTGCTCAAAAGATATTTGCCGTCCAGCTTTTCCGCCTGCTTAATCTTAGCCTTATCCACCGTCAGCTTGCCTGACTTCAGTTCCTTGAGGTATCTGCCCATGGACCGGTGTGCCAGGAGAGCATATTTGGATTTGAGATATGCTTTCGATCCGCTCCAGGTTCCTTGCCCTGACATGTTTGTCGTGTTCAGCCTGTTCTGGGTTGTAAGCGATGACGAACCGGCGCCTGCCGCTGCCCTCACCGACAAAGACCTCTTTGATATGGAGATTGTCGTTGACCTTTTTGAACCGCCCACCCCGGTTCAGGGCTTCTTCATTTACATTGGGGCCCCTCAACTTTTCACCAAGGATGTACTGTCCCCCGGCTCTTTGGAGGTTTTTTCGATTCTCTTCGCTGGTCATGCCACGGTCCATGGCCCAAATCACGTTGCCAAGCCGCCAGTCGTTCAAATCCTTTTGAACGGTATCGACGCACTTGGCGTCATTTTGGTTGCCCGGCAGAACCCAGCAACGGACCGGGATACCTTCCCGTGTCACGGCCAGGCCAATGGTGACTTGGGGCAGGTCATCTCTTTTGTGTTTAGATTTCCCAAAAGCAAGCAGCTCCGAGTCGTTGGTGTCTTCCATTTCAAAATAAGTGTTGGTTGTATCAAAGAAGATCAGGTCCACCGTGAGATTCAGCAGTTGAGCCGTTGTCCAGAACACCTTCTCTTGGATGGCCTCCGCATTCTTAAGCAGGAAGTCCATACTCCGGTAAAGGTGCTGAGCCTTGATCGGCGCCTCAATGTCCAGATGAACATCCTTGGCTACCCACTCTTCGACGGCAAGTTTGGAAGACGGAGCCAGTGCCCTGTTGGCCACCATTGCAAAAATCGCATCCGAAATCGGCGCTTTGAACTCTGTGTGTTTCAATGCATTGGCAAGGCAGCGGTCAATCCCAATGCGTTCCCACAAGCCTTTGAGCAGCAGGGCTCCCCCTGCCGGCCTGCTGGATATGAACTTGAGCCCGGCGCTTTGGGCTTCAAGGTCCTGAATGTCTTCGGGGCTGATGAACCGGCTGAGGCTGCTGACTAAGCGCTTGAGGGCGGCTACGTCGAGTTGGTCCCGCCGCCCGAAGGAGTAGACGACCTCGGCTCGTGAATAGCCTTTTTCTGGATGACGAGTATTGTGGGCTAACTGAACATACTCGACCTCGGACCCATCTTTGTTTCTGCGTTTTATTGTGCGTACATACATGCCCATAGAAAAAGCATGTATCGTCATTAATGTCAAGCATAAACCAACAAGTCGTGTGCCTACAAGTTTTGGCGTCAGGAATCACATTCGAGCTGATTTTATTGGATATTTTGACAAAATTTTAAAAAAATGAACCTACAACTGTCGAACACAGGTTAAATTTGCAAACGCAGAGAAATTTTTATTAATAATAAAGTTACTCTCCAGTTCAAAACCCATAGAAGTGGCGCTGGCGGCGTTGGATATATATCCCGTACCATTTTCTATTGATGTTAAAACCTGCATATCGGAATGATCCATATAATAAACCGCGGCGTTGAGCATCAGCCGGTTATCCATCAAGGCACTTTTAACGCCTACTTCATAGTTCCATAACGTTTCCTGATCATAATCTGTGGGATACCCATCCGCAGCAAACATATAAAACCCGCCGCTTTTATACCCCTTTGCCACCGTGGCATAGGTCGTGATCTGGTTATTGATTTTGTATCGCAGGGCAAATTTGGGAGAAAAGGCGGAATAATCCGCCTCTTCATATTCATCATTGACATGGTCGTCGCTCTCTTTGTGGTCGTTATCATAGCGAAGACCAAAGGTGACGGAAAATCGATCGGTAAGCTGGTAGTCCACATGTCCAAAAATACCAATTGTATTTTCGTTAATATCAGTATAATTCTCATATTTGAAGCCTGTCTTAACGAAAGTAGTACTAAATCCACCTGACTTTTCGAATTTATCTGCGTACAAACCGGCCAGCCATTTCAGTTTTCCCTTTTCCCCATTTAGTCTCAACTCTTGTGCCCAGGTTTCATATGGCATATCTATCTTCATATAGCTTATTGCTTCTGAGGTATGATCCTCATCTTGGAACGATTCCATTGTTGTTTTCTGGTAGCTTGTGACGGAGTTAAGCGTAAAATTGTCAAATTGGTATGAGAAGTTTAACGCGTGTGTCTCTTTTGAAAAATTAGTGTATTCATCCACATCATATTCAACTTCGAAAAGGTTCTCAGCCGAAACAAGGTTTCGAGAAAGACCACCGTTATCAGGTTCCAAGATTGAAGATATCAGAGAAATGTCCAGCTTGTCCGTGGGTGTCAGCCGCAGATACAATTTGCCGTAAAAGTCTTCTCGGTCATCGGCGGTGTCATTAAGATAAGTGTTCTCAATTAATCCGTCTTTTTGATAAAATCTTCCGGTAAGCCCGACATAAAATTTATCCTTAATAATCGGGGCGTTGAAAAACCCACCGACTTCGTATTTGTTATCTTCTCCGATTTCGGCATACACGTTCCCCTCTCGCTCATTGCCCGGCTTTTTGGTAATCACGTTAATAACACCGGCCAAGGTATTTTTTCCGTATAAGGTCCCCTGTGGTCCCCGTAGTACCTCCACACGCTCCACGCCGTTCATCAAGGCCAGGAAACCAACTCCGGTTGTGGTCGGCACGCCGTCAACATAGAGCCCGGCTGATACAGACTGGGTAGTCGTATCAGCCCGGATCCCCCTGATTGAAGGCGTTTCCCCACTTGGCTGATATACATTGGGGATATAGTTATATAGATCTTGAAGATCCTTGATTTGCTGATCTTCCAGGGTAAGATCGTCCAGCACGGTAACACTCACCGGCACGTCCCGGAGATTTTCCTCGGTTTTTTGGGCCGTAACCACAATAGCGTCCAAACTGGTTTCATGCTTATTAGTTTCTTCTGCCTGGGCAGTTGCAATAGTCGACATACCAAACAGGACAATAAGCAAACTGACTGATAACATTTCGTTCAATTTTTTCCTGATAATAGTTTTCATTCTCAACGTATCCCTTTCTCTGTGTTAGTGCAGGCTTAGTTGTTTTGTCAAAGCTGGATAATTGTCCGGAATTGGCTATTTATAGGGTTTTGATATAATTAGTGATAAGCCTTTGAATCGGTTCCTTAAAATATTCTCTTTTAATGCAACAATTGTAAAAACGAACCCATTAATAGGAAGTTTTTCCGGGGATTGCTTTGCTTTAAGAAATTAATTCTTTTGGTCGAGAAACAATTTTTTGTTAGCCCAATATAAATGAAAACTAACGAGGAGTATGGTCTGTGAAAGGTTTTTATTTGCGGTATGTAATGGGATTTACCCCAAAATATTTTTTAAATTCCGTGGTAAAGTTACAATGGTGGTTGTATCCAACGTCCAGGGCAATTTCGGTTACGGTTTTTTCCCCACAAATCAATAAATCTTTTGCTTTTTCCAGCCGGCAAATACGCAGATATTCAAATACACTGACGCCATGGACCTTACGGAAGCACTGGTTGAGTTTTGTCTTGTTAACCCCGACCTGCCTGGCAATTTCAGTGAGGGACGGTGGGGCCGCCATATTACCCAATAATATTTCCTGGGTCTGGATAATAAAATCATTAGTATGAATACCGAAAGGATACGTATCCCGGTTCCGCCTTGTGTTGCATTTGAGCTGTTCAAAACCATGGACAAAAAGCTCTAATGCCTTGCTTTCAAGAAAAAAACGTCTGCTGCTGCCTTGATACCGGCAATTCAATATTTCATGGAGCCGTAGATTTATCGTTGGGGTTAGATTCAGACTTTTCTTAAAAGAGTAGTTAAAGGATGAAGCCCCCAAAACAGAATTGAGGTCATCAGGGATTTGACTATCACAATCCTCACAAAACTGTTTCATTAACCATAGCTCTACTTCAATAAAAATACCGCGAAAGCTGATTGGTTCAGGGCGCGTTATCACACCGCAGCCCTCCGGCATATATCCCAGGAAGCAGCCTTCCGTATCGTCTGTGTGCGATTGAGGATGATTATTGTGCGCGGAAACAGATGAATGGTTTCCGGCAGCATCAGGTAATGTAAAGAGCATTGCAAAACGATTTCCGGGATCTTGATAATTTAACAAATATGGTCTGGTTGACTGATGGTTAAAGATGGAAAGACTCAGTCCGGGTCTTAATTTGATCGAGTAGCAAAAACCATTACATATTTCACATGGGAAATGATGAATGTATTCGTAGCCGTCTTGCTTTCCCATGAACTTGGCAGGGTTACAAAGATCACCGTAAAAATCTTTATCATCTATGGTAAACGGTTTGGTCGGCATGGTGTTTATAATGGCAAACGAATACAACCCATAAATTGATTTACAGCTTCTTTAAAAATATCTTACGCTAATAATATAATTAGTCACAACTAATTAGTATCTGAAGATTGAAACTTTTTCAACACATTTTGATACATGGACGTCCAGGCCCGCCCTCATCAGGCGATTATTCAGATCAAATCAAAGAAAAAATAATTATCAGTAATTCCGGGGCCACCTTGCTTAATGACTATCAATTAAGTAAGGTGGCCCCGGATTCACAAAAAAGGCCACTTTTTCCTATTGAAATCTTGGAAAAAGTGTAGAGTACCTTTTTATTAAAATTATCGAAAACAGCCCCTTCTTTCTCCGTACAATTAGAATCGATACGTTAGGGTTAAGCCTATCGTTGAACGAAGCCGCTCGCGCGGCGGAAAACCCCAAAGTTATGTATACTCCTAATTGTGGGATCAAACGGAAGATCCCAACTATCTATAATTAAAGGAGTATACCATGAACACATCCGAAGTAAACCGTTTTAACGAACTCTATGAGCGCCATTTAAAAACCCTTAGACTTCAGGGAAAGGCTCAAAAAACCATTGATGCTTATTCCAGGGCCATCCGGCGGGTAAGAGATTACTTTGACTGCTGCCCGGACAAACTTGAACCCGAACAACTTGAAGATTACTTTTCCGATTTGGTTGACTCTCATTCATGGAGTACAGTCAAAATTGATCGCCTTGGACTCCAGCATTTCTGGAAATTTGTTTTGAAAAAAGAATGGAATTGGTTGAATATTGTTAAGCCGCCTAAGGTTAAAACCATTCCGGACATTTTGACTCCTGGTGAGGTGGAAAAGCTCATCGGTGCGACACGCAAACTGCGTTACCGGGTTTTCCTGCTGACAACTTATTCCATGGGCCTGCGTTTGGGAGAGGCATTGTCCCTGCAAGTGAGAGATATTGATGCAGCACGAAAACTTGTCCATATCCGGAGAGGGAAAGGCCATAAAGACCGGCTAATTCCCTTACCGGACCGCACCCTGGTCGGACTGCGGGAACTATGGAAAAGACATCAACACCCCAAACTGCTTTTTCCCAATGCCAACGGTTCACTGGAAACCATCCAGAAGGCAAAATCTCATATGGACCGGGGTGGTGTCCAAAATGCCATGAAGGCTGTAGTCGCCGATTGCGGTATCAAAAAAAAGTTTCCATACACTCTTTGCGCCACAGTTTTGCGACCCATCTGCTTGAAAAGGGCTTAAGCCTTCGCCACATCCAGGCCCTTCTTGGCCATGCCCGCCCTGAAACAACTGCACGTTACGCACACCTTACTGATGTCACGGAAAAGGACTGCAGGACGACCATCAATGATTTGATTAACACCATTCATGTAGATTTCTGGAAGGTTTAATCATGCGACTTTCTCATATCATTGAAGAATATTATGATGCATTTCTGACTCGTTACGGGGATACGGCATTGCCGGAACAGATCAAAGCCTTAAACGCCATAGTTAGTTGCCGTACACCAGACGCCGGGCAGATTTATACGGTCTGTCCAGACTGCAATCATACACAACTGCATCCACTGTCCTGTGGAAACCGCAATTGTCCCCATTGTCAAAACCATGAGACAAGCCAATGGATTGACCGGCAGCAAAATAAACAGCTTCCCGTCCAGTATTTCATGGTAACTTTTACCTTGCCCTGTCAGTTCAGGGAAGTTGCATACCGGAATCAACGGACAGTTTATTCTCTGATGTTTTCATGTGTATCCAGCACGTTGAAAGAATTTGGGCTAAATCCCCGGCACCTTGGGGCCCAAATCGGTATGACCATGGTTCTTCACACTCATAGCAGAAGATTGGATTTTCACCCGCATATTCATGTAGTTGTTCCAGGTGGCGGTGTTGACCCATCCAGGCGGCAATGGAAAAAGAAAAAAGGCAAGTATTTGTTTAATCGAAAAGCCCTGGCCAAAGTTTTTCGGGCACGTTTCCTGAACGGATTGAACAAAGAGAATTTGCCAATTCCCAAAGGTGCTCGTTCCAAATGGATTGTCGATTGTGCCAGGGTCGGAACCGGCATGTCTGCCCTGAAGTACCTGTCCAGATATTTATACCGGGGAGTGATCAGCGAACGTAATATCATTGCCAATCAGGATGGCCGGGTTACCTTCATGTATATTGACGGTAAAACCAAAGAGATGTGCAGGCGAACCCTTAAAGGAGAGGAGTTTCTGCACCTGATCCTGCTTCATGTGTTGCCCAGGGGATTTCGTAGGGCAAGAGATTACGGCTTTCTTCACGGGAATGCCAAGAAATTGCTCTTCCTAGTACAGATGATTCTCCACGTTCGGATTATGGCAATAGTGCTTCGGCCAAGGCCTGTTTTTAAATGCCCCCATTGCGGGAAGCCTATGAAAATCCTCGGAATAAAGCCTGTCGGTACAGGATAGGATAAACAAAAGGTAGAAACCCAATCTCAATTTAACTGGAGGTGAACAACACTATGAAATAATCCGGCTTTTTTTAGAAAGCCCTGAAAAGGGCAACGCTATAGGTGCGTCTTATCTCAGGTGCCCGGAAATCACACGCCTTTCAGATCCTTAATCCCCAAAAAGATATTTTCATATATATGGAAACCCGGCTCATTTGGGCCGGGCTTGTTCAACAATCGGATAAGATCGTGGTTCGTTCCTCACACGATCTATCCTTATTCGTTCGTGGTTGGCCAAACTCGACAAAACTATCTGTCCCGGATGCATTTTTATTAGTAAGATATTCTTTATCAAAGATATTTTCACCCCACAAAACAATATCGAATGTTTCTCTTTGAAACCCAAAGCTCAAATTAACGGTATTGTAAGCATCTATTTTTTGTGTATTTTCTGGGTCGGTATAAATGTCGCCTGTGCCGAAGATATCCGCTCTTCCGAATAGGCCTGTATGATGAGAATATTTAACGCCTACATTATATGTGTATTTAGGGGCTGACGGTAAGTTGTTATCCTTGTAGTCAACACCGTTTGAAATCCAGTTATCAATTTTTGCGTCGATAACCCCAAGTCCGCCAAAAAAATGCAGCCCTTGGGTTGGCCGAGCCTCAAATTCCAGCTCAAGCCCTTTTGAGGATGCCTCTGCCGCATTTGAAACGTGCCATGACCTCCCAGCATCATATTGCATAACTTGTTTATCCTGGATGTCAATATAAAAGGCCGACATATTTAAAATTAATCTTTTATCAAACCATGATGTTTTTATTCCTGCCTCATAATTCCATGTGTATTCCGGATCGAATGTTAAATTTTCAACTCCGGTTGCGATGGAATAGTCATAACCGCCGGCTAAAAATCCTTTGGATACGGTGGTATAAAACATCAGATTTTTTTTAACATCATAGGATAATGAAATTTTTGGAAGTATTTCATCATACTCCAATTCACTTGAAAACGGTTCTGCTACACTACTATTAATTTGTTTGCCATCAGATTCTTGATGTTCATAACGAAGACCTGCCGTCAAATGCAAACGGTCTAACAGTGTATATGTGGTCTGCCCATAAGCGGCAATCCCTTTGTTTTCAAAATCAGTAAATCTGCTTACCCCAGAATAATCAGATTTAATATCGTTTTCATCCTTAAATCCGAACAACCCAACCAGCCATTTAAATGTCCCTGCATCTTTGGGCGAGGATAGCCTTAAATCCTGGCTAATCATTGTATTATCAAATGTATTAATCATATCTCCGCCGGGTTGAGGACTTAAGTCGAGGTCATATTGATAGTCTGCTTTAAAATTGTTCCTGGCCGTGATTGAAACAAAGTCAAAAGCAGTGCCCGCATATTCCACCTTAAGTGCCTGACCGTTATTCTCTTCTTTCCAGGAATCGGAACCGTCCCAATTGATTGTATAACGCTCTGTCTTATAAGGTCCACTTATAAAACTATTATTGTAAAAATCTTCATTTTCATTGACATTCATTACCAAAGAAACGTCGAGTTGATCGTTGGGTGTCCATCTGATTTTCCCTTGGCCCACTTTGTGATCAGTCTCCCCAACGTTATCATCTCCATTGAAAATATTCTTAATATAGCCGTCAGAATTTTCACTTTGAAAAGAGACACCCATAAAAACCCGATTTTTAATAATGGGGCCGCTTAGGCTGCCTCCAAGTATGTAAAAAAAGGCATCATCATTCGAGGTATCATAAATACCGGTATTACTGAAAAGCTTGCCTCTGAACTCGTTGTCTGGCTGTTTTGTATGAATATTAATAACCCCTGATTCTGCATTTCTTCCATAAAGAGTTCCCTGAGGACCTCTAAGTACTTCTACACGTTCGATATCCACTAGATCCGGATTCTGCATAAAGCTTATCGGATAGCTGATACCATCCACAAAGAGACCTGCAGGGGGATTCACCGTACAGTTGTGGGAGGATATACCTCTAATTGTGATCGTATTTAAAGAAGAATTTTGTTTTGCGTATACATTTGGGGTAAAATAAGTTAAATCCGTCAAGTCCTTAATTCCAGCATCTTCGATTTGAATATCATTAAAAACACTCATGCTGATAGGGACATCCTGGACGTTTTCCTCCCTCTTTTCAGCAGTCACTGTAATTGTATCAATTTTTTGATAGTTTTCCATTTCTTGACCCAAAGCAGCATTACCTATAGTGAGCAAAGCAACTACAATAACAACAAACAAAACAGAACGTATCGCATAAATTTTGTCCATTAATTTGTCCTTTTAACTTTTCGAATATAAAATTTTCTGAATAATAACGAACTATCCGGTTACCGGTTAAAATTTCATTTCACATTGAAAGTAAGTGTTGAGCCTTGTACCACCTGGTCTACTTTTCCATTGACTTTATTTCCTTGTTTTTAAAAGATGTTTGCAGCCTCATAAAAGCCACTTTCATGTGCTTAGATGCTTTTTGTTTGCTTGGCCAAGTATGTTCTTATAAGAATGTTGATATTATGCAAGGTTAATTTTTTTTGCATCACATAACGGAACTTTTTCATAGCTTTACAGCCCTTTTTTAATAAGAGCCGTTCCGGATGATTAAAAATATATCCGTGCCTTAACTGTTAATTAGAATTTAATTGGGGCGAATCGCCCGTATATCTTGACCAAGGAGTGGTGATTAACGATGGTCGGAAGGATTTGTTCCAAAATAATTTTTAAATGCTCTGGTAAAACTGCCCTGCTGGGCATAACCGACTTCAAGTGCAACTTCAGTTACATTTCTTTTTTGGGTTTCTAACAGGAGTTTGGCCCGTTCAAGCCTGTAAATACGTAAATACTCGTAGACGCTTGTTCCGAAAACCTGGCGGAAGCCGTTATTCAACTTGTTTTTATTAATCCCGGTCTTTTTGGCAAGGTCTATGAGAGACGGCGGTTTTTCTAAATTGTGAATTAAAATATCTCTTGCTTGATGAATGGGGGCATTATCCAAGGCGGTCGATTCTGTGAATAAAGAATCATTGGGTAGTGCGATTATTTGTTCCAAGGTGTGGGTGAGTAATTCTAACGTTTTACTTTCAAAATACAGGCGTTTGAATTGCCCCTGATACGGATAATTAAGGATTTGGTTAAAAATCCTGTTTGCTGCAAGTATTTGGGGGAATATGCAACAAAAATTCTCATCATTCCAGTCTAGGATATTGTTTATCCCCAAAGGCGTCATACCGCGTTGATCATTAATAAAGGAGCTTAACAAAGCGGGGTCTATATAAATACCTAAATTACGGATGAGATGGCCTGGAGGATATTCTAAACTCCCCTGAAAACTTGGCTGGAAAGATATACGGCTTTGTCCTGGAGTATACAAAATGACATTTTTAGCATTTCCCTGTGGCCAATTTGAAACCATCCGGGAAGATGCAGAAATGATATAAGACAGAATGATAAACGGCATACGTTTGACCTTAAAATTGATGGATAAACCATTTTGAAGCTGGAAGTTACCCATTCCTATCATCAGGCCCGGTCTAAGTTTGATTATATAGAGGAATCCTGAGCCGATATCTTTGGGCCATTGCCAGTAATGTTCAAAGCCGGGTTCTGCATCCCAAACGCTGCCTGGATTCGGCATTTCTGTAAAAAGATCTTCGCCGTTTATTATTTTTTGTTGCATAGGCATTCACATTTCAGGCCTTGGTATTTTGGGCCTTGCTTGGTTAAGTTTTGCAGTCGATCGTTTCAATGGAGACTGCTCTACTTCCGCCAGAACCATAAAGGCATTGCTTGATGACGCCCTGCCAAACATGAATTCATTGCACCGATTGTCTGATTTCAAAGCCAATACAAAGATCACGGTAGAATATGGTATTGCTCAATAATCCCTCCCCGAGCGCAATGGTCGTGTATGTCGTACCAAACATTTTTCCATACTTTGACGTGTACCTAATGTCAATACCGCTTTTATAAAGATAAAAAGTCAATAGTTGAAATTCTCCCTTGCCATATAAACGCCGGGCAGGCACAATAATGGTGACCGGATCATACGATAGGTGTTTCTAATATTCAAAAAATTGTAACCGTATGAATACCAAAGAAAGATTCAAAAACAGACAGGGCTAGGCCCAACCTGAATTCCTGTACGTTCTTTTTCGCATTTTTTATCGTCCTGAAATACACAGACAAGGTAGAGTTGGAAACACGTTTTGGGCCTAAGACAGATAAAAATTTAGCCCGTGTGTAAGCATGGAGACAAAAAAATGAAACCATTATTCTCCAAGTGTTTTATTTTAGTATACAGCCTGTTTACCTTCTGCGCCGTTTTGTTCCCACCCTGCCTGTCCCCAATCAACGCCCGGGAAATATCCGGCGATTCCCAAGCATTGCACCAGGCATTTATAAAAAAGCTTTCTTCCACAGAAAAAGAGTGGCTTGCAGCTCAGCCTGAAATTTCCATGGGCATCATGGACGACTGGCCTCCCATGAACTTTGTGGACGAAAAAGGCAATTTTCGCGGGGTGGGGGTAGATTATATTGAGGCCGTCAACAAAAGACTTAACGGCATGATCAAACCAATTGCAGGGCCTTTTAAACAAAACCTTGCTGCAGTAAAAGCAAAAACCCTTGACGCGCTTATGGATGTCTCCCCAAAACCCGAGCGGGAAGAATTTTTAAATTTCACCGGGAAGTACCTAAGCATTCCACATGTGATCGTGGCGCGCTCAGACGGACCGTATTATGCCTCCGAGCATGATCTTGAGACAAAGACCCTGGCCCTTGAGGCCGGTTTTTATAATGTTAAATATTTCAAATCCAAATACCCTTCGGTGCACATAAAAGAATACCCCGGCACTGCCATTGCCCTTGGTGCCGTGTCCCGGGGCGAGGCAGATGCCTATGTCGGCAACCGGGCCGTGGCGGCCTGGATTATGGAGCAGGAACTGATCTCAAACCTTCAGATCCAGGGCAGGACCGAAAAGCCGGGTTCCATTCTGACCATAGGGGTGCGAAAAGACCGGCCCATCTTGGCGGTCATCCTTGACAAAGCGATGGCTGACCTGACCGTGGAAGAGAAACGAAGAATTCACCAACGCTGGGCCGGAATTTACACAGAGACAACCAACGATTCCGGGGTTGACTTGACCCCGGAGGAAAAGGCTTGGCTGTCAGCCCATCCTGTTATCAGAATCGGCATCGGCGAAAGCTGGGCTCCCTTCGTCTTCAAGAAAAAAGATGGACATCTGGAAGGGTATGATGTGGATTTTTTGACCCTGATCAATGACTTGACCGGTGCCGATATTCAGCTTGTGGCAGGATTGTGGCATGATATGGTCGAAAATGCCCAAACCGGAGAACTCGACGGCCTGGCTGAGTCTGCCACGGTAGAAAGCCGAAAGGCGCATTTTATCTTCACTGACCCTTATAATATCGTGGAATATGCGGCTGTAAGCCTGCCGGAAAAAGCCGCCGCTGTCCAAAACGCTAAAGACCTTGAAGGTAAACGGATCGCCCATCTCAAAGGCAATATCTGGACCGAAAAAATACTGGCATCTATCAAGGATGTGAGCGCTATTGAAGCAGATTCAGAAACAATCGCATTCCAGAGAGTTGTGGAGGGTAAGGCTGATTTTGCCCTGATCACCCTGCACCAGTTCGGCAGGCTACGAAAAATTTTTCATCAGTCTCTGGCCATTGCCCATGTGTTTACGGACAAAGAATATATCCTCAATACGGTTTACTCGATCCGCCGGGACTGGCCTGAACTTGTTTCCATCATCAACAAGGCCCTGGCGGTGATCGACGAGAGTAAAAAACAGGCCCTGTTTGAAAAGTGGGTGCCCGGCGCTGTAAAGCTGTCCACACCAGCTCTTCCAGCATCCATCACGTTTAATCCGGCAAAATTTCTGGTAACTATTCTTGGAAGTGTATTTGCCTGCATAATAGTCATCATTTTTATTGCCTGGCTGGTAAAAGGCAGACCCAAACAGATTTCCCTGAAGGACACCCTTATATTGATTTTCTTTGTTTTTGCGTCGCTGATTGCTACAAGTTCAGGGTTTGTCATTCTGCTCTCCCAGACCCATAAATATGAGGACGATGTAACGGAACAACAGTTAGAATCCCTGAACCTGGCCTATGAACTCAAACAGTCATCAGACGACCTGACCCGGTTTGCCCGCACTTACGCTGTAACAGGGGACCCGAAATACGAGCAGTATTTCAGACAGATCGTTGCCATCCGGGACGGCATCCAACCACACCCTTCCGGCTTCTCCCCCTTTTACTGGGATTACGTGGCGGCAGGAAAAATCAAACCGAATCAGGACGGAGAACTTTACAGCATTGAAAAAAAAATGATCGGACTCGGGCTTTCCAAAGAGGAGATGGAAAGCCTGTCCAAAGCCAAAACAGAATCCGACGACTTGATCAGCCTGGAAAATATTGCCATGAATGCGGTCAAGGGGGTGTACAAGGATGAAAACGGGCAGTTCACCATCAAAAGAACACCGGATATGGCCATGGCCCGGAACATTGTACACGGCAGGGAATATCACGAGGCCAAAGTCAGGATAATGAAACCCATTGAGAATTTTTTCAGCCTGATGGACAGGAGAATGGCCGGCGAAGATAATCTTATGCACAGACGCAACCAAGTTGTTATTTTAGGCATCTTTTTGCTCATCATTTTGACCGTCGGTTTTGCCGTGTATGTCTTTTTTTTAATGCGGCGGCGCATGATTCTGCCCCTTCTGGCCCTTGAACAGGGCGCAAAGGCCATCAGGAGGAGAGATTACTCCCATCGCATCGTCCTTGGGACCAAAAATATGCCGACACAGGGGATGACCGGATTCTTATCGGGGAGTGCATCAAGAGACTGGCTGATCCGGACAGTTTTATAAATGCGGTTCGGGAACTGTATGCCAAGCCCGAAGAAGAGGATTTCAGCACCCTGGTTCTCAATGACGGCAGAATCCTGGAACGGTATTCCAGACCCCAACAGCTGGATGATGAAATTATCGGCCGGGTTTGGAGCTTCAGGGATGTGACTGAACGCAATAAAACAGAAGAGGACCTTCTGCTGGCCAAAGAGGCGGCTGAGGTCGCCGCCCAGACCAAAAGCGATTTTCTGGCCAACATGAGCCATGAGATCCGCACGCCCATGAACGCCATCATCGGCATGACCCATCTGGTTCTTAAAACCGGACTGACGCCCAGGCAGCATGATTATATTTCCAAAATCGACCAGTCCTCCAAATCGCTGTTGAACATCATCAACGATATCCTGGATTTTTCCAAGATCGAGGCAGGCAGGCTGGCCATAGAGTCCATCCCCTTTTTCCTGGATGACATGCTGGAAAATCTGTCCAATCTAATCGCAGAAAAAATTAAAGAAAAAGGACTGGAATTTATATTTAAAATCGAGCCGGACTTTCCCCAGGCACTGGTGGGAGATCCCCTGCGATTAGGACAGATTCTGCTCAATCTTTGCGGCAATGCGGTTAAGTTTACGGATAAAGGCGAGATCGTTTTGTCGGCAGTGATTGAAAAAGAAGAGAATGACGAGATACTGGCAAAGTTCAGTGTCCAGGATACCGGCGTGGGGTTGAGTCCGGATCAGCAGGAAAAGCTTTTCCAGTCTTTTTCCCAGGCAGATACATCCACCACGCGCAAATACGGGGGCACAGGTTTAGGCCTTGCCATCTGTAAAAAGCTTTGTGAGCTGATGGGCGGCAGCATCGGTGTAGAATCCGCGCTTGGTAAGGGAAGCACCTTCTGGTTCACCGTCAGGATCGGCCTTGGCGATCAAACCCCAAAAACCAAAAGGGATTATACTGCCCTGGCTGCCAACCTCAGGGGGGAACATATTCTTATTGTGGATGACAATGAAAATGCGCTCAAGATTTTAAAATCCATGACCCGGAATTTTGGATTCAATGTCACTTGCGCCTCCTCGGCATACCAGGCTTTTGAAGTTTTAGAAGATGCAGCCGGAGCTGATCCGTTTTCCCTGGTCCTTATGGATTGGAAAATGCCGGGCATGAACGGTATTGAGGCTGCCCGCCGAATTAAGTCCAGCCCTCGCCTTAAAGATGCGACCACCGTGATAATGGTCACAGCCTACGGCCGGGAAGAACTCATGCAACAGGCCCAGGATGCCGGAATCGAAGGCTACCTGGTCAAGCCTGTGAGCCAGTCCGTGCTTTTTGATACCATCATGGAAGCTTTTGGCCAGAAAATTGAACATAGGGAGACCGGAAAGGAAAATTTAACGCTGCTGCCGGAAAATTTTGATCTGGTAAGAGGGTCGGTCATTCTTCTGGTGGAGGATAATGAAATCAACCAGCAGGTGGCTGTGGAAATCCTTGAGAACGAAGGGTTTCTCGTTGCAGTGGTTCCGGACGGAAAAGAGGCACTTGATCTTATGAATGCTTCAGACGACCATGCCTTTGATGCGATACTCATGGATCTTCAGATGCCGGTGATGGACGGGTATGAAGCCACGCGGCAGATCAGAAGGAATAGTCGTTTTGATAATGTGCCGATCATTGCCATGACCGCAGATGCCATGAGCGGGGTGAAAAAAAAGGTGCTGGATGTGGGCATGAATGATTACGTGACCAAACCCATAGAGCCTGGGTTGCTTTTTTTTATTTTGGTCAAGTGGATCAAGCCGGGCAGCAGATCCCTGCCCCAAAGCCATGCTGCCAAGGTTTTTCATAAGGAACGCCGAGAAGAATTGCTGCCCGGCCTGCCCGGTATTGATGTGTCAACAGGGGTTCGGCGGATCGGCGGCGATGCAAGCCTGTATAAAACCCTGCTGGCCAAATTTGTTGAAAATCAAGGGGATGCAGCGAGTAGAATCCTTGAGGCGCTGGAAACGGGTCTCAAGGATGATGCGATACGGTTTACCCATACGCTCAAAGGGGTGTCGGGAAATATAGGGGCAAGTGAACTATATGAACAGGCCAAGGCCGTCGAGACCATGATCCGGCAGGACGATGATGTAAATCTCTCCGCAGCGATTACCCAGATGACAGCGACACTGGGCGGCATCTGTCAGGAGATTGAGTCTGTTTTGGACGAGCAAACCAAAGGGGATGGCCGGTACAACGCTTCTTTTGATAAGGACGCAATTGCGCCAAAGCTTAAAATACTTTCCCAGTACCTTTTGGCGTCTGATACCGAAGCCCAGGTCATTATAGAAGAGATCCTGGTCATGATTGGCGGCACCCCCTTGGAAACCGATATGAGGCAGATTGCTAAAGATGCCGGGGCTTATGGCTTTGATGATGCTTTAGACAAACTTAAAGCAGTCTGCAGGAAATTTAAAATAGAAATGTAAGTAAGCCTGGAAATATACTGATGACGGCGAAAAAGGAGGCGTTTTTAGTGTGCGAGAGCAGAGCAAAGCCCGTTATCCTGGTGGTGGATGATACACCTGAAAACATCGACGTTCTGACCGGGATCCTTAAAGATGAATATAGGATCAAAGTCGCGCTGAATGGTGACCGGGCATTAAAGATTGCGACGGATAACAGCCCTCCAAATTTGATCCTGCTGGACATCATGATGCCCGGCATGGACGGGTATGAAGTATGCCGCCGTCTGAAAAGCCGTGCCGATACCTGCAAAATCCCAGTGATCTTTGTTACTACCAAAGACGATGTCATTGATGAATTCAAAGGGTTTGAAGCCGGGTGTGTTGATTATATCACCAAGCCGGTGAGCCCGCCGCTGGTAAAGGCCCGGGTTAAAACCCATTTGGCCCTGTACGATCAAAACCGTGTTCTGGAAGAAAAAGTCAGACAGCGAACCCATGAACTTGTTCACACCCAGGATGTCACCATCCTCGGTCTTGCCGTGCTCGCAGAATACCGGGACAATGAGACCGGAGGTCATATCATGCGCACCCAACATTATGTCCGTATTCTGGCGGAACACCTGTCCATGCAGCCTGGGTTCAAAGAATTTCTGGGTGATGATATGATTGAGCTTTTATTCAAATCCACCCCGCTGCATGACATTGGCAAGGTCGGTGTTCCGGACGGCATTTTGCTTAAAAACGGTCCCCTGACTGAGGAAGAGTTTGAGGTTATAAAACAGCACCCGATCTATGGTGGAGATGCCCTATCAAAAGCTGAACAGGCTTCAGGCAAATCTACATCAACGACTTTTTTGCAGGTGGGAAAAGAAGTGGCCTATACGCATCATGAAAAGTGGGACGGCAGCGGTTACCCTTATGGGTTAAAAGGAAATCTTATTCCCTTGTCAGGCCGGCTCATGGCCTTGGCGGACATCTATGATGCCCTGATCAGCAAAAGGGTCTACAAACCACCCTTTTCCCATGAAAAAGCGGTGAAGATTATCACTGCGGGAGACGGACGGGTAATGCCGGACCACTTTGATCCGGATATTTTGAGGGTGTTTGGCAACCATCATGATGAGTTTCGAAAAATTGCCTTGGAGTATGCGGATTATGATGAAGAAAGACAATTACTATCCTAACGGTCTTAGGCTTTGGTCACGAGGCTTTGACCCATTCAGACGGGACTTAAAAGCCTAAAAACGCAGCCGCATACCGGATTGCGGTAAAGAGAATAGTACCTGTGAGCATCCATTTGATCAGGTTGGCCGAAACATATTTCTGGCAGTACGCCCCCAGGTACATGCCGGCCGTTCCGCCAAGCCCGAACAAAAGACCTAAGCCCCAGTCCGGGGCCACGGACATATCTGGGAAAAAAGGTGCGATCCCCTGGTAAAAAGCAACCCCGGCGATTGAGGTGATAAAGGTTCCCATGAGTGTGGCGCCTGCCACGGTGTGAATCGGAAGCCTGAAAAATGTTAAAAAAAACGGGGCAATGATGGCTCCCCCGCCTATACCATACACCCCGCCCACAATGCCGACGATGAAACTGAGACTGAAGATCCCCCAAAACGAAATGTCAAATTCCCGGCCGTCAACGATGTAACGGAGCCGCTTCACATTAAACCGGGAGGCGGTTGGATTTATTACATCCGTTGCAAAACGTTCCTCCGGATCAATTGGTCGGGAAAAATAACGACCATCCATGTCCTGAACTATCACTTCGCTGGTGGTGGCGCGCCGGGGCTCTGCATTCCTTTTTTTTAATAAGTCCCTTGTCATTTTAACCCCGATATAAAACAAAACAGCAGATGCAAACAGCTTAAACCGGACCGGATCAGGCAGATACGCCACCCGCAGAAAAGCCCCTATAAATACCCCCGGAAGGGTGCCCAAAATCACGACCCACGCCAGGGGCCATACCATTCGTCCCTCCCGGTAATACCGGTATACACCACTGGGAATCGCAATAATATTGAACAATTGGTTGGTCGCACTGACCGAAGGATTAACATACCCCAGAAACGACATTTGAAACGGCAATAGAAGAAAGGCCCCGGAGATCCCGCCCATGGAGGTGAAAAATGAAATCCCAAACGCCACCAACGGCGGAATCCAGGGCTGGACTTCGATACCTGCAGTATGAAAAATCATTTTGCCTCCTTTTGATGACTTTCTATTATTAACACGATAATAAATATTTTCGTGTTAATATATGAATGTTGTAATCGCTTGTCAAGAAAAGACACCTATTTTTGTACTCATCTGTGCTATAAAGTTGAGTTAGAATTGATAGTTGTGAATAAAAGAGAGCATAAATGAATCAAAAAAAAACTGCTGAGTCCCCGTTACCGCACCCCTCCCAGGGTGGCATGGACCAAGGACGCATGGTTTCAATTCCGAAAATAGATCATTGCCTGGATTCGATCCAGCTTGACCGTCTGGAACAGGCATTCAGAGCATGGGCAAAGCAATCTCCCCGGACAGATATTCAATTGTCCCGCCGCCGTATCCTGGTCATTTTTTTGTTGATCCGGTACACTGGTGCAAAGTTGAATGAAATTTTGGCCGTTGATCCGCTTAAACGTATTGATTTCAACCGGCAGTTGGTGGATTTGGGAAATGGAGATTCCGAGACCCGGTCAGAACCGAGGACCGTCAGGATCTCCACTACTCTTGCCTCTGAACTTGAACAGATGTTTAATGATCCGCCATTCAGGGGTTTTCTGGAAAAGCAATTCAATGTTGATCCCGGGTTTGTCCGACGCAAGTTTTACGAGCGGGCCCAGGCGTTAGGTTTTCCCAAGAAGCTTGGCGGCCCGGAAATGATCAGGAAGGCGAGGGCTGTGGAGTTAATGCAGCGCAATATGCCCATGCCGGCCGTACAGACCATGCTGGGCCATTCAAACATGAATCTGACCAGTGCCTATGTCTCTTTTTCCAAAGATGACATTGCGCAGGTCACAAAACTCTTTATTGAAAGGGAAGCGTCACGTAAAACCAGTGCCAGAAATTCATTTTTCGGCAAAATCCAGGCGCTTCAAAAAGGAGACATCCAGACCCGGGTATTACTGACAACCGCCGGAGGCGACACCATTGAGTCCGTGATCACCAACAGCAGCGTGGAACGGCTTTCATTAAAAGAATCAAGATTGATTATGGCAGAGGTCAAAGCCCCCCTGGTGATCTTGTACAGTGGAGAAAAAGAGCCGGAATGCACTGCCGAAAATCGATTCTCCGGCGTGGTCGAGCAGATCAATGTCGGCCTGATCAATACGGAATATATCGTGCGCATCAAAGACGGAACCTCATTATGCGCCCTGGTATCAACACATGGTGCCCAATGGCTGGGTCTTGGTGTGGGTGATCCGGTCTGGGCCGCGTTCAGCTGTTTTTCCGTTGTGTTGAATGTGGCTTGATAAAATAAATCACTTGTATGCCAACGTTTTTTGTAAATCGATCCGGTATTTTTTCATCCGGTTCCACACCGTGACACGGTTGACATTTAGACGTTTTGCCGGTACTTTGATTGCACTGACGGATAAAGGTATTTACAAGCAAAGGAATGTCTTCGCTCCGTTGCCTGAGAGGCGGCAGGTAAATGGGAAGAACGTTGATTCTATAAAATAGATCCTGCCGGAATTCATTGTTTTCAATTAGAACTTCAAGATTTTTATTGGTGGCTGTGATAATTCTGACATCCACCCGGACAGGGGCTATATCTCCCACACGTTCAAACTGCCCGGATTCAAGCACCCGCAACAGTTTGGTTTGCAGCGGCATGGGCATATCTCCGATTTCGTCCAAAAAGAAACTGCCCTGGTGTACCGCCTCAAATCGGCCAATACGGTTGCTGTGGGCACCGGTAAATGCCCCTTTAACATGACCGAACATCTCGCTTTCCAGGACCGCCGGGTTTAAGGCTGCGCAATTGAGCCGGATAAACGGCCCCTGTTTTCTGGCACCGTGCAGGTGAATGGCATCGGCAACCAACTCCTTGCCGGACCCGCTTTCTCCCAGGATAAAAGCAGGATAAAAGGGTCAGAGTAAAATTAAAAACAAAAGATACCGCGACACCTTTTGCATGGGAATCCGGGGCATCCCCTTCCCTTATACCGCCCCCCAGGGGACGACGGGGATAGCCGCATTTTTCCCGACAATGGTTTGTCCCCTGTAAAGGACAATGCCTTTTTGTGTGGTGTCTGCGGAAAACCCCGGCCACTTTTTAATGCCGGCCGTCATTTTTGTGTTATGGGTTTTCGCCGATTTGATCTCAATAGGGAAAGGGGTGCCGGACTGATCTGCGATCAGGTCAATTTCGTTGCCGGTCTGATCCCGCCAGAAATAAAGTTCCGGTTTTTAAAATTGTTATAATAAGGCTGCAAAACAAACATAATACCGCTGGTTTCCAGTAAAGAGAGCCATTTTTTTGCCGTTGGCTGGGAAATCCCGACAGCGTTCGAGATGGCGGCATAATTGACAAGCGACCCGGACATGGCGGCACAAATTTTCAAAAAGCTTTCAAAGATCTTCAGGTTGGCAACATTCACCAGACTTCGAATATCTCTTTCCACATAGGTGTCGATATAATTTTCAATCCATTTTCCCGCAGATAATTGCTTATCGTGAATCCTGGGAAACATACCGGCCAACATTGCAGAGGAACATGGAAGAAGTTCCGATAAAGAGCTTGTCCGGTTTCTTGACATTGCAAAAGGTTCAATTTGTGAAAATTTGTGAACTGGATACACAAATCGAAATCGCTAAACAATTTGGATAGTTCTGAGTGTTAATCCATGGTTGACAGGCAAAGGCCTGAAGAAAAAAGAGGTGGCTGAAGTTGTTCCTTTGAAAGGGTTCCTTGAATCCGGGCATCATTGTGTCTCCAATCAATCAAAAAAGAGTTGTTTTGTAAGCGGTGTTTTAACCCCACTCAGCAAGGGACAGATTCAGAAATTTTTTCTTTTTTCACATTATAGGGGAGCAACGCTTGAAAATCATCATTTGTCATTGCCTCAGGCAGATACTGAAACAGGTACTTGAGATACCAGTACGGTTCCAGTCCATTGGATTTTGCAGTCTCTATCAAACTGTAAATTGCCGCACTCGCCTTTGCACCTTGAACCGTATCAGAAAACAGCCAGTTTTTACGACCGATGACAAAAGGCCGGATGGCATTTTCAACCAAATTGTTGTCCGGTCGAATGAACCCTTCAGTTGTGTATTGGACCAATCGGGGCCATTGGCCGATGGTATAATTGATCGCCTTGCCAAGCAGGCTTTTGGGAGGAACCTTGTTTACTCTTTCATCAAGCCACTTCTTAAACTCGGTAAGAATTGGAATCGCCTGGGATTGTCTCTTATTGTACAATTGTTTCGCAGAAAACCCTTGTTCCCGTGCTTCTTTTTCAATTTTATAAAGCTTGCTGATATACAACAATGCCGAACCGGCATTTCCGGAAGAATTTGCCTTGTTGCCAAGCGCTTTGGTTACCTCTTTAAACTTCCGACGAGCATGAACCCAGCACCCAACATGAACAATATCTTTTTTGGTATCCAGGAAATCATACCCAGCATATCCGTCCGTCTGGACGATGCCCTTAAAACCGTTCAAAAATGTTGAAACCACATCCCCAGACCTTGTCGGGTGATATTCGAACAGGATAATCGGCTTGTCTGGTGGTCCACCCCTGAAAATCCACATATAAGATTTGGATTTCCGTGGTCCCTTTAAAACTTGGAGAGGAGTTTCATCAATACCAATCATGGGGTTGGCCAGGATGTCGTCCTTCATCATGCCGATGATAATTTCACAGGCATCTGCCACCTTCATGCCCCATTTACACATGGTTGATCTGGCAAGCTCAATGCCGATTCTGGCAAACTGCTTTTCCTGGCGATAAAATGGCAGTGCATCTGCAAATTTGGCGGTCAGGATATGGGCAAGCAGTCCCGGAGTGGCAATACTTTTGGGAATAATCTGATCCGGCATCCTGGCAATAGATACGGTGGGGCCTTCATCTTCAACCCCCTCGCAATTTTTACAGGCGTATTTATACCGGATATTTCGAATCACCCGAACCTTGGCTGGGATATAATCAAGCTGCTCAGAGACTTCTTCACCGATCTTATCTTTCAAGCAGCCGCAATCGCATTTTCTGTCATTCTCACTGAGTTTATGAACAACATCGACACGGGGAAGATCTGCCGGCAGTGGTTTGCGGCCGCGTTTTTTGCGGGAATGCTCTGTAATGGTGACGGTATCATCTTCATTCAGAATCGGAAGATCAGGTTCCGGCATATCAAAAAGAGACATTTGCTCGCCATCTTTGGGCGTTTTTTCTGATTTGCGACCAAAAAGCCTGTCCTGGAGGGATTTAATCTGCTCTTGAAGAATTATGTTTTCATCAAACAAATTCAGAGCGATTTCTTTGACTTCATCCAGGCTTTCAGCATCTTTGAGAGTGTCTCTTGTCATGGGCTGTATATACCATAACCAAGGGTTTTTTCATAGTTTTTCGCCTAAAAAATCATAGAGTATTTTAGGGGTTTATGAGCCTGATTTATATTCAGTCCATCGACCAGCCAGGTCAGTTCCCGGCTTGTAATATTCATGACATCTTTTGGTGAATTCGGCCATTTGAACCGGTCTTTTTCAAGGCGCTTTTGCCACAGGCAAAAACCGTTTTTATCCCAGTATAAAATTTTTAAAATGGTTTGTGCCCGGTTGCAGAACACAAACAGGGATCCTGAAAATATATCCAACTGCATTCGTTCGCTTACGATAACGGAAAGGCCGTTAATCGCTTTGCGCATGTCAGTAGTACCCACAGCCAGATAGACTTTTGTGTCTGGTGAAAAGTTCATCATGAGATGGATCTCAAGGTTGCAAGAACCCTTTCAAGCGTCTCGCTGGTGAAACCGTCCGGGATTTCTATTTGTACACCCTGGCCAAGGTTCAACTTCAACCCGGTCGTATGAATATTGGCGGGTATCGGCAACTGGATAAATTCTACAGGAAGGTTTTGTCTTTTAAATTTTCTTTTCCAATATGTGAACCTGTCTTTGGACAGGTCATTGCGTCTGCAATATTCTGTCTGGGTCAGCCCTGATGTCGCCCAACGTTCGATGTTTGATTTCCAGTATCTGCTAAGTTTTTCATTTGTTGCTTTTCTTGATCTTGGCATGGGGTCGCCTCCTTTTAGTTTGGAGGCATTATATGGGCTCGCTGGGCGTGGCGGTAGATGGGGTTTAAATATCGCTTACGTTGTTTTGAATTTAAAACCTAATATAATTGGCTTAAAGATATATTAAAACTTTTATATTAGGTGTAAGATGAAAAGAACAATCAAGAGCATCTGCGAGGTGACAAGAAACTGGCATGTGGAAGCCCGAAAGCTCAATTTAACTAAACGAGAAATTGAATTCATGGAAACGGCTTTCGAGCATGATGATTTGCAGCTAGGGTTGGGTCTGAAAAAGAGGGGATAGCCGGTTGGCAAAATCAATGAGCATCAAAACGTCATTGACACCACGCCTGCCATGGCCACAATACCGAACAAACTCAGAATGAACAGGGAATGCCCCATGATAATATGGCCTGCCACGGCCCAGATGATGCCAAAGGGAATGCAAAGCATAATAATTAAAGGCTGAACATTATTCTCAAATGCGGTTTCAGAAATGCGTTCTTCCCCTGCCGGTCGCACCCTTATCGTGATCTCGTTTCTTCCTCGCTGATTTTTCACCGCCTCAATCCCCTGGTAAGCATACCGGATTTTGCCGGCAATGGTTCTCGGGATAAGCCCCATGCGGCAGCCCGCAGGATAACGGGGTCTTGGAATATAAGCAATATAAAATCAATATATTATCCACTTCTGTTGTCCGGGCTAAAACGGTAAAATGTCATTTAACCATTCCGGCAGAGGTTCAATTTTGAATTCATATCGTCCGTTTTTCATAACGGCAACCTGCCTGAAACGATCATTTTCTGATGAGTTGTCCAGAATCCATGCCTGGTCTACGATCCCCAAGGCCAGGCGGATGTTCATCATGGCTCGCGGGATTCTGGAGTGAATTTTTTCGGCGGGCACGTTATGGCCGCCTTCCATGGTCCTTTGATGAACCCGGGCTTCATTCAAACCTGGATCAATCAGGTGAATATACACCAGAACAACATCATAATTTTTATTTTTTGCCAGTTTAATAAATTCAAGTTTGGAAGGATGGGAAAATACGGTTTCAAAGCAAAATGAAGCACCTTGATCCAGCATAGTTTCACGGATACGCGCCGCAGCATTTGCTGCCTCATAACTGACTTTTTCCGGATTGTCAGGATCTATTTCCGCGGCAATTAAATCGGCATTCACAAATTTAATGCCGTACCCTGAAAGATAATGTTTGTAAAAGGTTGATTTACCGGCCCCGTTTGCCCCGGCTAAAAGCCACAGCTGTTTTTTTTCAGGCATCGACAGCCTCGAAAACACCATTTTTAAACTGGCCGGTGGTTCTCAGCCCTGTTTTCGTGTCCACCTTGTCAATAGACCCGGGTCTGGACAAACTGGCCTCATAAAAAAAGGGCGCACCTGTCACCGGTTTGTCGGTAAATCCTTTGGCTCTGTCAGATTCAAGTCGGTCAAAGACAGAATCAGGGTCAACCGGGGCTGAGGGCAGGGTTTCAATTTTTATGGTTTTCAAGCCCTGCAAAATAGCCAGCGCATCTTCCATATTGATTTTGCTGGATATCATTTTTCCAAGGGTCGCCCAATACTCAAGCTGGTTGGGCGCGCTTCGATGTTGCAAAGCCCCTGCCGCTTGCGCCTGAAAAGCCAGTTGTTCACTGATTCTTATTGATTTTGTAGCCATATCGTCTCCTTGATAGTCTGCAGTGATACTTTTGTAGCATTCTGCCACAAAAGTATCACTGCAATACGCATTTGTCAAGGAGACGCATCTCTAAAAGCCTATTCAAAAAAAATTTTAATGTCCTCTAATATCAGGTAAAGACCGTTTTAGACCGGGTATGGGGCTGCTTGGGCCAAGGCTGTAATTCAGAGTTGGCCCAAAGCCTGGTTTTTGGCTTTGACATTTGCCGGCGCCTGGGCAGGCTTTGTCTCCCGCATAATTTATCGTTGGCGCAAAGGTCAGGAGTGATCCGGCGATGGAGGACTCTGCCTTACCTTAAAGATTTTTCGTTGGTAATTCGTATTTATTCACGGGGGGGGGATTTACTCATACTCAACGTGCCGAATTTAAAGCGTAAATATAACTATTTGAAATAATTAAAAAAATCTAGATTTTTGTTTTTTATTATGCTATTTTCAATTTCATGGAGATTAAAAGACCTTTTACCGATGAAGAATTTCAAGCCACCCCAGAGCCTGTTCAACGATATATTATCCAGTTGGAAGAGGTGGTTGTAAAATTGCTCAACGAAACAGAGCATCTTAAAAAACGAGTCACAGAGCTTGAAAATAAGCTCAATAAAAATTCTCAAAATTCCAGCAAGCCGCCTTCTTCTGATCCCCCCTTTAAAAAGCCGGATAGAAAAACCCAAAAGGGTCAAAGAAAAAGAGGCGGTCAAAAAGGTCATAAAGGCCATCAGCAAAAACTAATGCTCCCGACATCTGAAAATATCATACTGCCAGGGGAGTGCGTATGTGGTTGTTCCGATGTCGTCCCTGATAGCCTTAAGGCATTTCATACCCATCAAGTAATAGAATTGCCTGAAATTAAAATGGATGTACTTCATTTCATCCTTCATAAAGGCGTCTGTTCAAAATGCGGCAAAGTTGTCAAGGCAGATATACCTTCAGAACATCAAACCGGTTATGGACCCCGCCTGAGCGCCCTTATTGCAGAGATAAGCGGAATTCAAGGAAATAGCCGTGAAACTGTTCGCACGTTCTGTCGGTCAGTCCTCAATTTTCCAATATCAACAGGCGCTATTCAGAAGGTTGTAGACCGGGCCTCAGAGGCTCTAAAACCTGTATACTCCCAAATTGCCAACATGGCTCGCTCGAGCGAGGTCAACTATATTGATGAAACATCCTGGTTCCAAAGCGGTGCTTTAAATTGGTTGTGGGTTATGGCCAATAGTTCTGTTGCATATTTTATGATTCATAAGAACCGGTCCAAAGAGGCCTTTCAGGCATTAGTCCAGGAATGGGACGGCATTCTCGTTAGTGACAATTACGGCGTTTATGCAAAATGGATCAACCTGCGACAAACCTGCCTGGCCCATATAATCCGAAAGGCAAAAGCTCTTGCTGAAAGAAAGGATGAAAACGTCAACCAATTTGGCAAACAGGTTGTGCAAGATCTTCAACTGCTCTGTCATTGGGCGAAATCTCCACCTGACAGTAAAGAATGGCGTAGTTTTTACGACCGATTTACCGAATTGATTTTCCAACACCAGGAAGACAAGAATGAAATAGGTACTATGGCTCGTTCTCTGATCCGACAGCTTGAATCTCTTTGGCTTTTCTCGATATCGTGGAGGTTG
Source organism: uncultured Desulfobacter sp. (assembly GCF_963664415.1). Taxonomy (NCBI): domain Bacteria; kingdom Pseudomonadati; phylum Thermodesulfobacteriota; class Desulfobacteria; order Desulfobacterales; family Desulfobacteraceae; genus Desulfobacter; species uncultured Desulfobacter sp. The sequence continues at coordinate 1,400,601 of NZ_OY761440.1, read as the reverse complement.
AGCCAACCAATAACCATGCAGAACGGACTTTGCGCTATGGTGTCTTATGGCGGAAAAGAAGCAAGGGGACGCAGAGTGAAAAGGGAAATCATTGGGTTGAAAGAATACTGTCCTTCAAACAGACTTGTTTTATTCGTTCGCTTGAATCCTTTCCCATAATGGCTGACTTGATTCATTCATATTTCAAAGAGCAAGAGCCGGATCTTACCTGGCTCTGATTCCGTTTTATTTGTTATACCCCGTGAATGGATACGGTAATTCATACTTTTAGAATCGATAGGTTAAACGAGCGCCAACTTCTCTCGGGTCAGAGAAACTGACCGTTGAGCCCTGTGTAGCCAGCACTTGGTAATACTCTTTATCCAAGATATTTTTGCCATAGATATAGAAGTCAACATGTTCCCACTCGTAGCCAATCTTGACGTTGACCAGTTCATAGGCATGCAGCTCGGATTCGTTGGCGTTATCCAGATAGGATTTCCCGTAGCCGGTCACGTCCGCGCCGGCATAGAAGCCTCCATCTCCACGATATTTTAAACCAATCGCATAGGTATAGTGAGGGGCGTAGGTTTTGTCATTGTTATCATAAACGCCCTTTGCATCGCTGAATTCGTCAAACTTCGAATCGCTGATACCTAAATTGGCAAAGGCAGAAAAATTTTTATTGATAATAAAATTACCCTCCAATTCAAAACCCATAGAAGTGGCGCTGGCTGCGTTGGACACATAACCCAAGTCACCATCTATTGTTGTTAAAACCTGCATATCGGAATGATCCATATAATAAACTGCGGCGTTGAGCATCAGCCGGTTATCCATCAAGACGCTTTTAACGCCGACTTCATAGCTCCATAACGTTTCCTGGTCATAATTTGAGGGATACCCATCCGCAGCAAACATATAAAACCCGCCGCTTTTATACCCCTTTGCCACCGTGGCATAGGTCGTGATCTGGTTATTGATTTTGTATTGCAGAGCAAATTTGGGGGAAAAGGAGGAATAATCCGCCTCTACATATTCATTATTGACATGGTCGTCGCTCTCTTTGTGGTCGTCATCATAACGAAGACCAAAGGTGACGGAAAATCGATCGGTAAGCTGGTAGTCCAAGTGCCCAAAAATGCCAATTGTGTTTTCGTTAATATCAGTATAATTCTCATATTTGAAGCCTGTCTTAACGAAAGTAGTACTAAATCCACCTGACTTTTCGAATTTATCTGCATACAAACCGGCCAGCCATTTCAGTTTTCCCTTTTCCCCATTTAGTCTCAACTCTTGTGCCCAGGTTTCATATGGCATATCTACCTTTATATAGCTTATTGCTTCTGAGGTATAATCCATATCTCTGAACGTTTCTATTGTTGTTTTCTGGTAGCTTGTGACGGAGTTAAGCGTAAAATTGTCAAATTGATATGAGAGGTTTAACGCGTGTGTATCTTTTGAAATATTATTGTATTCATCCACATCGTATTCAACTTCGAAAAGGTTCTCAGCCGAAACAAGGTTTTGAGAAAAACCACCGTTATCAGGTTCCAAGATTGAAGATATCAGAGAAATGTCCAGCTTGTCCGTGGGTGTCAGCCGCAGATACAATTTGCCGTAAAAGTCTTCTCGGTCATCGGCGGTGTCATTAAGATAAGTGTTCTCAATTAATCCGTCTTTTTGATAAAACCTTCCGCTAAACCCAACATAAAATTTATCCTTAATAATCGGGGTGTTGAAAAACCCACCGACTTCGTATTTGTTATCTTCTCCGATTTCGGCATACACGTTCCCCTCTCGCTCATTGCCCGGCTTTTTGGTAATGACGTTAATAACACCGGCCAAGGTATTTTTTCCGTATAAGGTCCCCTGTGGTCCCCGTAGTACCTCCACACGCTCCACGCCGTTCATCAAGGCCAGAAAACCAACTCCGGTTGTGGTCGGCACGCCGTCAACATAGAGCCCTGCTGATACAGACTGGGTAGTCCCATCAGCCCGGATACCCCTGATGGAAGGCGCCCCCCCTAAGCTATATACATTAGGGATATAATTATATAGATCTCCAAGATCCTTGATTTGCTGATCTTCCAGGGTAAGATCGTCCAACACGGTAACACTCAGCGGCACATCCCGGAGATTTTCCTCGGTTTTCTGGGCCGTAACCACAATAGCGTCCAAACTGGTTTCATGCTTATTAGTTTCTTCTGCCTGGGCTGTTGCAATAGTTGACATACCAAACAGGACAATAAGCAAGCTGACTGATAACATTTCGTTCAATGTTTTCCTGATAATAGTTTTCATTCTCAACGTGTCCCTTCTTCTGTGTTAGTGCCGGCTTAGTCTTTTGTCAAAGCCGGATAATTGGTCCGGAATTGGCTATTTATAGGGTTTTGATATAATTAGTGATAAGCCTTTGAATCGGTTCCTTAAAATATTTTTTCTTAAATACAATTGTAAAAATAAACCCATTAATAGGAAGTTTTTCCGGGGTTTGCTTTGCTTTAATAAATTAATTCTTTTGGTTGAGGAATAATATTTTGTTAACCCAACATAAATGAAAACTAACGAAGAGTATGGTACGGTGAAATGTCTTTATTTGCGGTATGTAATGGGATTTACCCCAAAATATTTTTTAAATTCCGTGGTAAAGTTACAATGGTGGTTGTATCCAACGTCCAGGGCAATTTCGGTTACGGTTTTTTCCCCACAAATCAATAAATCTTTTGCTTTTTCCAGCCGGCAAATACGCAGATATTCAAATACACTGACGCCATGGACCTTACGGAAGCACTGGTTGAGTTTTGTCTTGTTAACCCCGACCTGCCCGGCAATTTCAGTGAGGGACGGTGGGTTCGCCATATTACCCAATAATATTTCCTGGGTCTGGATAATAAAATCATTAGTATGAATACCGAAAGGATACGCATCCCGGTTTCGCCTTGTGTTGCATTTGAGCTGTTCAAAACCATGGACAAAAAGCTCTAATGCCTTGCTTTCAAGAAAAAACCGTCTGCTGCCGCCTTGATACCGGCAATTCAATATTTCATGGAGCCGTAAATTTATCGTTGGGGTTAGATTCAGACTTTTCTTTGAAAAGCGGTTTAAGGATGAAGCCCCCAAAACAGAATTGAGGTCATCAGGGATTTGACCATCGCAATCCTCACAAAACTGTTTCATTAACCACGGCTCTAATACAATACAAATACAGCGAAAGCTCACTGATTCAGGGCGCGTTATCAAACAGGTGCCTTCCGGCATATATCCCAGGAAGCTGCCCACCGGATCGTCTGTGTGCGATTGAGGATGCTTATTGTGCGCGGAAACAGATGAATGGTTTCCGGCTGCATCAGTCAATGTAAAGAGCATTGCAAAACGATTTCCGGGATCTTGGCAATTTAACACATACGGCCTGTTTGACTGATGCTGAAATAAGGAAAGAGTCAGTCCGGGCCTTAATTTGATCGAGTAGCAAAAACCATTACATATTTCACATGGGAAATGATGAATGTATTCGTAGCCGTCTTGCTTTCCCATGAACTTGGCAGGGTTACAAAGATCACCGTAAAAATCTTTATCATCTATGGTAAACAGTTTGGTCGGCATGGTGTTTATAATGGCAAACGAATACAACCCATAAATTGATTCACAGCTTCTTTAAAAATATTTTACGCTAATAATATAATTAGTCGCAACTAATTAGTATCTGAAGATTGCAACTTTTTCAACACATTTTGATACATGGACGTCCAGGCCCGCCCTCATCAGGCGATTATTCAGATCAAATCAAAGAAAAAATAATTATCAGTAATTCCGGGGCCACCTTGCTTAATGACTATCAATTAAGTAAGGTGGCCCGGATTTCATTTATCGGTTGTGGGACAAAAATTGATAAACTAAGAGCAGAAGGCGTAAAATATGTACTGGATCGTCTTGATGTTAAAAGTTTTTGGAATGCAGTGGAATTAATAAAAAGGGCCCACAACGCAAATTAACTCGGATGCAATATGTTGTATTTTTAAAAATCTGGCAAAAGCGATAAATCAAACCATTATGCTCTCCACCATGATGGTTTGAAATACCAAGAGGGTTCTGATATATCGATAGTCAATACAGTCGAAAAATGGTTTTTCCAACAGGGTAACATTGTTATGTTCGCCATACGATAAAACCATACTTCTTTTTAGCTGCAATAAAATCCACTCCTTTTTTATTATTCGCTACTTCCCCTTTCGCCAAAGCTCAAAAAAATCTCATGATTTTCTTGACACATGTGTTTAGCATGTATACTCTTTGTGCATGAAAAAAATAAAACAAAAACTTCACTCTGTATTGAAGTTGGCTCAGCAAATGGAGACTAAACCGAGAAAATACGGAACAGATATCATGCTTACCGGTGTAGAAATTCATCTCATTGAGCTTGTCGGGGATAACGATAATTCAAGTGTGACTGATGTGGCAAAATTATATGGAGTTACTAAGGGTGCGATTTCACAGCGTTTCAAAAAATTGGAACATGAAAAGCTTATCAAAAAAGATACTGACCCGACCAACTCATCCAGGGCAATCGTAAACCTTACTTCAAAAGGCAAGGTAGCCTATTTTGCCCATAAACACTGGCATGAAACCATGGAAGGTGGTTACACGGAATATTGGAAAACACTTGAGCCGGAAAAAATTGCTGTTATTGAGGAGTTTCTAACCAAAATAGAATTGTTTTTTCAACGCATGCTTGAAATAGAATAGTTTTTTTTCTCTTGTGTGTATACATACTAAACACTAAACTGGTTATAGGAGAAACATTATGATTAATGATAACAAACAACGTGTATGCCCGGTAGAAAATGCGGGTAGCCTGGACAATAGTTTTAGAAAATGGCTTCAGAATCCAGAAAACATTCTACGACCTTATATACAACCCGGCATGTCGGTAATGGATTTCGGTTGCGGTCCTGGTTTTTTCACAATGAAAATGGCTCAATTAGTAGGTGCAGAAGGGAAAGTGTATGCCGTTGATCTTCAGGAAGGTATGCTCCAAAAACTCAAAGAGAAAATCCGGTCAACGGAAATAGAAAGGCGGATGCATCTACATCAGTGCCAAGAAAACGGGATTGGGGTAACAAAATTGTTTGATTTTATACTGGCGTTTTACGTAGTTCATGAACTACCGAACCAAGAGGCCTTTTTTCATGAACTGAAATCTATTATTAAGCCAGATGGTAAAATATTAATTGTTGAACCTCCATTTCATGTATCAAGAAAAGCATTCAATAAATGTATAGAAAAAGCTATGAAAATAGGTTTCAATGTAGAAAAAGTGACAAAAATTTTATTTAGCAAAGCAGTATTGATGAGTATTGTTTAACATATTTTCAGTATAAAAAAATGGTATCTATTCACGGGAACGTTTTTAAAACATATGACTTTTTAAGGATAAGAACCGACATATAATAAATTCAGTTGGTTATAAAAAATGGACATCACTTGTGATTCTGGATAAATAGAGCAATTAAATAGTGTTCAATCTGTCTATGAAAAAACTCTATTGTGCCGAAAAACCCCATGAGCACTGGCGTTTCTATTGTTGGGGATTGGGATTACCCCAATCCCCTTCGATTTTTACCGATAAATATTCTCAATCCAATACATGGCCTCGGTGTCGCTGATTTTTCCAAGATATCTCTGGGTGGTGGACTAGTTTTCATATTGCACCTCATAATTATTTTAGTGACTATGATCCAATAAAATTATTTGTTTTCAGTCTGTTATGCTCCTATTTTTCATCAGCGGAGAGTTGACGCCCGGATTTTCGTAAAGGCACCCATTTCTATCATTATAAGGATAAGTTTTGATGGTCCCCTTTTTCCCCCACCTCCGAACCGTCGCTCCTGTCACTCCCAAGAGGTTTGCGACTTCATCCACAGTCAGCTTGCCTGTTGCCCGTAATCTGGCATAACGGGTTTTGAGGCTGTATTTGTGAGTGATCGCGGTAACGATTCGCCTATCGATACGGTGGCCTTGGCCTGATTTATAGCCCCGATTGTCCAGTATGGTCGCTATTTCCGAGTAAGTATGGTCACTCAGCGTTATTGACTCAAGCAGTAATTTGCTAATGGCCTCATCGATGGTCGCACCGGGGATATACTGACAACTACTTTCCCATCTTTTGATTCGGTGACGCTGGCATAAATAGACCGGATCGATTTTGCCCTTTTTCTGAGATTTGTATCTTATGGTCATCCGCTGGCCACATTTTCCGCAAATGGCCAATCCCTGCAAAAGGCACGGCCCTTCCCTGGGTGATGTCTTTCGGTCTGCGATGTTATAGGCCACTGCATTTTGCCGTAACCGGCGCAAATTCTGTTCATATTGATCCCAGGTGATATATCCCGGGTGGGCATCTTTAATCAAAACCCGCCATTCATCCCGAGGAACCTTAAAATATGTTGTCGACCCATCGACGTTTTTTCGAGACCTTTGCCGACCATAGTAGTAGGCGCCTGCATAACGGGGGTTCTTTAAAATCACCTGGGCACGGCTGCTGGTTAATCGCTGCCATTTTAACTGACCTTTATCGGGGCCTAAATGGATTCGGCAAGGGAATTTGACGTCGTCTTTGGCAAACGCCTTTACAGTCGCAAACGCTGCCCCAGTGCGTTGAAAAATATCGAAAAACAAACGAATGCTTTTTTGAACCTGTTGGTCTGGATCAATCATGATTTTATCGTTGTGATCATAGATAAATCCGGTGGGCAAGCGCGTTTTCAATTCACCCCGCCGAGCCTTGCTTAAAATACCTCCTCTGAGCCGGGATCGCAATACATGCAGTTCCACTTCGGAGAACGTGCCTTTCATGTTTAGAAGCAAACGATCGTTAAAATCAGTGGGATCGTAGACGCCTTCCTCATCTAAAATCAAAGTGTCGGTAATGGCACATATCTCCAACAGTCGGGACCAGTCCGCATTGTTACGGGCTAACCGCGAAACCTCCAGGCCCATCACGAGTCCCACGCGCCCCAAACTGACCTCAGTCATCAACTTTTGAAAGCCTTGCCTGTCGGCCACTGAAGTTGCCGTTTCCCCTAAATCCGAGTCCACTGTCACAATTTGAACTATAGGCCATCCCAAAGCGATGGCCCGCTCACGCAGGGCATACTGACGCTTGGTGCTCTCGGTATTTTGAAAAACCTGCTTGAGGGTTGATTGTCGGACGTAGCAGTAGGCCTGTCTTTTGAGATGTCTTGGGGTCACTTTCTGATTGACCCGAGGTGACATGTTCATGGAATAGCCTCCTCCAAGTTAAATAGGGTTTGACCGGCTGGCATAAGTGGCGGCATTTCGTTCCAAGATCATCCAGGGCGGCAATTTGGACACTCGAAATGTTTTTGCAAGGACAGCAGAATCACATGGATTGGAGAGATCGGGCACGGCAGTGTTTTTGACAAAATTGAAGAGACTTTTGAGAAGGGAATATTTGAGTTTCTTTGTTGAGGGTTTCAGGCCTTCAGTGATTTTGACCAGAAACTCCATGATTTCATCCGATGTTACCTCAGTTACATCTCTCCTACCGAATGCCTTTTGGAAGACCGCCAGGAAATACCGATAGTTTTGGATGGTGTTTTTTTTGAATTGAGCTTTTGGTACGCCAGAAAATTCTTGATTGCCTGTGACATTTTCATGATGATGCCCTCCTTTAAAAATGTTGGAATCATCCTGATGGATCAGGACAAAGACCGTATACAAAATTTCCGGGGTAAAAATCTGGGCTTTTTTTAGAAATGCTCGGAAAATGCCTATACAGTGGACATGCGTACTTGATCTGTTATTGATGAGGGCCGCTGAACTTCAAATAGTCCGGTTCAATACCATAAGTCATCGTCATCGTCTTGGTATTGCTATCTTATTTAATAAAAAATCCAAATATAGCCTATAAATTGAATTTGCATTTCCAGCCCCAAAAATATATTCTTATAAGTACTTTTCGTACTTTTACCAAAATTCGTAAAAAAATTAAAGGGAGACGAACATGTCAAGAATTCCGCATAAAGTCAAACTGGCTCTATGGGTTTGTGCTTTGGTTATAACAGGATTTTTCGTTGTTCAAATCTTCAATGGTGATGCCCAATATCCTGAAAAGGCCCAAAAACTATTTTATCTTGCCATTCTATTATTTGTGATGAACCTCATACTTTTAAGACTGAACAACAGCAAGCAACGATTGATTTTCTACTTGGAAGGATCGCTGGATGCAATGGCTTTTCCCGTGACCACGACCGATCTCAATATGAAATGGGTATTTGTTAACAAAGTTACAGAAACATTATTAGCCCAACATAATCTGGATAAGAGAAGTGTCATTGGTAAGCATTGTTCAAATTGGCAAGCTGATATCTGTGAGACAGAAAATTGCGGGGTAAGCTGCCTTCGGAAGGGAAATCAGACAACTCACTATAATCAAGAGTATCCTGATGCACCCAGCACATATATGCAAGTCGACACACATTATATCAAGGACGACACAGGGAAAAATATTGGTCATGTGGAATTGGTCACCAATGTAGACTATATCAAACAATTATCAGAAACTGCTAAGATCTTAATGCCATCCTCTGAGTCTTTGCTTGCCGTATCAAAGCAGTTTGCACAAAATTCTCTTGATACGTCGCAAAGATCTGATTCTGTCGCGGCGGCATCTGAAGAGATGAGTTCAAATATGCAATCCATGTCCAAGGCCATGGAAGAAACAACGATGAACATGAACTATGTTGCTTCCGCAGTTGAAGAAATGAATGCAACCATTGGTGAAATTGCAAAGAACTCTGAAAATGCACGAAGTATGACAAATCTCGCTGTGGAGAAGGGGCAGAATGCGTCTGTTCAAATGAGTAAACTTGGAGAATCAGCAAAGAAAATAGCCAGTGTTACGGAGGTCATTTCAGACATTTCAGAGCAAACAAATTTGTTGGCACTAAATGCCACCATCGAAGCTGCCAGAGCAGGAGAATATGGCAAAGGATTTGCTGTTGTTGCCGCCGAGATCAAAGAACTTGCAAATCAAACATCTAATGCAACTGAAGATATCAAAAGAACAGTCGAGGGTATTCAGACTTCAACCGATGGAACCGTTTCTGAAATTGAGAACGTATCAGGTGCGATAAATGAAATTAACGAAATTGTTTCTACTATTGCCTCTGCAGTTGAAGAGCAGGCCGTTACCAGTCAGGAAATGTCCAAAAATGTCGGGGATGCCTCGTCCCGGGTCGCCGAGATAAACGATAACATAAGCCAGAGTTCCTCGGTAGCAACAGAAATTGCTAAAGATATTACTGTTGTGCATGAGTCTGCGAACCAGATTGCCCAAAATAGCTCGAAATTGACATCCAATGCAGAAAAATTAGCGTCCTTAGCTAAGAAATTATCTGCAATGGTCAGTAATATTTAACAACAAATTATCATAAACCTTTAAAGGGTATTCCATCATTAGGCCCAAAACAAGCGTGTTACAAAAAAAGAAATCCTCATGATCAATCAGCGGCTTGAGCTATTTTTTTTGCATCTAATTGCCATCATACAGGCACACGAGTCCCCATGTTTTTTGAATTCTGCTGATTGTGTTGTGGTTCATTTTGAAATTTCCTTTTGAGATCTAAAGGTTTTAGACTCGTCATTTCAACCCGTTTGAGAGCGCATAAATGAATCAAAAACAAACTGTTGAGTCTTCGTTACCATCCCCCAAGTCCCCTGCCCAGGGCGGCATGGACCAGGGCCGATTGATTTCGATGCCGGAAACAGGCCCTTGCCTGGATTCAATCCAGCTTGACAGCCTGGAACAGGCATTCAGGGAATGGGCGAAGCAATCTTCCCGGACAGATGTACAATTGTCCCGCCGTCGTATCCTGGTCATCTTTTTGTTGATTCGGTACACGGGTGCAAAGTTAAATGAAATTCTGGCCCTTGATCCCCTTAAACGTATTGATTTCAATCGGCAGTTGGTGGATTTGGGAAATGAGGATACCGATGCCCGGACAGAATCGAGGACCGTAAGGATTTCCGCCACCTTTGCTGCTGAACTTGAACAGATGTTCAACGATCCCTCATTCAGGCGGTTTCTTGAAAAGCAATTCAATGTTGATCCCGGGTTTGTCCGGCGTAAATTTTATGAGCGGGCCCAGGGGCTGGGCTTTCCCAAGACGCTTGGCGGTCCTGAAATGATCCGGAAGGCAAGGGCTGTGGAGTTAATGCAGCGCAATATGCCCATGCCGGCCGTACAGACCATGCTGGGCCATTCGACCATGAATCTGACCAGTGCTTATGTCTCTTTTTCCAAAGATGATATTGCCCAGGTGACAAAACTTTTCATCGACAGGGAGGCGTCTCGGAAAACCAGTGCCAGAAATTCATTTTTCGGTAAAATCAAGGCGCTTCAAAAAGGAGACATCCAGACCCGGGTAACACTGGCAACTGCCGGAGGCGATACCATTGAGTCCGTGATCACCAACAGCAGTCTGGAACGGCTCTCATTAAAAGAATCAAGATTGATTATGGCAGAGGTCAAAGCCCCCCTGGTTATTTTGTATCGTGGAGAAAAAGAACCCGAGTGCACTGCGGAGAACCGGTTGTTCGGCATGGTTGAGCAGATCAATGCCGGTAGGATCAATACGGAATATCTGGTGCGCATCAAAGACGGAACAATATTATGCGCCTTGGTATCAACACATGGCGCCCAATGGCTGGGTCTTGGTGTGGGTGATCCGGTCTGGGCCGCGTTCAGCTGTTTTTCCGTTGTGTTGAATGTGGATTGATAAAAAATTTAATGACCAAGATTGGAGGAAAAATTTATGGATCCTGATGTAATTATCACTGGGTTGACAAAAGAACTGACCGCTGAATTGAAAATAATGTCTAAAACAAAAGATCTTAATGAAAAGGAGGCCCATAGCCGGATTATAAAAAATTTATGTCAATCTCTGGGGGTCTTTTTTGACTTAATGAACGAGATAATGCCTTTTGACCCAGATGATTTAAATAATGAAGATGTCCCCTTTTGATCGATTGACGAGCTTCAAATACTGTAACGGTGTTGAGGCTTGATGCTACTGATGAAAATCAATGTTTTTATTGTGATTTAAGAGTGTTGAGTAAAATCGTCATCAAAAACAAAATTGCAAAATAATGTAACGCTTCACAAAGAATTCAAAAATGATCTGTGGTTTCAAAATTTTAAAAATAGATCAAGCAGCAATCGGCACCATTATATAATGAACAGATACAGCAAGGCCGCCCTTGGTGCTAACACAAGGTGGCCTGTTAATGCAGATAAATTGTGATAAGGATTACTGGGGAGGGAGATCGGATATAAATTCCAGAGCAAGGTTGATATCAACAAAGTTGTGATTCAACTCCTTTGCCCTGTCCTGGCAGTCTGTACAGATTTCTTTAAATTTTCTCATGTCGCCTTTGACGGCCATATAAATTTGTTCAACGGCTTCCTGCTGGATATCTTTGTATTTTTCGATGAAGTCCTCGACCTCTATGGGGTATAAAATCAGAGTTTTGAGACGGCTGAGTATATCGGGATGATTCCGGCTCAAATGGGTTCTGACCTTTGGGAGCCCTGCAAATACGATGGGAACACCGGCATCAATAATTCGTTTGAGATATGGCCAGACCCGGGAGTCCAGGTCATTGGCTTCATCTATGATGATAAAACAATTGGATAGGTTGCAGATCGTTTTCAGGTACTGGGGAGTCCGGCGGTAGGTGGCGGTGGCCTCATAATTCAATTCCTTGAGTATGGATGCCAGGGTTTCATGGATGTTGAACAGAGACTCGACCCATACGGCATGGAGCTTTTTAGGCCGCAGCAGTTTTAAAAAACGAGTTTTTCCTGCGCCAAAATCCCCTTCAATGAGTACGCTTTGGCCCCTGTATATCCTGTTATAAGTGGCAGACAGGTATGAGACTCTTCGTTTATCACTGATAAAATCCTCTTTCATGTCATTCTCCGAGGGATGCATAAGTGGCCACTTGATTCGTATTTAACGATTTTTGGCAATCAAGCATAAATGCATTGAACAAGGCCTGTTTTTTACGTTCCTCAGGCTGGGCCATTTTTTTCATGTAATCTGCGTACCTTGATTGATTATGGTGAAGCACTTGCTCCGCCCGGGCCCGGGAAAGGCCCTTATGGTAAACTTCGATTAAAATAGGCCGGTCAACGGCCATATTGTGCTTTTCCAAAAGAGCGATAATGGTGTCGAGTTCGTCGGGCACAGGAGCAGGCGCTGGTGCCGGTGGTCTGTCAAACGGCTTTTTTGCAATGGCTTCGCCCAGGAGTATGCCGTCTTCACTGGGCTCAAAGATAAAAAGTTTGTCCCTGTATCCGGATATCTTTACCGGTGTGCTTTTATGCTTGCTGAACCGGTCTGCACCACTGGTCACAAAAAAATCGCGTTTGTCATGGCGGATAGTTCTGTTTTTAGATACGGTGGCTTTGATTTTCCTGTAACCGTATTTCATATATTCTTGAACCTGCTCCGGGATAAAATTCAGAGTGTCTGCCTGGTTTGATAAAAAATCATCAAACTTCTGTGCCGGCACCCAGGCACTGACCACGCCGTCTTCAGTAAAATAATGTTGTGTATGATTATGTTCGTCACGGTATTGGCGGAGCACAGTGCTGCTCCTCAATTCATCAAGGGTGATATCAAGTAGGGTTACAGTAACTTTTTCCTTTCTTCCCCGTTTGAAGTCATATTCGGTAACGGTTTTCACAATCCTGTCCTCAAAGGCTTTGATAATCCGTATTTCAAAATTATGCAGGCTCCGGTGTGAAGATTCCAGATGCGCCTTATCTTTTGGTGAATGCGCCCTTGAAAAATCCGGCGCCAAATAAAAACCGCCTGGCGTAGAATGCGCAAGGTTAATGGCATTAATGGGACGCTTTAAGTTTAAAAATCCCTTTGCCTGGTCGGGCCTGATGCCAATTGTTTTCAAAGGAAAAGGGGTGCATAACAAAAAACGGGTAAAAAGGTCCACAGAGTTCAGATTACTTTCGGTAAAATAGAATTCCAGGATGAACAGCTTCCTGGAACCGGTATCAAATATTTCAATCACCTGCGGTTTCTGCCAGTTCCCATGTTCATCTCTGATTCTTAAATATTGGAACTTGCAACCGTCAACCTGGATCAAGGCAAACACCGGGACCGATTTGAAGGTATAACGTGCCGGTGACGGCTCCTGATCGTCCTCTTTTTCCAGGTAAAATTTGAGATTCTCCCTTTTGGCGCATCGCCGAAGTGCCGGAAGGCTGATTGTTTTGCCCAACTCTTCCTCAAGCCAGCAGTGGTAATTTTTAATGGTCCTGGCTCTTCGGGTGATAAAAATGAACCCCTGGGATGACGGATCGCATGACGCCTTGACCATTTCAATAAACCGCCTTTTTGTTTGCTCGTCTATAACCTTTGGGCGCCCACTGCACTTGCGGCCATCCATAATGCCTTTTTCAACCAGCAAAAGGGGTGCCGGGATAATCCCGGTTTTCTTGTATTGGTCTTTGTAATATTTTTTGGATCTTCTCTTGGCAGATCCGGTTTTATTCATGATTTTTTTATGCAGCAGTAAGTGGAAGCGGTCGTCAATGCTCAGGTCATCCATTATCTGCCCCCGTTGATACAATCTTTTCGTGTATGACCCGATGCCACAACAATGCAGCCTGGCGAGAGGTCTGCTGCCAATGATCATGCTGTGCTACACGGACCTGTTCAATCATTGCTTTTACAACAGCCATGTATTCATTCGAAATTTGATCCGTCAGATCCGGTTTGGTTACCGATGCCGTTTTTCGGGAGTCGATAAATTTTTTGATGTTACGCGCGGTTAACTCCATGCCGCTTTCTATAATCTCCTTCCAAAGTTGGCGCTGTTCTATGGAATCCAGTTGAGTAAGAGGCCGTGCCTGGGATTCGTTGGCCGGTAACGTGTCCCCAATTGGGGACAGATTATAAATGACTTCATAGAATTTGATCAGGCGGTAGGCATGGGATTTCCCCATATCCCATCGTTCCCTGGTATATGTTTCGAATGATTCAAACAGAGCCTGCTTATACAAACGATTGTCACGAATTTCTTTCAAGGCCTTGCCGATTTTGGAAAAACACTCCTGATTCCGGGCGATCAGGGTTTCAAGCTTGGCCAACCGTTTCATACTCATTGCCCTCCCGGCATGGGTTTGCCGATTGCAGCGACCAGGGCAGCCAGCTTTGATGCCGGAACCTGGTGGGTAGTATTTATCTGCTTCAAAAACAGGACGCTGTCCCGGAATCCATATCCCTTGATTTTCATGACAAGGTCGATGGTGTTAAAGTTTTTTTCGCACCGGAAGCACCTGGCCAGGTTCGTGGTTGGATTTACAGCCGTTTGAAATTCATTGCACAGAGGGCATAGAAAACGAAAATAGCCATCCCTGATTTTAGATGGAATCTGTAAATGATCCCTGATCAGCATATCCACAGGGATATTGTTCCTCAGTTCAAATAATTCCCGTGATGAAAACCTGTGCGCCATGAGACATCTCCTTATTTTTAGAATTTCAGATGCCTTTTTATATCACCGGCCAGGGCCGGTTGTCAGTTGCCTCTTGAACTGGGATGCTGATTACTCTGTCTGTATCCATATATATTATCAATAAGTTACACACATGATGCCTCTTAGAATCAAAATCCGATTAGTCTGTTCATATGTCCTAATATTACAAGAGGTTACTCCAATCATGTCTCTTGAAATCAATATTCGATTAGTCAGAGGCGTTTATGGGAATTCTCGAATTTTTTCTTTGGTGTGGCTGATAACCTGGGTGACCAAGTATTGGGCGATAATTGCCGGCTTGACACCGTATTCTATTTCAATAACTTCCAATGGCAAAACAGGCAATTTTCCGGATGTTTGAGGGTTCTCTGCCTCTTCAAGCTTTTTTGCCAGATAATTGTTTTTGGAGACAGCTTTATTTTTCCTGTTCCAATTTTCACATTGCCTGCGATGAAGCTCTTTTTGGCAAGCCGGGCTACATGTTCTCTGCCGGCCTTTTTGTCTTACATCAGGAGCAAACCATTTTCGGCAAATAGAGCAAGGGCGTTTTCCACGAGAATTCTTTGCCATCATTTTTCTCCAAGATTCGAATCAGGGAGATTATATGTAGCAAATTTTGACCGAATCAGCGGCGGGGTCTATCGGCGGGATAGGCATGCGGGGTATGATTTTATGATTTTTTTGGCGGGGTATGGCAGCGGGATATCTGGCCGTTACATTATTTCGTTATGAATATCGGGGATAAGCGTTACACTTTTTAAAGCTGGTCAATCGATACCAATTATTTAAAATCACTGGTATGCCAGTGTTTTTTGTAAATCGATATGGTATTTTTTCATCCGGTTCCACACCGTGACACGGTTGACATTTAGAAGTTTTGCCGCGCGGGTTTGGTTTCCGTTTGCCTTTATCAAGGCATCAATTAACTGCTGTTTTTCATCGGTTGTGTTATCCGTGCGCTTTTTATTTTCCGGCCTGGTGGATCGTTCGGCATCATCACCAATGCGTTTGGGAATATGGTCGAGCTGGATGATCGGGCCGTCAGCCGTGACAAACGCGTAATCCATGGCATTCTTAAGTTCACGGATGTTGCCGGGCCATTGGTATGCCATAAACAGATCCATCACGTCCCGGCTGACGCCGGAGATGGTTTTGCCGGTACTTTGATTGCACTGACGGATAAAGGTGTTTACAAGCAAAGGAATGTCTTCGCTCCGCTGCCTGAGCGGCGGCAGGTAAATGGGAATAACGTTGATTCTATAAAACAGATCCTGCCGGAATTCATTTTTTTCAATCAATCGTTCAAGATTTTTATTGGTGGCTGTGATAATTCTGACATCCACCCGGACAGGGGTTATATCTCCCACGCGTTCAAACTGCCCGGACTCAAGCACCCGTAACAATTTGGTTTGCAGCGGCATGGGCATATCGCCGATTTCGTCCAAAAAGAAACTGCCCTGGTGTGCCGCCTCAAACCGTCCAATACGGTTGCTGTGGGCCCCGGTGAATGCCCCTTTAACATGACCGAACATTTCGCTCTCCAGGACAGATGGGTTTAAGGCCGCACAATTGAGCCGGATAAACGGTCCCTGTTTTCTGGCACCATTCAGGTGAATGGCATCGGCAACCAACTCCTTGCCGGACCCGCTTTCTCCCAGAATTATTACAGGAGCATTGGAATTCGAAGCCTTTCGGATCATGTCAAACACGGTTTCCATTTGCTGTGATTTGCCTGTCATGCCGAAGAAGTCATTGTCGTGGCTGCGCTGCCTGGCAAGCATATTGACCTGTTTGTCCAGGCGCTCAAGTTCCGAGATGTCGGTCAAGGTCTCAACCACCCCCACAACCTTCTGGTGTTCATCTCTGAATGCCGCGGCATTTTTTAAAACAGGCAGATAGCTGCCGTCTTTGCGCTTGATCAGGCATCGGCACTTCTGCATTTCCGCCTCCTGGGGGGAAAACAGACGACACCACACCGACGTGTCTATGGGGCTCAGAGTCTGCTCACATGCATCACACTCAAGCATACGGCAGGACATACCCACGGCCTGGGCTGAGGTATAGCCGGTCAGATTTTCAAATGCCTTGTTAACCATCTGAATGGTGCCGTCCGGCCCAATGAACATCAGCCCATCGTTGATTGTGTTGACAATTTTCTCCCAGAACGCATCCATTTCGTGTTCATGTATCAGCATACTGCCCCTCACGATTGTTGCTTTGTTTAAATCGTTAAGCATGTGTTTAAACTAGGCGTTGAATTTTTAACGTATGTTTAAATATGTTTAACACCTTGGGGTCAAGTCTGCCAGTATAAATTTCGAAAAATATCGTAAAAATAGCAGGTTGTGATTTTCATAGGAATTCGGCATGGCCGTTGCAATTATTTCATCAGGTTAGAAATAGGCAAAGAAGAGAGAAAACCAAGCTTTGCATAGACCATTTATGCAGCATGACGCTTAAATTTTTGTGGAGGTTCAATGCAGCTGAGCAGAAGACATTTTTTTAAAATCATGGGCGCGGCCACGGCCACGGCAACCGTTGCGCCTGCAACCGCAGAGGCCTGGCAGTCCAATGCCCCGCCTGATCCGTTCGGGTGCCTGGTTGATCTGACCCGGTGTGTGGGTTGCCGCAAATGCGAAGAGGCCTGCGCCGAAGTCAACCATTTGCCGGCACCGGAACGGGCTGCCTGTCAATGTACCGTTTTTGAAAAGAAGCGGCGCCCGGATGATAAGGCCTATACGGTAGTTAACCGGTATTTCACCGGAACAGTGGATGAAAATGATGCCCCGGTTCCCACCTTTGCCAAGGTCCAGTGCATGCACTGCCAGGATCCGGCCTGCGTGTCGGCTTGCATTGTGGGGGCGCTGACCAAGGACGAGACCGGCGCGGTGCGGTACAATGTGGACAAATGCATCGGCTGCCGTTACTGCATGGTGGCCTGTCCCTTTGAGATCCCGGCATACGAATATTTTGACCCTGTCACCCCCCGGGTGATGAAATGCACCTTCTGTTACGACAAAATATCAAAGGATGGCGGACTGCCCGGATGCGCCACCATCTGCCCCACCGAGGCACTGACATTCGGCAAACTGCAGACCCTGCTTGACGTAGCCAAAAAACGGCTGACCCAAAACCCGGGCAAGTATATCGACCACATCTACGGGGAGAAAGAGGCGGGGGGCACCTCCTGGATTTATATCTCTGCGGTTCCCTTTGAAACGGTCAACCTGCCGGATCTGCCGGATAAGCCCATGCCGGAACTGTCGGAAACCATCCAGCACTCGCTGTTCAGTTATCTGTGGTCTCCCATTGCACTTTTCAGCCTTCTGGGTGCGATTATGTTCGGCATACACAAGGCGGAAAAAACCAAAGAAACGCCTTCGCAGAAAGGAGGGCGTGATGCATAAACCCATGGCATTAAGAAAACCGTTTTGGACACCCGGAGTTCTGGTAATGGTGGCCTTTATGATCGTCGGTGCTTTTACCATTATTGCCCGGTTTACCGGGGGGATCGGATATGTGGCCAACTTAAGTACGGCCCGGCCCTGGGGCCTTTGGGTGGGTGTGGATGTGGCCACAGGCGTGGCCCTGGCTGCCGGCGGATTTACCACGGCGGCAGTGGCCCATATTTTTGGCCGGCATGCCTATGAACCTGTTACCCGCCCGGCACTGCTCACTGCTGTTTTAGGGTACACCTTTGTGGTCCTTGGGCTTATCGTGGATATCGGCCGTTCCTGGGCGATCTGGAAACCCATGTTCAACTGGAATACCAATTCCGTATTGTTTGAAGTGGCCATGTGCGTCATGTGCTATCTCAATGTGCTCTACCTGGAGTTTTTTCCTATTGTGGCCGAGCAGTTTAAAGGAAATGTAAACCTGCCGGGCCCATTGGCCCTGCTCAACGGCATCGTGGATGGGATCCTGCACATCGGGGATGCTATTATCGACAAAATCATGTGGGCTTTGATTATTCTGGGGGTGGTGCTCTCCTGCATGCACCAGTCAAGTTTGGGATCGCTGATGCTCATTGCCCCCACCAAACTGCATCCCCTGTGGTACACGCCCATTCTGCCGCTGTTGTTCTTAACTTCAGCGTTTGCCGTGGGCTATCCCATGGTGGTGTTTGAGACCACCATTGCCAGCAGTTCATTCAAGCTGGATTCAGAAATGAACATTCTGACGCCCTTAACCCGGATCACCATTTTTCTTCTGGGGTTCTACATGGCGCTTAAAATCGGGGATATGGCGGTCCGGGGCACCTGGATCTATCTTCTGGACGGTACGGCCCAGAGCAATGCCTTTGTGGCGGAACTGGTTTTGGGTGTAATCCTTCCCTGGTTCATGCTGCTTTCTCCCAGAATAAGGGCATCGCGCAAAGGGCTTTTTACAGCAGCAACGCTTATTGTGGCAGGCGTAGTCCTGAACCGGATTAACGTATTCATTGTCGGGTTTAAACCGCCGTTGAGCGACCCGGGGTATTTTCCTTCCATCGCAGAGATGATGGTGACCTTTGGATTGATTGCCACGCTTATGTTCCTTTACAGGATCGCGGTGACCTATCTGCCGGTGCTGCAAGGATCACAGGAGGTGTCCCGATGATAAACCCGATGATAAAATTGATAAGAAAGATAAAAGTTTTTATTTTTATAGCTGGTGTATTGTTCATTGCTGCATCGCCCTGCCAGGCGGCCAACATGTGGACCGCACCGGATCAGGAGGCGGCAAAAGATCGGGCCAAGGAGACGGTTCCGTTTGTTAGTGAATACAAAGACGAAGGGCACACGGAACGCAAAATGCGGCTTTTGGACCAGGGATTGTCCCTGTCCGATATTCATGATGTCTATTTTCTTTTGGACAGCCCCATTATTAAAAAACGCGAAGACCATTACAGTCCGGTCCGGTTTGCCCATAAACGGCATGCGGCGCTGATCCAGGACTGCACCCGGTGTCACCATTACCGCCCGAATAAAGATGATGCACTTGAAACCACCCGGTGTTCAGCCTGCCACCAGGATTCTTTTAACAGTGAACACCCGGAACGGATCGGCCTGAAAGCAGCCTATCATCAGCAATGTATGGAATGCCATAAGGCCGAAGCCAAGGGGCCGACGACCTGTACCGGCTGCCATCTGAAAAATGTCCCTGACCACACCAGGCTGGTTAACCTGCCGGACAATGCAGATCCGTTCCAGGTAACCGCCGAGTGTCTCAGATGCCACGAAACCCAGGGCAAGGATATGATCAAAACCGCCCACTGGCTCTGGAAGGGGCCGTCCCCGTATACCACCGGCCACAGCAAAGAGATCCTGCACGGCAAGGCGGCTACGGCGTTGAATAACTATTGTATCAATGTCATTAGCAACGAGCCGCGCTGTACCAGTTGCCATGCAGGATATGGGTGGAAAGATGCAAGCTTTGATTTTACGGACATGTCAAACATTGACTGCCTGGTGTGCCATGACACCACAGGTACCTACAAAAAAGAGCCCACGGCAGCGGGGATGCCCGCAAAAGACGTCGATTTGAAGAGGGTGGCCCAAAAGGTCGGACATTCCAGCCGTGCCACTTGCGGTGCCTGCCATTTCAACGGCGGGGGCGGTGATGCCATCAAACATGCCGACATGTCCAGGCATCTGCTGACCCCGGAACGCAGTTGCGACGTCCACATGGGCGGATATGATTTTGCCTGTACCGAATGCCATAAAACCCGGAACCATCGGATTGCGGGCCGGAGCACCTCGGTTCCCGTGGCCGAGGGCAAGGTCTCCTGCCAGGATTGCCATGGAGAAAATCCCCATTACAGCGGCGGTCTTTTGGACCATCATCTGAATAATCACTGTAAAACCCTGGAGTGTAATGTGTGCCACTCTCCAGTATTTGCCAAGTGCAAGCCCACTAAAACATACTGGGACTGGTCCCAGGCCGGGGATAAAAATAGAAAACCCCGAATGGATAAGTACGGCAAGCCCGATTATAACTGGAAAAAAGGCTTTTTTAAGTGGGAAGAATCAGCCGTGCCCGATTACCGGTGGTATTCTGGCTACATGCATCGGGTGCTTTTGGGCGACAAGGTAGACACCAATGCAGATGTGATTAATCTGACCACGCCGGTGGGGTCTATTAAAGATCCGTCGTCAAAAATTACACCGTTCAAGATTATGAAGGGAATCCAGGCTGTGGATGCGGACCATGACACCGTTTTGGTCCCCCATCTGTTCCCCAAAAACAAGGAGGATAAGACTGCATTCTGGAAGAATCGGGACTGGGACAAGGCTTTTAGGCAAGGGATGTCCGTGGCAGGCCTGCCCTATTCAGGATCATACAAATGGAAAAAGACATGGATGTACTGGCGGCTTGAGCATGAGGTGATGCCTGCGGATATGGCCCTTTCCTGTGCCCAGTGCCATGAAAGCTTAAAAGGGAAAACAACCTGCAACCGGTGTCACCAGGACAACCGCAATGTGGATTTCAAAAAAATAGCCCATAAGGGCACCGATTTTTCATATATGAAATCCAAAGGCCGGGATGTTGAGCATTTAATCAACAAAACCGATTATATTAACTTTAAATCCTTGGGATATAAAGGAGATCCCATTATACACGGCGGCCGGTTCAAACAGCTTCCCATGGGATACGGCACCGCGCCATAAATCCCGAAGGCTTCACACAGGTCTTGGTCTCTTTTTTAAAAATTTGGCTCATGTTGCGTTTCAAGGTCTTATTTGACCAAAAGTTCGACAAGCGAATGGAGCAGGGCCTTTCCCCGTTTGCCGACGTTATGAACGAACTCGAAAAAACCGAGATAGAACGGGAGCTTCTCTTGTGAGATGCCTCGATGAGGACGCAACCAACCACGTAGCAAGGACCAGAAGCCTTCCATGGTATTGACATGGACTTCATGGAAACCATCGCCATCCTCGTCTCTGGCGTATTCTCCAGCCCCGTGATTCACGCTCTTATGCTTGTACCCCCACTCGGTTAATCGATTGTAGATCGCATATTCATCAGTGTAAATCAAAGTCCCCGGCAAAACGGTCGACTTTACCAAGGGCTCAATAGTTACCCTGCGAACATTAGCAAGCATTTGAATCACTACCAGACCGCATCGCTGAATCATACCGAATACAGGTGGTTTCTCTTTTTCCAATGTACCCCGCCCACGAGCACCTCGTAAACGATTTCGACGGCCTTCCCTGCCTTTTCGGGCTACTGCTTCGGGATTGCCTTTATGCCCTGCTACAATGTAGACCTCATCACATTCAACTTCGTCTCCAAGGGTTACTTGAGGCTTTTTTTTATCACGCCTTCACGAAGTTGGGTGGTCATCCTTTGAACATCAGTGCGGTCCAGGTCCAGTTCTTTGGCAATTTGCTTGTTGGACAAGTTCAACCCCATGAAATACAGACACAATATCCATACCTTGAGGGGTTGGTGATGTCCAGCGAAGATGGTGCCTGTAAGGTCATCAAACCGTTTGCCGCAATTTTTACATTCATAACGTTGTCTGGCAGGTTCTTTTTCATCAAAACCCCTTTTGATTATTCGTTTGGAATCACAATACGGACATTGACGTCCTTCCGGCCAGCGCAACTCCCGAACAGTGTTGTAACATTGCGTATCATCAATCAGAGTCTTTATGTTTACTTGCATCCGTTGGGCCCCTATGGTGAATTGGGTCAAAAAGTTCACCATCTAACATTTCAAGCCCCTGATACGCAACATGAGCCAAAAATTTTAGTATGAAATTGATCAAGGCCTGTGCTGGGGCGGGGGAGCATCCTCCTCTGCTGAAACAGCTTTTGGCCCATTTGGAAGTATGATGCGTTTGTCAGGAAGAAACAAAGTTGTCCGGATCAGGCTTAGATGATCCGGTTCACCCCGGTGGCAATGTTGTAACAATAATCTCCCATTCTTTCAAAGTTGGACACCAGGGCGATGAAGAGCACCCCGGCATCCACGGAACACTCGCCGGCCCGGAGGCGTTGAATATGCTGGGAACGCATCTCTTCACGCATCTGGTCGATGTTGTCCTCCATGTTTAAGGCCTTATCATAAAAATCTTCGGTTTTGTCCTGCATCTGATCCACCACCAATTGGAGAAACGCCACAGCCTTGTCCGCAATCTTGGCCAGATTTGACTTTGCCTGGTCGCTGAACCCGATTTCATTGTTATAGATTCGTTCGATGATCTTGGAGACATTTTCCATGGAGTCCCCTATCCGTTCAATATTATTTGTGATCCGCATCATCTCCGATATCTCTTTGGCTTCGGGCTCATTGACATCCCCCTGGTAGATGGTGGTTAAATATTTGATGATGACCTTCTGGGTTTCGTCCAGGTACTCCTCCACCACCTCTCGTTCTCCGAGGATATCATCATCCCTTTTTTTTATGCAGGAGGCGGTCTTTTTCAGGGACATCAAGACGAATTGGGCATTGTTGATAATCTCCCCCTTGACCTGGGCCAGGGCGGCGATGGGGGAGTCAATGAAGCTGGTATCAAACTTGGGGAGCTGGTACCGCTCCCGGGATTTCTGTGGCCTGGGGGAGATCAGCATGGTTAGCTGAACCAGTCTGGGGAGCAATAGTAAAAATACAAGGGCATTGATGACGTTAAAGATGGTATGGCCGTTGGCAATGTACCGGGGGCAGTTGATATATTCGCTGTTGACCACCATGTCCACCGGACCGGCCCCCAATTTCAGGGTGACGGTTTCAACCGCTGTTATAAAAAAAGGGAAGATCAGGAGGATGATGCCCACACCCACCACATTGAAAATCGTGTGGGCATTGGCCGTTCTGTGGGCGTCCGGATTTTTGGAGCCAAGGGTGGCCAATTGGGCTGTGACGGTGGTTCCGATATTTTCTCCCAGCACCAGTGCCATTGCCGTGGGGAAGGTCAGCAGTCCCGAAGTTGCCAGGGCCATGGTCAGGCCCACCGTAGCCGAGGAAGACTGCACCATAACAGTTAAGATGGTTCCCATTGAGACACAGAGCAGAATGCCGCCCAGGGTTTCCGTGGAAAAGGTGGTAAAAAAAGAGATGAACTGGGGATCTGACTTGATGGGGGTCAGCCCTTGTTTCATTACGGCCATGCCGTAAAACAGGATACCGAAGCCAAGGATGATGTCTCCGATATAGCGGTAGGTCCGTTTTTTGGAAAAATATTTCAGTCCCACCCCGAGGGCCACGGCCGGAAGGGCCGCCTTTGTGAGCTTAAAGGCGATCATCTGCCCCGTAATGGTCGTACCGACATTCGCACCGATAACCACCCCGATAGCCTGTTCGATGGACATGATACCGGCACTTACAAACCCGATAAGCATCACCGTGGTAGCCGACGATGACTGAACCATAGCCGTTACCCCGGCCCCGGTTAAACATCCCATGATACGATTTGAGGAGATGGCTTCGAGAATCCGCCGGATCTTCTGGCCGGCTGTGGCCTGAAGGCCCTCTGTCATGGTCTTCATTCCCAGGATAAAAAGACCTAATCCTCCCAGGGTTTCGATCAGAATTTCTAAGATATCCACTTTGTTACGCCTTTTAAATCAGGTGTATACTTGGCTAACTAAATCCTAACAAGCATCTAACAAATGAAGGTCTTATATCTTAAATGCCGGAAGTTTTCAATGACTTGTGACGCCTGTCAGGCAGGAGCCTGCTCCGGCCTGCAGATACCTGTAGGAAGGCTTCGACCGGACAGTTTTTGTAAAAGACGGACGATCCTTTTATTATAAATTAGCGTGGGTTTAATTAAAATCCTTTTCAAAGAATTGGAAATTCAGTAATTTTTTTGGAGTCTTTAATTCTTTTCTTGACAGTCGTTGTATATATTCATATATTCCTTTTTAGCGATTTATACGAGAATGATTTGGGATGTAGGAGAAGATCATTATGAAAACATTCATCAAAGTTATGAAAGCATTATCTGATCCCAACCGGGTGAAAATGATGAAAATGCTTCAACACCGTCCGATGTGTGTCTGTGAAATAAAGGAGGCTCTGGGTATCGCCCAGTCCACGGCAAGCAAACATTTGAAGCTTTTGGAGGACGCAGACCTGGTCATAGGGTTTAAAGATGGATTGTGGGTAAACTATTCTTTGGCTGACGGCAGCAGTTCACCATTTGCCGCCAACATGATTGGAAACCTGAAGCACTGGCTGGAGAATGAGCGTGAAATTAAAGAATTGAATCAGATTCTTCCGGGAATTGACCGGCACGATATTGTCGGCAAAGAGTAAAATTAAAAAAATTTAAACATATGTATCGTTATATGCCCATATAGAGAAAAGAGGTGGATATGAGTTCAAATACAACCCAGACCGGTACAGTCCGGAAAAAAACCGAGCCTTTCTTTCCGGGAAAAGTGAATTTGCAGGCAATATTTTTGCAGCACTTCTTGGGATTGTCACCCCTTTTTGCTCCTGTTCCGCTGTGCCGCTTTTCATCGGATTTGTGACTGCAGGCGTTCCTTTGGGCGTCACCTTTTCATTTTTGATCTCAGCGCCCATGGTCAATGAAATCGCCCTGGGTCTTTTATACGGGCTCCTGGGTTGGAAAGTCGCCGCCATCTACCTGGGGACCGGTCTTTTCATTGCCATATCTGCCGTAAAGGAGATTATTGGCCGGGTCTGGATCTATGTCATACTGGGTATTGCCGTAAGAGCCGGCATACACGGGTTTGTCCCGGAAGGTATGATGGCGTCCATCATGGGCAAAGGCTCCTGGTGGTCTGTGCCGGCGTCAGTTTTGATCGGTGTGCCCATGTATTCCAATGCCGCCGGAGTGATCCCAGTTGTTGAGGCCCTGCTGGGCAAAGGGGCTGCTTTGGGCTCTGTCCTGGCATTCATGATGAGCGTTATCGCATTGTCCCTGCCGGAGATGGTGATATTGAGAAAAGTGTTAAAACCAAGACTGATCGGCGTATTCGTCGGCGTTGTCGCCTGCGGTATTCTGATCGTAGGATATCTGTTTAATACGATTTTATAAAGCCCTTTAGCTTGGGCAAAAGGAGTTTGAAAAATGGAAATTAAAGTATTGGGACCAGGATGTGCCAAATGCAGCAAAATCGAAAAGCTGGTGCAGGAAGTAATTAAAGAAACCGGCGTGGATGCCAGTGTTGAGAAAGTCAGCGACATGCTTCAGATTGCATCCTACGGCGTCTTTGGCACCCCTTCGGTTATTGTGGACGGCGAGGTTAGCTGATATTTTTTAAAGGCTCAAAATATGCAGGCCAGTACCGGGAAGATCGTCCTGTTGCAGGCCCCCTTTGTGTTGGTGTATTGGCCGGCATTGTATCCGGGCTTCTTGGTGTCGGCGGAGGCGGTATCATCTCCCCCCTGATGGTGGTTCAGGGATTTAACCCCAAAGCGTTAAACGCCTATTGGGAGGCGTCTTAATACTTATTGGCATCAAATTTTTATGGTCTATGGGTTTAACCGGTATTTTGCAAATTGTGGGAGATGTCTCGGATAAAGTTCAATGGCCTCACTGAGCCGGTTGCCGGGAGAAAATACGAAATAAATCAGTTCGTTAATTTATCATATATTTGAGAAAGCCTCATTTTTTTCTTGACTTGCGTTAATTTATATATAATAAATTTATTTTAATTAAAGTGAATAATTGATGATTAATTTTATTAACCTACTACAGGCTCTACTTCTTATCGAGGAGGTGGTTCTAAACACCTCCGGGCGAAGGGGCTCTTAGTGGCGTAATATTCATAAGTGAAATTAAAAGCCGTTATCAGCCCCTGCCGGGCAGATAACGGCTTTTTTATTTTTATCCAAATATAAAAACTATAATAAAGGAAAGAACATGGCGATCAAACAAAATGAAAGTGGTACGTGGGTACTGGAACAGACCCAGATTCCGGACGAGGCCAGACAGGAAGTGGAAATTTTTGATACTACCCTGCGGGATGGGGAGCAGGGCGGGGTCACCTTTAAAGGGGATTCAAAATTTAAAATTGCCCGGTTTCTGGCTGACACGGGGGTCAGCACCATAGAGGTGGGCTTTCCCAGTTCCACCCCCCTGGAGTTTGATACGGTAAAACAGATTGCCGATACCGTGGAAGGGCCTCATATTTGCGGACTGACCACCATGGATCTTGAAAATATCAAGCGGACATGGCAGGCCCTGGAAAACAATCCCAACCCCACCATCCACGTATTCACCCTTAACATTGACGAGGCCTCCATCCGGGCATATAAGGCCGATCCCAATGAACAGATCGAAAAAGCCTCCCGGGCCGTCGCCTATGCAAAGGAGTTGATGGGCGGCAAAGGCCGGGTGGAATTTTCAGCTCAGAACACCATTCTGGCCTTGTCCCAGTCCCTGAATCCGGAATATACTTTTTTGCAGGAGTATATATCTAAAATCTATGGCCATGCGATTAAGGCCGGCGCAGACGTGATAAACATCCCCCATACCGTGGCCAAGGGAATTGAAATTGAAATCCAGGAAGCCATCCGGTATTTTAAGATGCTTGTGGAAGGGACCGATGACATCATCTTAAGTTTTCATGCCCACAATGATTTCGGCGTCAGTGTTGCAGATACCCTTGCAGCCGTCAAAGAGGGTATCCGGCAGGTGGAAGGCACCTGGTATTCACTGGGGGAAAGGGCAGGCAATACACCGCTGGAGCAGGTGATCATGAATCTGTCACTGAAACCGGCATACAACCGGAAATTTTTCACCTCCTTTAAGCTTGAACGAACCAATAGCGTGGCAAGGTTCATTGAAAGGGAAAGCTGCATTCCCATTCCCTACAATGCGCCGGGGGTTGGACCCAATGCCCTGCGTCACGGATCAGGGGTTCATTCCGACGGCGACAAAAAGGGTAAGGCAATCGGGGAAAATATTTATCTGCCCTGTTCACCTGAAGATATCGGCTGGACCGGTAACACCCACCAGATCACCAAGCTGACCGGGGTAAGCGGCGTTACTGCCAGACTTGATGAACTGGGATTTGAATTTGAAAAAAGCTTTGTCCGGGAACATGTCATGCCCGTGATCAAGTCCCGGGACATTACATATGGGGATAAGGAACTGCGTATGATCGGGGACGATTTCAGGTACACAGGCAAAGATCATATTGAGTTTGTGGATTACGCGTTCAACAAATTTGCCAACTCCACGGTCCGTCAGGCCCAGGTGGTACTGGTGGTTAACGGTGAAAAAAAGATCGGCGAGGCCTTCATGGGCAAAAACGGTCCCATCAATGCGGTATTCAGTGCCATTGACGATGTCCTGGGACTTGGTGAAAGAAAACCCAAACTAGTGGTTTACGAGCCCAGCAACCGCGGACGGACCCACTCTTCAACAGCGGAGGCGTTGGTCGTGCTCACCGGCAACGGCCATGAGCTTAGCTATAATCTGGCTGCGCCTGTCTGGTTGGGTCGGGCCGAAGATGATGATACCATCGCAGCCTCAGCCAAATCCTATGTCCAGGCGTTGAGCCGGTTTATGACGGACATGAAAGAAAAAAACGAAATGAATGAAAATTAGCAGGTGATTGAAACCGGTATTTTGTGCTAAATGGAGAACGTATCATTTCGGTTCCAAAGGTAGTGAGGCCCGGGAGCACAAAAAACCAAGGATAAATCCATGACATTTAAATCATCCATAGCGTTTAGAGCCAAGGCCAAAGCCGGCGAGGCGATGATCGAGGCCTTTCTCAACAAAAACGGAAAGCGGCTGGGGGTGAATCTTCGTACCCATCAGGGACCGCCACGTATGGAGTGGGCGAATATCGGATCGGATAAAAAAGAGACGCTGGTCCTGATTCACGGCTTCGGGGACAGAAAAGAGAGTTTTTATTTCATTGCAAAATTTTTAAAAGAAAAGCTGGATCTTGTGATACCGGATTTGCCGGGGTTTGGCAAATCCGGTATGGACCCGAACCTGGTTTATAGTTTGGATAATTACGTTGATTGGCTGGACCGGTTTATTCGACAAACCGGTCTGGACACGTTTCATCTTGCCGGCTCTTCCATGGGAGGGGCCATTGCCGCAAAATTTGCGGCCCAATTTCCCACCAGAGTCAACACCTTGTCTTTGGTGGGCTCTGCCGGGTTTTACGTACCCGGCAAGCCATCTATTTATGATGAAGTCCTGGCCGGGTCTAATATTTTCCATATAAGATCCCCACAGGAGTTTGAAAATTTACAATCCAGACTTTTCAGAAACAGTCCGCCGCTACCGACTTGTGTTAAGGAGTATATGATTTTAAAGGGCATAGAGGACCGGGGCTGGCTTGATAAAATATTTGATGAACTGGTGGACATGGATTCAATAAAGTCCGGCAAAATTTCTTTGGAACAGGCCTCTTTAAACCATCTGTGCAAGGATCTTACCATGCCGGTCATGCTGTTCTGGGGCCGTCATGATTCTCTTTTGCCTTGGGAAACAGCGCCCTTCGTGCAAGAATTGCTTCCCAATGCGCGGGTTCATATTTATGAGGATTATGGCCATATCCCCCATTTGGAATGTCCCGGAAAATTGGCCGGGGATATGTTGGCGTTTATCATGGAGAACAAAAGATGACATCTTCACCTGCCGACAGTCCCAGAGAATATCCTCACCAACCTGCCCTTGCAGTCGGTGCTGTTGTATTCAAAGACAACAAGGTCTTGCTGGTCAAACGGGGCAATCCACCGGCTCAAGGCGTCTGGGCGATCCCGGGGGGTAGCGTGGAATTGGGAGAAACCCTTAAGACGGCAGCTGAGAGGGAGGTTTTCGAGGAAACCGGAATTGTCATCAAGGCCGGGGAGCCCATATTTTCATTTGAATCCATTCACAGGGATGACAAGGATCGGGTCAGATTTCATTATTATATTGTGGATGTTGCGGCAAGTTATATCAGTGGCGAGCCCACTGCCGGCGATGATGCCCTGGAGGTCGGATGGATTTCCAAAGAAGATATAGGTCGTCTTAATGTCAATCCATCCACCCTGACGCTTCTTCTTCAAAATTTTAATTTTGGATAACACCCATGGGCTGACCGGGTCTATCAAGGCCCGGGCCCAGCCCATAACAAAACATGAGTCTTTTATGTTTGCCACAGGGACAGCAGTTCGGGTAGAAATTGGCCCCCGGTGCCGTCAAGGACAATCCCCCTGTCATGCCGGGCCGCAAACTGCCTGAAGGGATTATCGCTTGGGTTGATGTCCACAATGACCGCTTCAGGATTTCTGGCCACCATCATACCGATCTGCATGGGAAGGTTGGTGGCCCCGGCCGTACCCACCACCAGGAGAAGATCGGTTGAGGTCGCCCATGCCATTGCGGACTCAGCCTTGTACCAGGTTTCGTTGTAGCATTCATCAAACCATAGGACATGAGGACGGGTAAGGCTGCCGCACCTCGCGCAGGTCAGCAGCTCTTTTTCTTGGTCTGTCACCGGCTGATCTTTTTGTTTGTCCGGCATGTTTTCTGGGAAGTCAAAAAGTTTTGGTGTGCATTCTCCTGAACAGCGCATATAATTCAGATTCCCATGGATCTGATAGGTTCGGTCAATTTTGTTGCCGGCCCGAAGATGAAGACCGTCCACATTTTGAGTGATTAGGCAGAACCTCTCTTTAAAAATTTCTTCCATTTTAACAATGGCGTGGTGGCCGGAATTGGGTTCTGCATTTTTGCATACAGTATGGCGATAAAGGTACCAAGCCCAGACTTCCCAAGGGTTTTGGGTAAACATGCTGTGGGTGGCCATCTGTTCGGGCCGGTATTCTCTGGACCCCACAGTCCAATATCCTTCAGGCCCCCGAAATGTCGGAATGCCGCTTTCGGCTGAAATTCCGGCTCCAGTTAAAACAGTGACCCGTTTATTGTTATCCTTAAACGGTTCGAGCAGTTCCGATGTATCCATTTTTCTGCCTCCTTGTTTTTTTTATATGAAACACTCTCCCATAAAAGGGGAATAGTGTCCCGTTGGTTTTATGGCTTTTTGTTCCACAACACTTTCATTACCGTTACAAATTGAAGGTATCAAATCAATAAAGCTATCTCTTTCAGATAACAATTCAAGCACAGAAGACAACTTTTTAAATCATCAGCGGCGGTCGGTTTATACTATAAAAGTTTTATATACGTGGTACCTCTTCATGGAAGTCCAACAGTTCGTTGTGCAAAAAACCGACCAGTCATGTTATATTCGCGCTCTAAGGCTTCATTTCAACATCCGACTTTTTATTGCTGAATTAAAAATCTATTGTCAGTTGTACCCCTTTAATCAATATCTGCACAAAATATTTTTGATAGATCAATTAACCTTCACAAGGAACAAGTTTCATCCCTAACTCATCAGCCTTTTTTGCCAAATTTTTCAACATCCTTTGTTTGTTAGGTTTGCTCAAGTATTCTTCTCCGAGGTCTTTATATCTGTCTCCATTTTTGATGATGTTGTAAATGGCTTTTGCAATTCTATGGGCTATGGCGACAATCGCTTTTTTGGCACCTCGTCTGGCTTTGAGTTTATAATACTTGGCTTTGTAATATGAACCCTTCGTCTTGATTGCGGCCCAAGCGATCTGGACTAAAATCGTTTTGAATGGATGATTTCGAACCGCATTCCGGCCACTTTTCCTTTTACCTGCGCTTTCATTATTTCCAGGGCACAATCCGGCCCATGCAACAAAAGCGACCATGCTTTTAAACTCATCCAGTGTAACCCCGACTTCTCCAAGAACAGATTGTGCTGACTTCTTATCGATCCCGGGAATTTCATCTAATCTTTCCAGTAAATTTTCATGGTCACGGGTAAGTATTTCCAATCTGGCATTAATCTGTTCAATCTGTCTTTGAAACATCTCAATGGCCTCCATCATGCCAATCAGTTGGAATCGATGATGATCCTTAAAATATCCATGGAGGCTTAGATACAATTCAGGAATTTTCTTTTTAAGACTTCCTTTTGTGCATTCCTGAACTTTCTCCAAGGTCACTTCATCGTTTTTGCATAACAAATCAATGAGATTCAAACCGGTAAGCCCGAACAAATCAGAAACGACCGAATCAATTTTAATATTTGCCGTGATAAATAGTTTATGAACACGTCGCTTATAATCAGCGAGAGATTCTGTATATATCTTTCTCAATCGGCTTAATTCTCGCCATTCACGGACCTGTTCGGGAGGGATAAAACTCCCTTTTACCAACCCATGACGAAGCAGTCCGGCAAGCCATTTACTGTCACAAATGTCTGTTTTCCTGCCGGGAACATTTTTAATATGCCTGGCATTAACCAAAACGACCTCCATCGTAGCTTCGATGGTGTTATAAACCGGATGCCAATATACCCCGGTACTTTCCATTGCCACTACAGGACAGCTATTTTTAATCAACCACGTTTTCATTTTTTGCAAATCTTGAGTAAATGATGAAAACTCTCGAATCTCATGCTGTTCTTTCCCATTAGCATCAACAGTGATTAAACAGGCCGAAATTTTGTCTTTGTGAACATCCAAACCACAACAAATTGGGTGAACGATTTGGATTAATGTGCTATTTTTTGATCTCTTGGTCATGGCTATCTCCTTATATTTTTCTTGGTCGAAAAAAAATTTGATAGCTATGACCATTTTTCAAAATTTGCAAGTGTTTCATGCTTCGTTGTGTCCGCTAGGACATGGGGGTTATATGAAAAAGTTTAACCTCGGAATGCACGGAAAACACAGAAAATAGAATTCCGTGATTTCAGTGGTTAAAATTCAATCAGGTGTTGATTGTAACTCATCCCGGATTTTCATTAGTATTTTACCCGTGACATTGGCACCGATACCCCAGAAATCGTCAGCTGCCGAATGATCATATAGCGTGCCTTTACTGCGCCTAAGTATGTCGGCCAGGTCAGGATGTTGATCAAAACGAGCACGGATGGCCCGCTCCATGACGGAAACTTTTATCTCTTCCCAATCATCTCGAAGTTTAAACTCTCTGGTTTGGCCGATGGCAGCACATAGAAATGGATTTGAGCACTCTTTAATTTTCGTAATGATCTCTTCATCAGTGAATTTTGATGCTTGATAGTATTGCTCGGCAGAGTGCCAGGTAAATGAGTCAATGGTAATGGGAATAGTCGCTAAATTCGAATATAAATCCTGTTCAAACATTTGGTGATTTATCCTCTATCTGTACTATGTTTTCAGGTCTGAATGAATAACTATACGATCCCTGCCTGTGTTTTTGGCATGGTACATGGCTTCGTCAGCCCGGGTGATCACCTCATTCCCTGTTTCACCAAGTTTATACTGGGCAATCCCCATGGATGCCCTGACCTGTCCGATACGCTTGCCCGAATCCTTGATGGTCCACTCTTTTTCACATAGAATATTTCTAATTTTTTCAGAAACGGCATATGCGCCTTCAACATTTGTTTCAGGCAGGAGAATCAAAAACTCTTCACCGCCATATCGTGTCGCTAAATCATTACGGCGCACCAGACCGGAAAGTATATCGGCAAACCCTTTCAGCAGACTGTCCCCTACAAGGTGCCCAAAGGTATCATTGACGGCTTTAAAATGGTCAATATCCAGCATGATCACGGAAAAAGGCGAGTTGTTCTGGCGGGCCCGGATACGTTCAATTTCCAACCTTTTTTCAAGCCCTCTGCGGTTGGTTAGTCCGGTCAGTGAGTCAGTCCTGGCTTCCTTTTGAGATATTTCAAGCTCTTTGTGAAGCTGCTTTAGGTCTTCGGAAGATACTTTCATTCGTGTTTGCAGGCGTGATCCCGATTGGATGATGGCTCTGGTTGTATCCAGCATCTGGTCTATGATCTCTTTTACCCCGTCAAAATCGTGGGTCTCCTTTATCTGAGCTGCAAGGCTGTCAAGGGTCTGGCCATGGCTGGAGAGGTCTCCTTCCGTTTCTACCACATGACTGGTTATTTCTCTGAGCATCAGGTTTAGTTTGGTTAAAAGACGAGAAATAACGACCCGGTCTCCGTCGGATATGAATTTTTGGTATAGGACCTCAACATGATTGTTGTTCAAGGGCAACTTTTTTTTAAGCATCTGGTCAATGGTTTGTTTTAGCTTAGGATTTTTTCCTGAAGCGTACTCATACCAAACCGTATAATTGACAGGGGTTGCAGACAGGTTGTGTTGTGCTAAAAAGCCGAGCGTCAATCTTAAAAATTCTCCTGCCTGGGAGCTGGATTCGCTGTAGTTCATATCCCTTATAACTCCTTTTATTGGGGGTATGGAAAATGAGTTTATGTGATAAAAGTTTAGACTTTGCCGACCGCTTGATTATATAGAATAATGTTTGAGGAAAGCAATAAATTACACAACAAATTTATATGATTATCAGTTCATTTAACCCATTTTAACTTTTACTACAACATAAAAAGTACAACCGCCGGCTAGGTAAAAATTTTCGCAGAACAGGTGTGGCGTCCGAACAGGGGAGGGCAAAGGCATACTTATAGTATGGCGAGCATCCGCTCAGTCGACATAAGGGCTGGGCGGAGATTTTTTTACGATACCATTAAATTTTTCCCAGCTGGCCACATCCGGCACTGACGGACCTGCCCCTGCTCCATCTTTTGATCACAAACACCCCTTTGTCTGTCAGCATTTGGGCAAAGTCATGCATCTGTTCATCACTGGGACTTTGATGGTCAAATCCGGTCACGGGGTTATAGGGAATCAGATTCAAACGCACGGGGAGCGGATGGATGAACCGGGATAGTTTCCGGGCGTGGTCCATTGAGTCGTTGACCCCTTTGATAAGGATATATTCAAAAAGAAAGACGCCTCGTGGGGGCAGGGGATACGCTTCAAGGCATTTTTTCAGCGCAGCAAGGGGCCAGCGCCGGTTCACCGGCATCAAGGCGGAGCGGGTGGCATCGTCCGGGCCGTTTATTGAAATTGCCAGGCGGATATTGGGCAGATTCATCTGTGCCAGTCGCTCAATACCCGGCACCACACCACAGGTGGAGATGGTCATATGGCGCAGGGCAATATCGCATCCTTTCTGGCTGTTGAGTATTTTGACTGCGGTCATTACCCTGTCAAAATTATCAAAAGGCTCCCCCATACCCATAAATACAATATTTTTTATATCATAACCAAGGTGATGCCGGGCATTAAATACCTGGCCCACGATTTCTGATGTTGACAGGCTGCGCTTAAATCCCATGCGGGCGGTCTGGCAGAATTTGCATCCCATTTTGCACCCCACCTGGCTTGAAACGCAAAGGGTATTGTGCCGGGTCATGGGAATGATAACCGATTCAATCTTCAGGCCGTCGGTCAGCTCAGTGATAAACTTGACCAACCCTTCTTCTTCAATGGTTTTTTCTACCTGGCCGGGTGACAGGTGAATTGTCTGCTCAAGGGCCGTCCACAGTCTGGGCGACCCTTTGAATTCAGGCGCGTTGCCGATATTATTTCCACCATTTTTAAACACTTCCCGGTATAGGGCTTCGGCATGAAAGAGCCCCTTACCGTAATCATTTCGCATGGTCCGGGTCAATTCATCCAAAGGCAGGCTCAAAATATCAATCATAGGTTTCATGGCAAATATATATCATAGGCCCGAAAATTTGCCCATAACTGAGAACCTGGGAAAACCGTATAGGCCCCCTATAAAGATCCGGTAAAACGGCTGGTGGCTGTGGATATGAGAAAAGGTTGGAACATTATGGTTTTTTGTTTTTATTCAAGTACTGCACTTCTCTGTGTCATGATTCAATCATGTATTGGAATTATCTTTTAAAAAGAATAGTTTTTATAATTTTTTTATCTACAGCAATTATAAAAATTTTAAGTAAATACAATATAATTAAAATCTAACATAATGTAAAATTGCGATATGTTTTTTTTGTCGTTGTATTTCAGTGTATTATGGCTTTTTTTGTGAAGTTTTTTATATAAATTAGGGATAAAAGTAAAAATCATAAGTTACAAAAATTGCAGTGGTAGTTACATGGGATGCGATCTTTGTTACCAGAAATGCATCTTTCGAGGTCAAAATGGCAGTCATCGCGCCAACAGAGCAAAAAGATTGATAAAAGCTCAGTTGACAAAAATTATTTTATTGATTAGGTAACTATCCAATAGTGTTTGTTGTTTAGGGCGAACTTCGTCTTTTGCGAAATTTTAAAAGGGGGTTACAAAAGGATTTTCTAAATAAAAATATCCGGGGTATGCACTTGACTCAAGTAGGCACAAGATGTAGTGTCTAATCATGACCGAGGATTATCCCAAAACACTCCTTGAGCTTGAGGAACGGTTCCAATCCGACGAAGATTGCTTGGCGTACCTGAGCAAGCTCCGCTGGCCAGAGGGCTTTATTTGCCCAAGATGTGGGTGTGAAGACTCATGGCACACGAATCGAGGCACGTTCATGTGTCGAGAATGCCAACGGCAGACTTCCGTAACAGCCGGAACCGTATTCCATCAGTCACGGAAGCCGATTCAACTTTGGTTTCGTGCGATGTGGCATGTTACGACACAAAAGTACGGAGCCAATGCCTTGGGACTGAAACGAGTCTTGGGCTTAGGCAGTTACAACACCGCATGGCAATGGCTTCATAAGCTCAGACGGGCGATGGTCCGTCCGGGGCGCGACAACCTCCAAGGAGTCGTGGAGGTCGATGAGACTTACGTGGGTGGAAAGAAGCCTGGCAAGCGCGGCCGAGGAGCGGAAGGTAAGGAGTTGGTAGTGATCGCGGTCGAGGACAAGGGCTCGGAAGGAATTGGCCGTATCCGGTTGGCACACCTGCCAGACGCCTCCTCTTCGAGCTTGCATTCATTTGTGGAGGAAATGATTCGACCTGGTGCGGTGGTCCGGACCGATGATTGGTCAGGATATGAGGGGATCGAAAAGAAGGGCTATCAACGAAACATTGCCACGTCTGAGGAGATGAAACTTGCACATTTAGTCGCCTCCCTTCTTAAGCGGTGGATTCTGGGAACGTATCAGGGAAGTGTCAAACCCACGCACCTGACCTATTATCTCGACGAATTTACCTTCCGCTTCAACCGCAGGACAAGTAACTCACGAGGAAAGCTGTTCTACAGGCTCGTTCAACATGCTATGTCAGTGGACCCAGCGCCACTGCCCACCCTCAAAGGGCCTGCTGTTGATTTTCTTAAAAGTGTCGAACACAAGATGTAGGGGGTGCTGGATCTAAATGCATACCCCAGTAAAGTTTTTTCATCCTCCCAATGATTAGATCTTTTTTGGTCGCTGTTCCCCTAAATCCGTTATAATCAGAAACATTCCACTTCAAAAGATGAACAGAAAAAGACCAAAAGGGCTCAACTGATTGTTGAAGCCCACAGATTATATATCGAAGCTGCTGAACAATTCATTCAAAAGGCGAATTTGACCATTGAAACCATTGGCTCATCTAATCCGATATGCGTAGCGCAGATAAAAGAACTGATAGAATATATCGACCATGCAATCCTGCAAGTGGATCTGATTCAGCGGCGTGTTATTCAGGGTGAAAAGATACCACATGCCGAAAAGGTCTTTTCTATTTTTGAACCCCATACGGAATGGATTTCAAAGGGGAAGGCCGGTGTCCCCCAGGAATTGGGTCTGCGGGTTTGCATTGTAGAGGATAAATATGGCCTCATACTGCACCATCAAGTGATGGAGAAAGAAACCGATGATAAAGTAACCGTTCCCATTATTAATGCGGCTCAAAATAAATTTAACAACCTCAGGGGATGCAGCTTTGATAAAGGCTTTTATAGTCCTGCTAATAAAAAGGAACTGAAAGGGATGTTGGATATTTTGGTGCTCCCGAAAAAGGGGAAACGGAACAAAACTGAACTTGAAGAGGAAACAGCAGATGTTTTCATCCAGCACCGAAAAAAACACTCTGCAGTGGAATCAGCAATCAATGGTCTGGAAAACCATGGTTTAGACCGGTGTCCGGATAGTGGCATCCTTGGATTTAAACGATATGTCAGTCTTTCGGTTTTGGCAAGGAACCTCCAGATCATCGGGCACCATATACAACAAAAGGAATTGAAAAAGCTTCAACGGACAGAACGGCGCAAAGCCTCTTAAACCCGGCAATCACAAAGAAAAAGAGCACGACCAACAGCAGAGTTGCGTCCGAAATCAAGTAAATTTCAAAATGAACCGCTGAAATTAAGGTGACCACCACATTTTTTATCAGGAGGGGTAGGCGATGACGCAAATTTGACCAGCCTGCCGAGCCTCAATGAGTCAGATATCAGGGTTTCCGTTCAGGCACTAGTTATGATAATCGTCTTTTATCCCTATATTTAGCCCGAACATTTCACGAAGTTTTTTTTACCTCAGGTGCAAAGCACAGGACGGGACGCCTGCAAATCTACCCCGGATATTTCACGAGTCAAATTTGCTTTATATGTAAATTGCAGGACGTGTAGCTGTAATCATTTACCGCAAGCGGCCTGCAGCGAAGCAGATGAAGTAAATCTGGCTCGCCTGTAAGGTGAAAAATCCGGGCTACGCTTTTACCCAGTCTCCTTTAAAAAGAGCGAGGCTTACCGGAATCATGACTGCGGCAAAAATAGCCAGGTAAGCGAAAAACTGCGGATACCCAACTTTGTTTACGATCAGCCCGCTGACTGCAGCCATGGCAAGCCCGCCCACATGGATGCCGGTCATCTGCAGGGCATAGTCCACGCTGGCAAGGTCTTTGCGGGAAAAGTCCATGACCAGGGTGGCACTGACCACCGAGGCAAGACTGATGGCCGCGTTGATCAGGGCCACGGCCGGGTAAAGCAGAAAGGTTAAGCCTGGATGCAGGGCCATGGGTATAAAAAGCCCCACAGCCAAGGCGCTTAAGCCCACACTGTGGATATAGGCCCGCCTGCGTTGCAAAAGATATTTCTGGAACTTTTGGCTGCCCATGGCCATGGCGGCAATTGCCGCCACACTCATACCGTAAAACCCCACCAGAAAAGCAATGGTGTCGGTGGCCACACCCTGGTCCACCAGAAAAGGTTTCATCATGAAAAAGACTGCAGACGAACTCAAGGAGTTCAGGACAATCAAAAGGGTCCAGCGCACCATGCCGGGCTCACTGAAAAAGGAGAAAATCCCCCCCCATTTAAAGGGATTGGTTTCCCGGCACTCCTGTGAAGGCTCCTTGAGCCACGGCAGTGCGAAAAGGCAGGCCAGAATCATGACCCCGATGCCGGTAATACAGACCTGCCATCCAAAATGGTTGTAAACCAAAAGAAAAAAACCGCTGCCAAGGATACTGCCAAGGTTTAAACCAAAAATTTTGGTGCTGGAGCCGGCCCCCCGGTCCTCAAAGGAGAAAAGCTTGATGTAAAGGGCGCTGATGGCAATATCCAGGGTGGATGTTGTCACGGAAATCACCATGATCAGTATCACAGCTGCCCTGAAATGATGAACCAGGTCCAGAAACCCTAAGCCCGTAAGCAATATGCCGCAGCCAAGCCCTGTGCCCAATATCCATTTTTTATAATGGTTTTTTTGAAATTGTCCGCGATCCAGCAGGGGAGCCCATAAAAATTTGAGCAAATAAGGTACTCCGGCAAGCTGCAAAAGCGCGATAACATCCAGGGAAAACCCTTCCAGTCGAAGGATCACAGGCAACGCCATCATAAAAAAAATCGTTGGGATGGTCCGGACCATGAAAAACAGGGCAAGGATGATGTATTGCCTGTTATATATATGTGCCATTATCTATTATTTTCTCCCTGGTGATTTGATCCTGATTTTGGCAGGGAACTGCCAAACCCCACAGGTTGCTGTTGTTCCTGCCACAACCGGGCATAAAGGCCGTTTTGGGCAACAAGTTCCCGGTGCTGCCCCTTCTGGACCACCCGGCCATGGTCCAGCACCACAATCTGGTCCGCCGCAGACACGGTGTGCAGACGATGGGCAATAACCAACAGGGTCTTGGATTGAATCAACCGGTCAATGGCAGCCTGGACCAGCCGGTCGTTTTCCGGGTCCAGGGCAGCCGTGGCCTCATCCAGCAGAATTATCGGCGCATCTTTGAGCATGGCCCTGGCAATGGCAATGCGCTGTTTTTCACCGCCGGATAAAGTGGCTCCACCTTCCCCCACCATGGTATCGTACCCTTCCGGAAGGTTCATGATAAGCTCGTGGCACTGCGCTTTTCGGGCGGCGACCTCCACCTCGTTTCGGCCTGCTTTGTCATTGCCGATGCGGATGTTGTTCAAAATCGTATCCTTGAACAGGTACACATCCTGGAACACCATGCTGATATTGGAGAGCAAAGCTTCCGGTGCCATGGTGCGAACATCCTTTCCTCCCACGGTGATTCTCCCCTGGTCTATATCCCAGAACCTTGCGGCAAGTTTGATCAGGGTGCTTTTGCCCGACCCCGAAGGTCCCACAAGTGCGGTCATGCTCCGGGCAGGTGCTGTAAAATCGACATCTGTCACCACCCTGCCGGCATCGGCATCATACCCAAACCCCACGGATTCAAAACAAATATCAAAATCCTCAAGGGCTGCGGTTTCATCCCCAGCCATGGGCTTGTGGTCAAAGATCTCTTCAATGGCCCGGGCTCCGGTAAAGGTGGCCCGGGTCAGGGCCGCGTTTTCGCTGAACCGGTGAAGGGGCCTGTAAAACCGTAAGCTGACCACCAGAAAAACAATCATTTCAGCAATGCCCAAGCGCCCTGCCCGGACAAGCAGCACCCCGGTAAAGGCCAGGCCCACAAACCCCAGTTCCAGGATGGCCACATAGGTCAATGCCACGGTAAACCCCTTGACTTCAAATTGAATGGCAAAGCGCCGCAAATCATCCAAAGCACGTTTCAGCCTCTCAAACCCCATGCCTGTCACATTATACGCCTTGAACACCATGATGCCGTGCAGGTATTCAAGAATCCGGGAGTTGGCACGGTCCGTGATCTTTCCTTTTTTTTCTATTTCCCGGCCCACGAATTTGAGCAGCCCCACCAGAAGGGGCAGCCCCATCACCAGGGCTGACACCATCACGGCCGCCATTAAAGGATTTATGAAAAATAAGGCAGCCATGATAAACCCTGCCGTGCAAAGGTTGGTAACGGACTGGGTCAAAAAATGGCTGACCATCTGCTCCACCATTTCTGTGTTAAGAAAAAGCCGGTTCACCAGTTCCCCTGTGTCCCGCCGGGAGAAAAAACCCATGGACAGCTTGCGCAAATGCTCGCCAAGATTCAGGCGGATGGCCGCCCCCATCCGGTAGCCGGCACGCATGCCTCCGCCATAGCTTTTCAAAGCAAACAAGGCGCGCAGGCCAAAGCAAAGCAGCAATGCCGCATACCAAAACCAGAAACGATTTTCCGCCATTTTTCCTTCCAGGATATTTGGCAGAATCAAGGCCAGAATAACATAGGGCGCGGCCACAAAAAGGCCCTCCAGCACGGCTGCTGCCACAGGGGCATTCATATAATCGGCCTTGCCGCCGGCAACCTTTTTCAAGGTGTTAATAAACATTTGCTTCCTCCTTGAGTTTCCAGTTTCCTGCTGTGGTGCAGTCATGCCAAAGATTGCTGTAAAGGTTGTCGCCAAGCAAATCTTCGTGGCGGCCCTGGGCCCTGATACAGCCATTTTCAAACAGCAGTAAATGGTCTGCATGCCGGACCTGGGTTAGTTTATGGGCAATGACCAGAACTGTTTTGCCGGTCATGAGCCGGTTCAGGGCCTGGTGGATATGGCGTTCGTTCTCAGGGTCTGTGGCCGAGGTGATCTCGTCCAGGATAAGAATGGGCGCATCCTTTAAAATCGCCCTTGCAATGGAGATGCGCTGCTTTTCCCCGCCGCTTAAATGGGCACCGCCCTCCCCTGCCATGGTCCGGTATCCTTTGGGAAGGGCAGTAATAAACCCATGGGCAGATGCGTCTTTGGCTGCCTGTTTCACTTGCTCATCCGTGGCTTTTGGGTTGCCCATGCGGATGTTTTCCATGATGGTGTCGTTCATCAGGTACACATCCTGGAAAACAAAGGCAATGGTGTCCATGAGATCGTGCATCGGGATATCCTTTATATCCCGGCCGCCCATGAGAATTTTTCCCTTGCCTGCATCCCAGAACCGTGCCGCCAGCCGGGCTGTGGTGGATTTCCCTGCCCCGGAAGGGCCCACAAGCCCTGTGATACTGCCCTGGGGAAGGACAAATGAAATATCCTTGAGCACGTCGGTCTCCCCATACCCAAAGGTGACATGGCAAAACTCAATGGTATGATCGAAACATTCCATGGACCGTGCCTGACCTGGGGCAACCTGATGATCCCGGACAGAGTTTGGGGCCAGTGCGTTGGGTTCAGGCAAAGGGGCCTGGTCCAGAAGTGCCTGGACCCGGTTCATGCCCTCGCCAATGCGGTCAAGAAGCGATGTGATCATGATGATCCGTCCCACAGGCTCCATCAGCCCGGTGCCTAAAAGCAGAAACAACACCAGTTCCGCCCCGCTGATTTGCCCTGAATGCAACATGAAAAAACCGGCAGGCAGGATAAACATCAAACCCAGGTCCAGGCATACCCAGAATAAAGAGGCCCGCGTTGAAGAGCGGTTGCTCCAGTCCTCGGCAATACCCAGATGGGTTTCAAGGGTCTTCCGGTATTGGCCAAATGACCGGGCGGTCCGGTTAAAGGCCTTGATCACGGGCATGCCCCTGACATACTCCACAATGGCGTTGTTCATGGCCTCCATATTGTCATGAAACGGCCCCACATTATCCCGGTATACCCGGTTCATGCCCGCATGCATGATTGCTGCCAGGGGAACGGGCAACAAGGCAGCCAGTGCCAGTACCGGATTGATCCAGAAAAGATAGATGGCCGAAGCTGCCTGCAGAACAAGGGCCGAAGCCAGGTCCGGCAGGTAATGGGCAATAAACGGCTCCATGTTTTCCATGTCCTCCAGCATCACTTTTTTGGTGGCACCGGACGCCTTTTTATCAAAAAAACCCATGGGCAGCCGGGCCAGGTGGGCGGCAATCCGGCCGCGTAAGTGAAAATGAATGCCATAGGCACTGACATGGGAACAGATCATGGCAAAAAGATAGGTGATGCAGCGCAGGACCACGGCGCCGGCCGCCACCATGAGCAGGGGCCGGACCACAGGTCCTGTGGCCGTGCCATGGGCCTCAAACAGTTCTTTTGCCATCAGATAGACACAGATCATGGGGACAATGGCCAGCACAGCACTGATTGAGGCAAGCACCATGGAAGTAACAAGCCGAAGCCTGTGCCCTTTGGCATTGGCAAACAGCCATTTAAATATTTGCGTACGGGTTGTGTTCATTTAAAAAGACTCCGGGCACCATGCCTTAGAAAGTAAAGTTAAGCCGGGCCATGACAGACTGGTCCACATGGATGGTGTCTGAGCCGGTCAGGGACTGGTTAAAAATATTGGCTGCTTCAACACTAATCCGGGCATTTTTCAGGATATCCTTCCACACCTTGAGCCCCACGCTGGTATACTCATCCGTAACCAGGGAGCCGCCAATGCCGTAATCGGTATTGAGCTGATCACTGGTGTAGGACAGGGAAAGGGTGCTGCCAAACCGGTACTTTTCATTGTCATAATCCAGTTTTACGCTTACGGCATGTTCCGGCGTATCCACCAGGCGATCGTTTGTATCCTTGTCCCTGGCATCGGTATAGGCATAGGTCAAAAGCAGGTGCAACCAGGCCATAAGTTCGGCATCTGCTGTAACCTCAATTCCTTTAATTTCAGCGCTGTTCACGTTTTGGTACATAACCGCAGGCAGGCCGTTTAGCAGTTGATCAGTTGCCGCCATGGTGATCAAATCGTCAATATCACTGTAAAAGCCGGTCACACCCAAAACCAGACGGGCATTTAAAAAGTCCTGTTCAATGCCGGCCTGGATGGTAAAGGCGCGTTCCGGTTCCAGGCAGGAATTGGACAATACATACATGGATACGTGATTGATTGGGTCTGCCGAGGATTGTATGGCTGTGGGCGCCTTAAAAGAGTACCCTGTGGAAAAACGCAGCCGGGTGCTTAAAAGTGGTTTGTACATGGCACTGAACTTGGGGTTCCACTCCTGGCCGTAAACATCGTTGTCATCAAAGCGTACCCCCGGGACCAGGATCAACCGGTTGTCCATCAGACTCCATTCGTCCTGGGCATAGAAACTTGAGGTACTGATATTGGTTTCTACCAGGTTGGTGGAAAAATCCTCTTCAAGGTATTCCATGCCCAGGGTCAAAAGATGGGCATCAAAAAAGTGGCCTGTGTACTGCATCTCCAGGTCGCGATAGTTTACATCTGCTTGCTGGATCCCGTAATCCTGGTCACTGAAATCCGCGTCCAGTTTCTGGTAATAGGTTTGAATTTTAATTTTATGGGACCGGTTGAATGCATAGTCTGCAGATGCCCATAAACGGGGGGCATCTTCGGTTTTCT
This sequence comes from uncultured Desulfobacter sp., assembly GCF_963664415.1. NCBI lineage: Bacteria > Pseudomonadati > Thermodesulfobacteriota > Desulfobacteria > Desulfobacterales > Desulfobacteraceae > Desulfobacter > uncultured Desulfobacter sp. The sequence continues at coordinate 1,356,659 of NZ_OY761440.1, read as the reverse complement.
TATCATCCAGGTCATTGTTTTGTGCCTGCCACTGGGTGAACTCGGCACCGGCCCGCACCTGGAAATTGTCAGTGGGGTCCATCACGATCCGGCCGTGGACGTAATTTTGAAACACATCATATATATCGGGGTTGATGCCGTCGTTTTCCTCGTGGCTTACACCCAGGGTGCCGCGAACCTTATCATTGAATGATCCGCTAACGGTTGCATGGGTTTCAAAGCTTGAACGATGCTTTTGGGAGGGCTTTACAAAAAGATAGGTATTTCCGTCAACAGTATAGTAACGGTATCCTCCGCCCACGGTCACCTTTGTGTCACGGGTGGGCTGTTTTGTAATGATGTTGAGTACCCCCACCATGGCATCGGAACCATAAAGGGCGGAACCAGGCCCTTTGACCACCTCAATACGGTCAATCATGCTTACAGGCACCACATTCACATTATGGGAAAACCCAGCCGAAGCCATACCGCCGGCATGGTATCCTGTGAACACCCGCTGTCCGTCCACCAGCACAAGCAGGTACCGGGACTCCACATTAAGGCCGCGGACCGTATTTTTATAGCCCATGGCACCGGTGAGATCGGATTGTTGTGAAAAATTGAATCCCGGGATATCGGACAAAAGGCCTGAAACGGTTTTGGCACTGGAGCGCTCGATATCCTCACTGGTAATAAGGATGGTTTCCACTGGCACATCTTCCATGGTGTGGGCGGTTTTGGTGGCAGTGACCACCATTTTATCCAACTGGACCGATGATAGATTGGTTTCGGATTCCCTTGCCTGAACCGACAGAGGCATAAGGCTGACAGCCATGGCCAGAAATACAGATAGAAAACAATGTCTCATTTGAAGTAAATTCTCCCTTTTTTTACATTTTCAGATAGAGGTCAACCCTCTCAAAGTACAACCAGAAGAACTTAATAGATTTCATTCAACAATGTTTGTCCCAAATTCCATTTTGTTTTGTCCCATGTGCCGTTTTGATTGCCGAGACTGACCAACCCGGATATTTTCTGAAAATTTAAATTTTCATGAAATATCCGGGTTATGGGCAAAGGGCGATCCAGCAAAAAAATGGAAATTCAAGGGATTACAACACGCGATGTTTTTTAATTTTGCCCTGGGCGTTGGGGTTTGGCCCTTATTCTTTGGGGCTGAAAGAGCCGGGGGTTGCGCCATAAAGGGCGCAAAAGGCACGATGGAAGGAGCTTAAACTAGAATATCCCACCTCCCATGCAGCTTCGGAAGCACTCATGTCATGCAGGGCAATCAGTTCCCTGGCCCTGGCCAGGCGCTGCCGGCGCAGGTAACCAAACACAGTGGTACCGGATTGCTTTTTAAATTCTTCGGTGAGATTGGTTACGCACAAACCTGTCTGCCGGGCCAGTTCCTCCAGGGACGGTGGCGAGGCAAGGTTCCGGTTTAAAATGTCCTGGGCTTGTTTTACACTTTGCTGTTTTTCAAAGGACAGGTCTTCTTCAACACCACCGGCCGGGTCATGCCTGGAAAGGTGAAAAAGCAGCTCATAGGCTTTGGACATGAACAAAAGCTGATTAATCGTATCCTTGCCTTCATTGAGCTGACGGATCTGGCGTACCACCTTGTTCACCACCGGGGTCAGGCTGCCCACACAATTAAAGGACTGACCTTCTATTTCCAGTATACGGCGGCCGGAGCTGAGCAAAGGCAAATTTTTAAGCAAAGGGCCATAAATGACAAAAAGCACCACGCAAACGGTCTGACCTGAAAAATACTCAATGGTACCTTTGGCACTGGGGCAAAATGAGCACCAGGTCTGCCCGGGCTGCCCTTCAATCTGCTGCTTTTGCCCGTTCCCCAGAAGGGCCTGGCCCCTGAGCCTGCCGGAAACCAGACAGCCAAATTCCAGGAAAGGACAGTTGCGCTGAAAATCAACCGCCACATTCCTTGGCTCGTCAAGCTCCATGCATCGAAGTTGAAACCCGGGATGAAGGGTCAAACAACTGCTCCACTGGTCAACATCTATCCTGCCTATTCCCTGGGAGGCGTAATTTGGGGCACTATTTACAATATCCATAACCCATTTTCACATTTGTTTGGCTAAATAACATACAAAAAAGCTATACAAGACTTTTTTAGGATAAGCACCAAAGCTTGTCAACCCAAGTTTTATTAGCTGTTGAAAAAGGCGGTTCCATGCCCTTCAATAGAACTAAAATTTAGGCTCTTGTCGCGTTTTGGGGTCCTATTTTTATGATTAGTAACTTCTCAATAAGTATGGGGAACAAATAAAAAATCGCTAGACATTGTTCTTTTTGTGTACTATATTCACCGCATGAAAACGATTAGGCAAATACTCAAAATGGCTGAAAATGAAGAATCTCCTATAATTTCAGAGTTCATAGACTATATCAAGCAACAAGGGGACATGATTCAAAAATTGAAAGATGAGCTTGCCGAATTAAAAGGCCAGAAGGCCAAACCCAAAATCAAACCTTCAAATCTTGATAAGAAAACAGCCATAAGAAGGAAAAATACTCAGGACAAAAAACGACCGGGCTCCCAAAAGAGATCAAAGACAAAGCAACTCGAAATTAATGAGGACAAAATTATTCAGCCCGATTTGATTCCTGCCGGCAGCGAATTTAAAGGGTACCAGGATTTCATCGTCCAAGATCTCATTATAGGGAACTGGAACATCCGATATCGGAGAGCCCGATATAAAACCCCAAGCGGGGACTATATTATCGGTGGGTTGCCGGATCATGTTTCTCAAAATCATTTTGGTTCTACTTTGACAGCCTTTTATATGAAACACTCTCCCATAAAAGGGGAATAGTGTCCCGTTGGTTTTATGGCTTTTTGTTCCACAACACTTTCATTACCGTTACAAATTGAAGGTATCAAATCAATAAAGCTATCTCTTTCAGATAACAATTCAAGCACAGAAGACAACTTTTTAAATCATCAGCGGCGGTCGGTTTATACTATAAAAGTTTTATATACGTGGTACCTCTTCATGGAAGTCCAACAGTTCGTTGTGCAAAAAACCGACCAGTCATGTTATATTCGCGCTCTAAGGCTTCATTTCAACATCCGACTTTTTATTGCTGAATTAAAAATCTATTGTCAGTTGTACCCCTTTAATCAATATCTGCACAAAATATTTTTGATAGATCAATTAACCTTCACAAGGAACAAGTTTCATCCCTAACTCATCAGCCTTTTTTGCCAAATTTTTCAACATCCTTTGTTTGTTAGGTTTGCTCAAGTATTCTTCTCCGAGGTCTTTATATCTGTCTCCATTTTTGATGATGTTGTAAATGGCTTTTGCAATTCTATGGGCTATGGCGACAATCGCTTTTTTGGCACCTCGTCTGGCTTTGAGTTTATAATACTTGGCTTTGTAATATGAACCCTTCGTCTTGATTGCGGCCCAAGCGATCTGGACTAAAATCGTTTTGAATGGATGATTTCGAACCGCATTCCGGCCACTTTTCCTTTTACCTGCGCTTTCATTATTTCCAGGGCACAATCCGGCCCATGCAACAAAAGCGACCATGCTTTTAAACTCATCCAGTGTAACCCCGACTTCTCCAAGAACAGATTGTGCTGACTTCTTATCGATCCCGGGAATTTCATCTAATCTTTCCAGTAAATTTTCATGGTCACGGGTAAGTATTTCCAATCTGGCATTAATCTGTTCAATCTGTCTTTGAAACATCTCAATGGCCTCCATCATGCCAATCAGTTGGAATCGATGATGATCCTTAAAATATCCATGGAGGCTTAGATACAATTCAGGAATTTTCTTTTTAAGACTTCCTTTTGTGCATTCCTGAACTTTCTCCAAGGTCACTTCATCGTTTTTGCATAACAAATCAATGAGATTCAAACCGGTAAGCCCGAACAAATCAGAAACGACCGAATCAATTTTAATATTTGCCGTGATAAATAGTTTATGAACACGTCGCTTATAATCAGCGAGAGATTCTGTATATATCTTTCTCAATCGGCTTAATTCTCGCCATTCACGGACCTGTTCGGGAGGGATAAAACTCCCTTTTACCAACCCATGACGAAGCAGTCCGGCAAGCCATTTACTGTCACAAATGTCTGTTTTCCTGCCGGGAACATTTTTAATATGCCTGGCATTAACCAAAACGACCTCCATCGTAGCTTCGATGGTGTTATAAACCGGATGCCAATATACCCCGGTACTTTCCATTGCCACTACAGGACAGCTATTTTTAATCAACCACGTTTTCATTTTTTGCAAATCTTGAGTAAATGATGAAAACTCTCGAATCTCATGCTGTTCTTTCCCATTAGCATCAACAGTGATTAAACAGGCCGAAATTTTGTCTTTGTGAACATCCAAACCACAACAAATTGGGTGAACGATTTGGATTAATGTGCTATTTTTTGATCTCTTGGTCATGGCTATCTCCTTATATTTTTCTTGGTCGAAAAAAAATTTGATAGCTATGACCATTTTTCAAAATTTGCAAGTGTTTCATGCTTCGTTGTGTCCGCTAGGACATGGGGGTTATATTGTATCAATACTATCATGGTTATGTTACCCAACCGTTGATTCTGGAGCAACTGCGAGAATATGGCATCAGCATCTCAAGTGGACAGATCAATGCGATAGTCACCGAAAATAAAAAACAATATCATGAAGAAAAGGATGAAATTTTATCTGCAGGGTTAAAATTTTCAAGCCATATTAATGTGGATGATACCGGTGCCAGGCATAATGGGAAAAATGGTTACTGCACCCATATCGGTAATAACTTTTTCGCCTGGTTTAAGAGTACCGACAGCAAAAACAGAATTAATTTCCTTCAGTTATTGCGGTGCAACCATAAAGATTATGTGATCAACGACGCTGCCATTGAATATATGAAACAGCAGCGGCTTCCCAAGTTCCAACTGGAAAAATTTCAAAATCAGTGTTTTTCAACTGAACGCAACTGGAAATCATTTTTGTTTCAGAATAAAATCCGTAAAAAACGCCACAAAAGGATTGCAACCGAGGGGGCTCTTCTCGGCAGCCTGCTTGATCATGGCTGGAATCAGGATCTTGCCATAATCAGTGATGATGCAGGTCAGTTCAATATCTTGACCCATGCTTTATGCTGGGTCCATGCAGAAAGAACAATCCAGAAATTAATCGGTTTTACACAAAAACGAAAGGATCAGGATCGGGGTCAAGTCTTGAATTATAAGTTTTTTGAAAAAATTATGACGGGTCACCCATTAAAGAGAAGAGTCAAGAGCATACTTATGGAATTCTATTCTCAATGTCTGCCAACTATTTTTTATGAAATATCTTGCTTCGGCCTGAATTTAAATAGGTTGCCATTTAGTCTCCTGATTGCACACCATTAAGCAGCTCATCAATAACAGGATCAATTTTCGATTTTGTATTTTCCCAGTCGGTGAATGCAAAGCCTGCTTTTCCCTTTAAATGATACGTCGCATTCCCAATTTGCGATTTACCGTGATAAAGTTGAATTTCAGCATGCCCTAAGTAGGTTGCCATGCCCCATGCCCTTTCGCAAGAATAAGTCAATGAGTATTCACATTCAGACGGCAATTCACAATTTAATACTTCTGTGGTAATACCATGACGTTGAAAGCCATCCTGGATAAGATACAGCATGCGCCTGTCAAAACACTTTTCCGGGCAATCCTTAATACAGACATGAGTGATTTCCAAATTGCTGTCTACAGGGTCTACTGTGACGGCGGAGCAGCCAGACAACAGAAGAAAAAGAGAGAAAGAAAATAATAAAAAAGATTTCATAGGACCTCCATTTTCTAAAAAACTTAAACAATCTGGGGGCATTTCCTAAATTATCGAAAATTATGTAAATGCCCCCGGAATTCTACACTCCCATCAAATTGCCGAGCAATTTTGCTACTATTGGGTCTCAGTGCCGATAAAACGATAGACTACAGCGCCAAGTATACCGCCAATGATTGGGGCCACCCAGAAAAGCCAGAGTTGTGCAATCGCCCAATCGCCTGCAAAGAGAGCGACGCCGGTGCTGCGCGCTGGATTTACGGACGTATTTGTTACCGGGATACTGATTAAATGAATGAGAGTCAGGCACAAACCAATTGCAATAGGTGCGAAACCCTGTGGGGCGCGTTCGTCAGTGGCGCCAAGAATGACGATAAGAAACATCATGGTCATCACCACTTCAGTGATCAGTGCGGACAGCAAACTATACCCGCCCGGTGAATGTGCGCCGTAGCCGTTTGAAGCAAAACCTGCGGAAAGGTCAAATCCAGCCTTTCCATTGGCGATTAAGTAAAGAATACCACCCGCTGCTATACCGCCCAAAACCTGCGCAATGATATAGGGAAGTAACTCTTTTGCCGGAAAACGCCCACCTGCCCATAGGCCAAACGAAACGGCCGGATTCAGATGACATCCTGATATGTGTCCGATGGCGAAGGCCATTGTGAGCACGGTGAGACCAAATGCCAGTGATACACCAAGCAGTCCTATACCAACGTCTGGAAAAGCCGCTGATAAAACGGCGCTGCCGCATCCGCCGAGAACTAACCAGAATGTTCCAAAAAACTCTGCGCCATACTTGTTCATACATTTCTCCTTTTCTTTATTAACTCCTGTTCGACAGCCGTAGGTATACGAAATCCGGAAAGCCCTATCAATAAAGAGATACAGCTATCCCTCTAAAATGGCGTAGTGCCTACATATTTTAAGTGTTTATCCTATGGACTTGATTTTCGCAGGAAGTTTTATGTTTAATTTTTTAAATAGGTTACGCTGATTTTGAGTGAGTTCTGTGTACTGTAGTACACGCCCATCTTTATGCAAAAATTCGCCTAAATGGAGCCGTTCCAGCTCGGCGCGGACCCTGGGCCAGCTCAAGCCGGTCTCCAGCTCGGTAATCCGCACCAGGAGCAGGGCCAGCCAGCACAGCAGGACATGAGAGCGGATGCGGTCGTTTTTGGTGTGGTAGACAGGCCGGAGGGACAGGGTGGACTTTAAAGTGCGGAACGCGCGCTCGACTTCCATGAGTTGTTTGTAGCCAAGGGCGATATCCTCAGCCGACAGGCTTTTGTCGCTTGTGCTCAAAAGATATTTGCCGTCCAGCTTTTCCGCCTGCTTAATCTTAGCCTTATCCACCGTCAGCTTGCCTGACTTCAGTTCCTTGAGGTATCTGCCCATGGACCGGTGTGCCAGGAGAGCATATTTGGATTTGAGATATGCTTTGCCGGACCGTTTGTTCAGTGCCGCCAGCTCCGTTTCGATCCGCTCCAGGTTCCTTGCCCTGACATGTTTGTCGTGTTCAGCCTGTTCTGGGTTGTAAGCGATGACGAACCGGCGCCTGCCGCTGCCCTCACCGACAAAGACCTCTTTGATATGGAGATTGTCGTTGACCTTTTTGAACCGCCCACCCCGGTTCAGGGCTTCTTCATTTACATTGGGGCCCCTCAACTTTTCACCAAGGATGTACTGTCCCCCGGCTCTTTGGAGGTTTTTTCGATTCTCTTCGCTGGTCATGCCACGGTCCATGGCCCAAATCACGTTGCCAAGCCGCCAGTCGTTCAAATCCTTTTGAACGGTATCGACGCACTTGGCGTCATTTTGGTTGCCCGGCAGAACCCAGCAACGGACCGGGATACCTTCCCGTGTCACGGCCAGGCCAATGGTGACTTGGGGCAGGTCATCTCTTTTGTGTTTAGATTTCCCAAAAGCAAGCAGCTCCGAGTCGTTGGTGTCTTCCATTTCAAAATAAGTGTTGGTTGTATCAAAGAAGATCAGGTCCACCGTGAGATTCAGCAGTTGAGCCGTTGTCCAGAACACCTTCTCTTGGATGGCCTCCGCATTCTTAAGCAGGAAGTCCATACTCCGGTAAAGGTGCTGAACCTTGATCGGCGCCTCAATGTCCAGATGAACATCCTTGGCTACCCACTCTTCGACGGCAAGTTTGGAAGACGGAGCCAGTGCCCTGTTGGCCACCATTGCAAAAATCGCATCCGAAATCGGCGCTTTGAACTCTGTGTGTTTCAATGCATTGGCAAGGCAGCGGTCAATCCCAATGCGTTCCCACAAGCCTTTGAGCAGCAGGGCTCCCCCTGCCGGCCTGCTGGATATGAACTTGAGCCCGGCGCTTTGGGCTTCAAGGTCCTGAATGTCTTCGGGGCTGATGAACCGGCTGAGGCTGCTGACTAAGCGCTTGAGGGCGGCTACGTCGAGTTGGTCCCGCCGCCCGAAGGAGTAGACGACCTCGGCTCGTGAATAGCCTTTTTCTGGATGACGAGTATTGTGGGCTAACTGAACATACTCGACCTCGGACCCATCTTTGTTTCTGCGTTTTATTGTGCGTACATACATGCCCATAGAAAAAGCATGTATCGTCATTAATGTCAAGCATAAACCAACAAGTCGTGTGCCTACAAGTTTTGGCGTCAGGAATCACATTCGAGCTGATTTTATTGGATATTTTGACAAAATTTTAAAAAAATGAACCTACAACTGTCGAACACAGGATTAATTATGATGCCCAAAATGAAAAATAGGCAGAATGGGCTAATATCTCTAATGTGCGGGTTCTGCCTATTCGGTTTCAGATGGAACGGTTTGAAGCCAAAATTCAGTTGAGAATTAAACATCCGTGACTAAAAAAATCAATTGTTTTCTAATTATCATGAATATGTTCATGTACAGCCTACCGCATCTTGAATACGCCCCTATGATGCCATTGTTATGCGCGCCTTTGCCCTGGCGAAGGACAAAAAATCGAATAATGGAAGCTCAGATTATATCCCATCATGGTCATACGCGATTTTTATGGCGCGGTGTGTGTAATATTCTGCCCAAGCAAAGAAAATGTTTTCACAATTATTGGAAAGTATTTTCTATAACATGTCAACGCGTAGAGAAGAATTGACTATCTTGTTAACTTCACAAAATCTCCACAATTGTGTCGTTAAACCTTAAATTTAGTTAAAAAAATAAAAAAATCGAACCAAACAATAATCAATCTCTTCCTTTGATTATTTCTCTCTAAACTTAAGCATAGCATACATTTTGCTCATCATGACAAACAGGTGGTTTTAACGCAAGTGGTGTATATGCTTAATTTTTTATATTTATTGTTGTTCTTAAAGAAGGAGTGTTTTTATGTTCAGGTTCAAATTGTTGTTAAGTTCAATCGGTATTTCATTGTTGTGTATAGGGTTGTTTTGTTCTCCGGCGTTTTCGGCAACGGCAACGGCAACGGCAACGGCAACGGTAACGTTCATCACGGATGGCACCACACTCATGGGTGCAGAAAATGTTAATGTTAATGGCGCTTTATATGATGTTATGTTTATTGATAGTACGATCGCAGACCTATATGATGGTGCAGATGCAAATTCGGATTTTTGTCTTTATTCTTTAGACGGGGCTCTGGTAACTGCAGCGGCAGAAGCGCTGTTAGAACAAGTGTTTGTAGGCGAATATGCTGAACAACCGACACTAATTAACGGGGTTAATACGTCAGATCCAGGATCAACGGCGGCTGCAGTAGTTGTAATACCTTACGAATATATCGCCGAAAATGTGATTGCTACGGCAAACGTACAAAAATGGTCATCTCTCTATAACGATAATGAGCGCATAGGCTACAGTTCGTCTACATCTACATATGATTCATCACCAACCGTTGGATTAGAGGACAAAGATGACACAGTCATATCAGTTTGGAGTCTCGCAGAGACATCTTCGGTCCCAACGCCTACCTCAATATTATTATTAGGCTCCGGCCTGCTCAGCATCGCAGGGTTGAAAAGAAAGAAAATCAATAAAGTTTAACGGTAATATGTCGCAACCACCATACAACCACTGAAACCATTTTCAAACGTATCGTCCGATGGGCATTGAATCTGTACTTTGTTCATAACATCGGGCGATACGTCATTATTTTAATATTTATTGCCTTTTTGTATTTTTTTGTTTGTCATTTTTGCCTTTACGGCTATAGAAGCCCCATCTTCATATGCAGATTATTATAACTTCACGCCAACCACAAATTCCGGGACGAAATGGCGCATTGGATATTATGAAGGCGGCCACTATATCGATCATTGGCATTTCAGATTTCGTCTGAGCAGCATTGATGCCTTGGACGCATTCAAAAACAACCCAGGCGATTTTGATTTGGTTATTACAGACATGACAATGCCGAATATGACGGGGGATATCTTGGCAAAAACAGTTCGAATGGTGTTAGATGAGGCCCAGCCGGGATAATTCTGCGTTTAATTAATAGATTCGCTCCGGCCCAAAAGCCGGAATCTAAACCTGTCCGAGGAAAACAGCCTGCGCCCAAACCCGTCGGGCAATTCGGATGGTCGCCTGGTCAACCATTCGGCCGTCAACAGCCACGGCGCCTCGGGACCGGTCATCTGCCGCGTCCAGAATTTTCCTGGCCCGCTGGATCTCTTCCGATGCAGGGGTAAACACCTGGTTGACTGTGTCAATCTGGTCAGGATGGATCACCCATTTCCCGTCACATCCAAGGGCCTTGGCCAGGGCCGTTGATTTTTTCAGGCCATCATCATCCCTAAAGTTCCCAAAGGGGGCATCCAGGGCCATAAGCCCGTTGGCCTTGGCCGCCATAACCATGCGGCTGAGCTGAAAATGCCACCGGTGACCGGGGTAAACCTGCTCCTCGTTTTCTCCGTGACCGGACAAAGAGACCAGCGCGGCCCCGATGCTGGCCTGATAATCGGCAATGCCGAATGACAGAGAAGAGAGCCTGGGATCGGCCGAAGCAATCTCGTTAATCCGGGAAAGGCCCTGGGCGGTCTCAATACAAGCCTGGATCCGGATCTGCCTTGTTTGTCCCAATGCTATTTCAATGCCGTCCAATAAGCGGCCGGCAAAATGGATATCCGCCTCATGATTTACCTTGGGCACCACAACAGTTTCAAGACAATCTCCGGCGGCCTCTACTACCTGAATCAAATCTTTATAGGCAAACGGCGTGTCCAGACTGTTGATGCGAAGGGCGACACACTTTTCATTAAAATTCAAAGCGTGAAGCGAATCAATAACCGTTTTACGAGCCGCTTCTTTTTCATCCGCCGGCACGCTGTCTTCCAAGTCCAGCATAATGACGTCAACGTTGGAAGCCGCAGCTTTGGCATGCATCTTTGTCTTGTTTCCGGGTACGGAAATCATCGTCCGACAGGGCTTATCCATTCTTGTTTTATTTTCCATGCGGTCAATCTAACAGTCAGTATTAGGGTTGTCAAATCCATAACTGTGCGGGGGAAAAAAAAGGGGAACCCGTTACGGTTCCCCTATATCTATTTCTGTAGCAGCCCTCTGGAAAAGCGTTAAGCTTTTAATTTATCTGGGCGGTCATATGCCGGTACACTATACCATTTCAGGTACATCCCAGTTGTCGATTTTCATTGTGCCGTTTTTCGCAAGATTCATTTGCATTTTAAAGCACCTGTCAAAAAGCTGGGGCTCATGGCCGACACCTTTTGCAAGCGTAACCTTGGAAGACATGTCAAGATACTCCTGAATGATGTCCTTATACTCGGGGTGCACACATTTATCGATGATGGTTTGTGCTCTCTCTTTAGGGGCAAGACCGCGAAGATCTGCAAGACCCTGGTCTGTCACCACAACATCAAGATCGTGTTCTGTGTGGTCAATGTGCGGGGCCTTTGGCACAACACATGTGATCCCTGTCGGATCTGTTTTTGTAGGACGCACAGACGGACAGTGCATCATTTTCAAGAAACCGTTTCTGAGGAAGTCACCTGAACCGCCAATACCGTTGATCATTCTAGTGCCGCCCACGAGCGTTGAGTTTGCATGGGCGTAAATATCAAACTCAACAGGTGTATTCATTGAGATACATCCAAGACGGCGGACCGCCTCCGGCGCGTTGGAAACAGAAAGAGGACGAAGAACGATTTTATCCGCATATCTGTTCCGGTTTGCCAGGAAACGGGGGAACCCCTCTTTCTCGGACAGAGAAAGTGAGCATGAAGAGGCCGCATCAAGTTTACCGGAGTCAAACAGGTCAAGCATGGTATCCTGAAGCACTTCGGTGTAAACGGTCAGGTGTTCAAAAGGCCCTTTGGCAAGACCACCCACAACAGCGTTGGCGATGGAGCCGACACCGGACTGGAGCGGAAGCAGATTGTTGGGAAGACGTCCGGCGTTCACTTCAGCAGTAAAAAATTCAATGATGTGGCCGGCGATGGCTTCGGAGGTCTCATCAATGTCTGTAAAGGCGCGGCCTTTATCCGGATATTTTGACTCTACAACAGCAATAACTTTTTCAGGGTCGCATGCAATGGAGGTCGAACCGATACGGCTGTCTGCTTTTGTAATATTGAAAACCTGTCGGTTGGGTGGTGTCCCCGGCATAAAAAGGTCGTGCATGCCTTCAAATGACGGCATACCTGTGTTGACCTCAAGAATGATTTTATCACACACCATAAGAATTTCGGGGATTACACCACAGGAGGCGGTGGGAACAATCCGTCCATCTTCTTTAATGCAGGAAACTTCAATGATGGCAAGATCAAGTTTGCCCGATTCCGTATCTTTGGTATAAAAACCATATCCAAGATCCTGGGCAAAGAGAGAGAGGTGTTTGTCACCCATTCTGATGCGGCCGCTGTTGATGCCTTTAGCGATGTTTTTACCTGTCTGGTACGGCCATCTTCTGTCAATCATATCCAGATCGGCCCATCTGTTTTCTGTTTCCGCACCCACAGATGCGCCGATAAAAAGGTTGAAACGCCATTTGCCCTGAAGGCTGTTGGCTTCGACATAGTCAGCCAGGGCAATGGGTACTGCTTTCGGGTAACCTGCAGGTGTAAAACCTGACCAGCCAAGGTTCATTCCAGGTTTAAAAAACTGGATTGTTTCTTCAGCCTTCATAACTTTTTTCAGAAGGCTTTTACATTCCACTCGTGTCTCAAGTTCAGACATAGTACTCCTCCATTATAGCTATTACAGAAACCACCAAAACGGAGGGGGTTTTAGACCATAATTTTTGGGGTGTCAAGCAAGTAAAAAAATAGATTTTTCTTGACACGAACAGGGATTCTAATTTAGCTGATGCAAGGTTTTTTGTTTTTACACCCTGTGTCCACAATCCTTAAAGACCTTAAAAAAACCATAATTATCCCCCCTATGGAGCGTTCCCTATGTATTATCCTTTGAAACTAAACTTTTGGTATGTGGCTTTTCTATTTGTAATCCTTACTTTGGGTGCAGATCCTTTTCATTTAACTTCTGCAGCGGCGTCGACATCAAACCTATTTATTGTCCCCCCACAGGAAAATGCTGTGGCAGGTCAATCCACCCGTTTTACGTTGTTTATCCAAAACACCGGAACCGAGGATATCATGTCAAAGGATTACGATTCGGTGGCGGTCGCGTTGCAACTGGACGACCAGGAGCACATAGTGGAGGCCATTGGTGTGGAAACCGCCTCTGACGGTATGGTCACTGTTCCGGCCGGTGGATTCGCCAAACGGACCTATGAATTTAAACTGCCCCAGGACATGGCCGGAACGGTGAGCCTGAGCCTTAAGGATTTCAATTCCCACGCCGTGTTGTTCGCCGCCGGCCCGGCGGTTCAACCACAAGCAGGGGAAAAGGAAAGCCAGGGCCAACTGGTTATCGGAGAAAAGCAAGACGAATTCCAACCCTTTTTAAAGAACCTGTCGGCCTACGAACCGGTCTATTTCCTGTTCGGTGTCGACCCGGGGCGGGAAAAGAGCAAATTCCAGGTCAGTTTTAAGTACAAACTGTTCAACGCGCCCTTTGACAGCCGGGGGTTGAATTCCCTGCTGGATGGTTTTCATCTGGCCTATACCCAGACTTCTTACTGGGACCTTAAATCAAATTCCAAGCCCTTTGATGATTCCAGTTATAAGCCGGAAGTATTTTATCTGGTTCCCAAAATTGATTTAGAGTTGCCATGGGTTAAAATTTTCGGCATACAGGGCGGTTTCCAGCATGAGTCCAACGGCAAGGGCGGGGATGATTCCAGATCCACTAACTACATGTATATCAAGCCGATTATGTCGATCTCTCTTTTTGATGAGGCCTATCTGACCGTTGCACCTAAACTATGGATGTATGTGATGAATGAGGATGAAACAAACCCGGACCTGGCTGATTATCGCGGATATTTTGACTTGCAGATCCAGACAGGCATGCCCATGGGGCTGTGTCTGGATACCCACACAAGGTGGGCTGAAGCAGGTCCCAGCATCCAGGCGGACTTAAGCTATCCATTAACCTCATTTTTCAACAATGGATTGAATCTCTACTTGCATTTGCAGTATTTCAACGGATATGCGGAACGACTGAAAGAATACGACTCAAAAGAGGAAATTTTCCGGATAGGGTTTTCCCTGAGTCGATAATGAAGATCATTCGCATGCTTGAGACTATCCAAAATCACATGAAACTGTACCCGTCAGGCAAGTCATGGGGAGCTCATCATGTTGGTTCTCCATATTACAGTGTTAAACTTGATGCCCTGAAACTAAATTCCCCATGACATCTGCAGTTTTAGGGTGTAAAATGTAAGTGTTTGCAAAAAAAGTATAATTGACAATCCCTCTCCCTTATTGTAATAAACCCCCCGCATGCTGCTCTATGCTTTTTTTGGGCAAGATTTAGATTGAAAAGCATTTATGTAATTTTCTTCGGTGATACCCGGCTTCGAAGCGCTTGGATATCATCCTAAATTTTACTGGGAGATAATTGATGTCGCTTTATGATTTATTAACCGGTCCCATCATGTGGATCACCTTTATACTTTTTGTTGCAGGCATGGTTTATAAAACCATAACCCTGGTCCGAATGGCTTCAGCCTCCCGGCCGGCAACTGCCTTCATGAATCCCAATGCCCGGTTTACCCGGTCATATAAAGCGTCTCTTCCCGGTCGCTACCCTGTCACCACCCTGATCTCGGTTGTGTTTCACCTGATTCTTTTACTTTTACCTCTGTTCATAAAAGGTCACAACATTCTTTTAGACACATATTGGGGAATTAGCCTGCCCATGCTACCTGATTATGTTTCAGATAACCTGACCATGATATGCATAGGGTGCGGTCTGTTTTTTCTTTTACGCCGTCTGCTGACACGACGGGTGCGGGCGATTTCTTTTTTCAGTGACTATTTGATCATTGTCCTGGTTATTCTGCCGTTTCTAACCGGATTTATTGCTTACCATCGTCTTTTGCCCTATGGATTCGTAATTAATCTGCATATCATCACTGGGCAGTTGATGCTGGTGGCCATGCCATTTACACGATTGGCTCATATGATTGCATTTTTTGTTGTGCGCCAGACAAAACCTGTGGCAGTGCCGCAACAGTTTGATACAAATAAAGGGGCTGTTTAACTATGGAATCAATCAAAAAAAATGCCGCTAAAAATGTCTTTACAGCGACCGGCCGGACAGCGCAAAATATTGATCCGAGCGGCATCAAGGCCATGCTCAAACAAAATGCCCCGGAAATCAAGCTGTTTTTCAGCGCCTGCATCCATTGCTCCTATTGCGCTGACACCTGCTTTCTGCAGCGAAACAATCCGGATGACCCAACCTATATGCCTTCCTACAAAGTGATTCATTCCGTTGGCAAACTGTATAAGAAAAAAGGAAAGGTCACTTTTGAAGAACTTGAAGAGATCCAAGATCTTTTATGGGTCAAGTGCGCACTGTGCACACGGTGTGTCTGTCCAATGCAGCTCAATATTCCCGGGATGATTGCCCTTGGTCGTGACATTTGCCGATCCCAGGGTGCGGGTCCCCGCTTTGACGGGCTCTTTCCCCCAGTTGAACTACCATCCAACGCGCATGAGGTGGCCAGATGAAAGAGAAAATTGGGTTGACGGTGCACCGTTCCAACCGGCCTGTGTCACAAAAAATTATTCCGGCAATTCTGGTCGTATGCTTTGTTTTTGTGGCGATATGCGGTTACGGCAAAAACTATTTTCCAAATACGTTAACATCCAAAGACTCAAATCTGACTCCCGCACTGTTTCCTCATGAGGACCACATGGCTTTTTTAGATTGCCTGGACTGCCACCATGATTACAAAAACGGGACCAATGACCTGGATGAAGATGAACTTTATGAAGGCAATCCGGATATTCAGTGCGCCACTTGCCATAATGGTAAAACATCATTTCCGGCACTACAGGCATTTCACCGGCAGTGTCTTCACTGCCATGACGCCCAGGGGCAAGGGCCTGTGGTATGCGGGGAATGTCATACAAAATCCTGAAATAACATTTTGTTAAAAAGGACATGAGCGTTTCAAATGATTAAAGCAACACTAAAACCCATGGAAGAAATTCTGGCCCGGATCAGCGGGTACAAGCGGGTGCTCATCGTCGGATGCGGCGGTTGTGTTTCTGTGTGCCTGGCAGGCGGTCAGCAGGAAGTTGAACTTTTAAACAATGCCTTGGATGAAGAGATCAAAACCCAGGGTATGGATAATGAAATCAGTGGATGCACGGTGGAACGTCAGTGCAATGCCCAGTTCCTGAACGGCCTGGATCTCTTATATAAGGATTACGATTGTCTGCTCTCCATGGCCTGTGGTGCAGGTGTTCAGTTACTGGCCGAAAGATACCCCCAGACACCAATATTCCCTGCGGTGAATACCATGTTCATCGGTATTGACAGAGGACCTGGCTGGTATGAAGAGAAATGCCGGGCCTGCGGAGACTGCGTTCTGGGATTCAGCGGCGGCATCTGCCCTGTGACCCGGTGCGCCAAAGGCCTGTACAACGGGCCCTGCGGCGGAACAGAAAAAGGCGGAAAATGTGAGGTGGATAAAAACGTTCCCTGCGCCTGGTATGAGATCTATCATCGCCTGAAACAGCAGGACCGACTCCAGGATATGCTTGAAATCAAGCCCCCTGTGCAATGGAAAAATACAGTGCAGCAAACACTGGTGCAGCCTGGATGCACCGGGCCGGAGGTTTAGTTTAGTGCCCGACCGAAAACCGTAAATTTTGCCGATTACTTCGTTGGTCGCAAATGTTAATCCTCGAAATACTCCATGTATTACTCCGGTTAAAATTTTTGTCCGCCTTGTACTCGACAAAATTTCCAGGTTTTTGTTCAGACACTAGTTTAGTTCACAACGGCAACACAATATATTTATAAAGTTGGAAAAAATCATGTGCAATACATTAAAAGAAACACTTAATGCAGGCCGGTTTGCCGTTACAGCGGAACTGGGCCCGCCCCAGAGCCCGGATGCTGAACATGTAAGGGAACTGGCCGCCCACTTGAAAGGCATTGTGGACGGTGTAAATATTACGGATAATCCATCCGCCACGGTGAGGATGTCCAGCTTTGCCACGGCCCTGATTGCAGCCCAGGAAGGATTGGAACCCATCTGGCAGATGACCTGTCGGGACCGTAACCGCATTGCCATGCAAAGTGAAATTTTAGGTGCCTGTGCCCTTGGTATCAAAAATTTGCTGTGCCTGTCCGGAGACCACACCACCGCAGGGAACCAGCCGGGGGCCAAGGCGGTTTACGATATCGACTCCATGCAGTTGATCTCTACCGCGGTGCGTATGCGGGACCAACACTGTTTTCTTGATGTTGACAAACCCTTTAAGGGGGATCTGGACCTGTTTGTCGGGGCGGCAGCCAACCCCTTTGTCGAACCCTTGGAATTCAGACCGTTACGCATGATGAAAAAAGCCAAGGCCGGGGCTGATTTTATTCAGACCCAGTGCATTTACGATATGGATCTGTTTAAGAAATGGCTTGCCAGGGTGCGGGATTTAGGCGCGGATCAGTCCTGTCATATCCTTGCCGGCGTCATCCCTTTAAAATCCGTTGGTATGGCAAAATTTATGGCCAGTAAGGTCGCCGGCGTGGTAATCCCGGAGGCGGTCATTAAAAGAATATCCGGCGTGCCCAAAGCGGATGCAGCCAAAGAAGGTATTAAAATATGCTGTGAACAGATCCAGGAATTAAAAGAGATGAAGGGGATTTCGGGCATCCACCTCATGGCCATCGGCTGGGAACACCGGGTTGAAGAAATTCTGATTCAGGCCGGACTTCGCTGATTCTGCAGCCTTAAAAAAATTCCGGCACGATTTGTTTTTGCCCGGGCTTGTTTGGGCTTTACAGGCCTGGGCCTATTAATATTTTTGCAACAAACAAACTGATAAAGCCGTTTTTTATATCTGATTTTCAGTCTCTGTTTTTAATTTCATAAACCAGATCGTTAGAAGCGTATTCCCTGGCATGCAGCACATAATTATCAGATGCGCTTTTCAGCCTCTGATTGATCTCTTCTTGATTCTCGTAGACTTTTTTGACTTTGCCCGGAGACCCTGTAACAAGTGAATAAGGCGGAATTATTGTTTTTTCCAGAACAACGGCACCGGCAGCAATGACACTGCCCCGGCCAATCACGCTTTTATTCAAAAGAATGGCGCCCATGCCGATCAGACAGTCATCCTCAATGGTCGCGCCGTGAACACAGCAGCTATGTCCGATGGTGACGCCGTTTCCGATAATCAAAGGGGTCTGTCTGGCCACATGGCCCATGCAAAGATCCTGAATGTTTGTGCGTTCACCAATCCGAATATGCGCGACATCCCCCCTGATGACTGAATTAAACCAGACCGAAGAATCCCGGCCGATGTGTACATCTCCTATAATTTTTGCATCAGGTGCGATATAAACGGATTCGTGAACTTTTGGCGTAACATTTTTATATGAGTAAAGTGCCATAAAATTAACCCTTTATGAGTTTTAGCAAAAACTTAAACGGCCGGCTACAGAGCCGGCCGTTTAAAGGTTTGTTCACACAATGGCTAATATGTAAATTTTTCCCGGAAAAAGGGAACCAGCTCATCGATTTTCATACGTTGCTGTTCCATGGAGTCCCGCTCCCGGATGGTGACGGCATTGTCGTCAAGGGATTCATAATCAAATGTCACGCAATAGGGCGTGCCGGCCTCATCCTGGCGGCGGTAACGTTTGCCGATGGATCCCTGGACGTCAAAATCCATGTTCAGCCCCAGCTGCTGTACCAGGGTGTCAAAGATAGACTTTGCGTTGTCGGCAATTTTTTTGGCCAGGGGCATCACTGCAATTTTCACAGGCGCCAACTGGTTGTGAAGATGGAGCACCACCCGGGTATCCCCTTCTTTAATCTCTTCTTCTTCATAGGCGTCGCACAAAAAGACCAAAGCAGAGCGCTGGACCCCAAGAGATGGTTCAATGACAAAGGGTACATATTTCTCTTTGGCAGCCTCGTCAAAATACTTCAGATCCTTAGAGGAAAACTCCATGTGCTGGCTCAAGTCATAGTTGGTCCGCGAAGCGATGCCGCACAACTCCCCCCAGCCAAACGGATACTGGTATTCAATATCGGCGGTGGCATTGGAGTAATGGGACAACTCCGCATCATCATGGTCGCGAAATCTAAGATTGTCCGGGGTTACGCCCAGCCCCAGGTACCAGTCCATGCAGAATTTCTTCCAGAAGTCATGGAATTCAAGCTCGGTACCGGGTTTACAGAAATATTCAATTTCCATCTGCTCAAACTCACGGGTCCTGAATACAAAATTGCCCGGTGTGATTTCGTTTCTGAATGCCTTGCCGATCTGGGCAATGCCAAAGGGGACTTTTTTGCGTGAGGTAGTCTGGACATTTTTAAAATTGACAAAGATACCCTGGGCTGTTTCGGGGCGAAGATAGATCTCCTTTCCTTCTCCTTCAACCACACCCTGCTGGGTTTTAAACATCAGATTAAAGGCTTTGGGCAGGGTCCATTCAAGGCTGCCGCACTGGGGACAGGTGATATTTTTGCTGTTAATAAAATCCAGCATATCCTGGGGCGGGGTCTTTTCCCCTGCCCAGTTGGCGGGCTGCTCATCAGATCCGTTGTCATGCTGCCACTTTTCCACAAGTTTGTCAGCCCGTTCCCTGGATTTACATTTTTTGCAGTCCATCAGCGGATCGGAAAAACTGCCCACATGACCCGAGGCTTCCCAGGTGGTTGGATTCATGAGGATGGCGGCATCCAGGCCGACCATGTCAATGCGCTCGGTGACAAATTTTTTCCACCACGCCTCTTTTAGATTTTTAAGCAATTCCACTCCTAAAGGCCCAAAATCCCAGGCATTGGCAAGTCCGCCGTAAATTTCAGATCCCGGATAAACAAAGCCCCTGCGTTTGCAAAGTCCAACGACTTTGTCCATCAATGTTGCTTCTTTTTTTGGTTTAGCCATTTTTTTTTACTCCATGTTCCCTAACCGCCCGGATGGTGTCCAGGGTCAGCCCGTTATAATTTATCAATATTATACTTTAATAATAATCCCTTGAAATTTTTACTTTTAAAAAGAGGTTGAATATACATGATTTTTATATTTTGCTGAACTGTTTTTTCAATTTTTTATACCTATTAAAATAAAATGGGCATTCTCACGGACTCAAATGTAAAAACCGTTGAAATATTATTTTTTTCTCATAAAATAGTTATAACTTCTCAATTAAAATGATCTGTGATATTGAAATACCAAATTAAACAAATGCGGAGAAAAAGTATTCATGGATGAAAAAACGTCTAAAAAAGATCCACCTCCACCGCCTAAAATGAGTCCTTATGTATTTACCCTCCTGTTGCTCGGATTCGGGTTGTGGTGCTTTTGGGACGGATGGTTGAATTCAGACCCGGACATGGCCGAGTATGCGCTTTTCAATCAAGTGTTGAGCGGTGTATTGATTCCCTGGGCCATATGGGATTTTTTCAACGTCAAAAAAAAATATAAAAAAAAATAACCCCGTCGTTTTTCTTTTATCCGTAGTCTTCGTTACCACTCAGCGTTTCAGGAACAGGTAGATCTACGAAGGTTCGCAATCAAAAAAACATGTGACTTGCGTTATGCGTCACTGGTCATATAACGCAAATGTGCGAACAGTGACGCCTTTTGAATTTTAATAGAAATTGGGCAATGCTTTAAAAATTATTTTTGACCCAGGATCATGATTTCGGGTTTGACCCATGCATCAAATTGCTTGGGCTGAACCAAGTCCAGTTCTACGGCGGCCTCTTTTAACGTCATACCGTCCTGAAGCGCTTTTTTGGCGATTCGGGCGGCATTGTCATACCCGATGTGTGGTGCCAGTGCCGTGACCAGCATCAAGGAATTCTTCAAGTGGCGTTCAATCACGTCAAAGTTCGGGGTAATACCGGCCAGGCAATTGGATGTGAAAGAGGAGACGGCATCGCCTAAAAGCTTAACAGACTGAAGCAAATTATGGATAATCACCGGTTTAAATACATTGAGTTCAAAATTGCCCTGGCTTGCGGCAAAGCCGATGGCCGCATCATTTCCCATGACCTGGCAGGCAACCATGGTGGCGGCTTCGGCCTGGGTGGGATTTACTTTTCCGGGCATGATGGAGCTGCCCGGTTCATTGGCCGGGATATTGAGTTCTCCGATGCCGCATCTGGGACCGCTGGCAAGCCACCGGATGTCATTGGCGATTTTCATCAGATTGGCCGCCAGCCCTTTGAGTGCACCACTGGTGAATACGATCTGATCATGCCCGGTGAGGCCATGAAAGGTGTTTTTTATCTGGCTGAACGGATGGCCGGTTGACCTGGCAAGTTCTTGTGCCACAGCGTTTCCAAACCCCTGGGGTGCATTTAAACCCGTTCCCACCGCAGTTCCACCAATGGCCAGGGGGTAGAGCGTTTCCAACGCGTGCAGAATCTGCTCTCGGCTGCTTTGGATCATGGCTTCCCATCCGCTGATTTCCTGGCCAAGTGTCAACGGGGTGGCGTCCTGGAGATGGGTGCGCCCAATTTTAATAATTTGAGAAAAATCTTTGGATTTTTTTTCAAGGGAAAGATGCATGCGGTCGACTGCGGGAAGCAGGGTGTCATGGATCTCAAATACGGCGGCAATATGCATGGCGGCAGGGAATGTATCGTTGGAACTTTGGGATTTGTTCACATGGTCATTGGGGTGAATGGGCCTGGTATCATCAAGCGCCTTGCCGTCAAGAAGAGCTGCCCGGTTGGCGATGACCTCATTTAAGTTCATATTGGTCTGGGTGCCGCTGCCGGTCTGCCAGACATGGAGGGGAAACTGATCGTCGTGATCCCCGTTGAGGATTTCATCGCAGACCTGGATAATAAGATCAGACTTATGGTCATCCAGCAGTTCCATCTGTCTGTTGACAACTGCACAGGCTTTTTTCAGATGTGCGAAGGCATAAATCAGGGCTTTGGGCATCAACTCCCGGCCAATGGTGAAATTCTGCCGGCTGCGTTCGGTCTGGGCGCCCCACAATGCGTCTGCAGGCACCTGGATTGCCCCCATGGTATCATGTTCGGTACGATTGGCCATCTCTTAATTCCTCCTTTTGGCCCTTATTTTTGAAAGGGCAGGTCTGTTGTGTCGGTTCCGGGAATGACAGGATCCCTGACGATCTGTCCGTTGGGATCCGTCAATATAACAGCTTGCCAAAGCAAGATCAAATCCCCTGGCGGCGCTGCGGGTTCCGACAAGTCTACTATTGTTCCTTAATTAAATGTGTTTTATAAAAGAAGATGTTACATCCACTCAGAATGAAAAATAAACGTTAATCAAAATGAATCGAAAGGATATTATTCTAATGAAGGAGATTCCATTAATGGATGAGGAACAACAGCCGCACGGAGATCTGCTGCTTCGAACACAGACAATGCCAGCAGATACCAACCCCAACGGAGATATTTTTGGCGGATGGGTTTTGTCTCAGATGGATATTGCGGGCAGCATCCTGGCCAAGGAAATTACGTGTGGACGTGTCGTAACCATTGCCGTGGAAGGTATGAAGTTTATCGAACCCATTCAGGTGGGAGATATCTTTTGTTGCTATGGTTACGTTGAAAAAATTGGAACCACGTCAATCACAGTGAAACTTGAAGTGTGGGTCAAACCCATAATTAACTCCTGTGGCATGGGGCGCTACAAAGTGACGGAAGCACGATTCGTGTATGTTGCCATTGATGATGAGCACAAAAAAAGAATAATTCCCAAAAAAGAAAACAATTGATGAATGATTCTTAGTCACAGGTGATGATGCCCATAATCATAGCAGCAAAATAATCATTCGGCATAATATCCATAGTACCGGGATTCCGGACAAACATCCCAAAACGGGCGGATGGTCCTATCCCAGAAATAAATTCACGGCAACTCCTTGACCTTTCTAAAATAAAAGTTAACTTAGCAAAAGATTTAATAAGTCTTGGCTAACTAAAAACAATCCTTCAAGAATTGAAGGTTAGGAGATATTATGACCTTTGAGCAGATTACCCAAAACAGACGTTCCATCAATTTTTTCGACCCCGAAAAAGAGGTTTCCCAGGAATTGATCAAAAAAATGGTAGACCTGGCAGGCACTACACCTTCCAGCTTTAATCTCCAGCCCTGGAACCTCATGATTCTCCGGGACAAAGCGCAAAAGGAGAAACTCAAAGCATTGGCTTGGGACCAGCCCAAAATCGTTGAGGCGCCGGTAACCATGATTGTGCTGGCAGATAAGGAAGGATGGAAACAGGGCCATCCCGGATTTGAACGAACCTGGCAGGAGATGGTTAAAACCGGCATGCCCGAGACGCAACGGGATTGGTTCCTAAACGCCACAAGCTCCCTGTACAATTGGAGCCCGAACGCCAACCTTGCTTTTGCGGCTAAAAACGCGGGTTTTTTTGCCATGAGCCTGATGTATGCTGCTGTAAGTTTAGGCCTTGATTCCCATCCCATGGACGGGTTTGACCATGAAGGCGTTAAAAAAGCATTTAATATCCCTGACAGATACTGGATTCCGGTACTGCTTGCTGTTGGGTACAAAAAACCCGGACTTGTACTCAATCCTCCCAAATGGCGTAAGACCTATGAAGAGATTGTTGTTAAATTTTAACCCTTATAAACACGATAATAGATCGTTACTTTAAATAGTGACTGGTCGTTATTGGGAAAATATAAAAGGGGGCTGCCCCGATAAAAAGCAGCCCCCTTTATGGTTGGAAAATCAATAAGTCCAATCAAGGTAGATTAAAAATGGCATTTGATTTTCGTGGATTGAAGGCGTAATATTGAGCACAATGGTTTCCGGTAGTGTCTTAATAAATAACCCAAGACAGTACCGGATTAATTTTTACTGGTTGTGTTCATCCAGAAATTATGGATTTTCATTTCTTAGAAACTAATTTGGTTTAAAAATGTCGTTGCTGCACCATAAGGAATCCACCCGGAAAGGAAAAGTTCTGTCCCCGGGCCGAATCTCCATGCTCAGTTATGCCGTGCTGATACTGCTTGGCGCGATATTGCTTTTTTTGCCCGCAGCCACTGAAAAAGGCCATCTGGGCTTTATTGACGCGCTTTTCACATCTGCTTCCGCCGTATGCGTCACAGGACTGGTTGTGGTGGATACAGCGTCTACGTTCACCTTTTTCGGTAAAATAGTCATCATGATGTTGATCCAGGCCGGCGGTATCGGCATCATGGTTTTATCCACCATGTTTTTGCTCACTCTTGGCAAACGGGTGGGCATGACCGGGCGACAGATGCTCTCTGAGACCTACAGTTACGGTCAGGGAAAAAATATATATTCACTGGTCAAAGAGATACTGATCTTTACATTTGTCATTGAGTTGATCGGAGCGGTATTAATGCTGCCGGAGTTTCTTTCCAGATTTCCTGTGGATACGGCCATCTGCTATGCGGCATTCCACTCGGTCAGTGCGTTCTGCAATGCCGGATTCTCTCTGTTTCCGGATAGTTTCATCCAGTACGGCGGCAGCTGGCTGATCAATCTTGATATCTGCCTGCTCATTATCACCGGCGGGATTGGATTCATTGTTATGGCCGAAATCCGGCAAAAATTTTCATTTTCAAAACGCTGCTGGTCAAAATTAAGTCTGCACACACGGCTAACGCTGACGGCCACCTTGGTTCTGCTAACCGGCAGCACGCTGCTGTTTTTTCTCCTGGAGTGGTCCAACACCCTTAAGGATCTGCCCCTGCATACCAAATTCCTGGCCTCTTTTTTCCAAGCCGTGAATACCCGCACTGCCGGGTTCAACACCCTTGATATAGGCAGTCTGGCCAATGAAACACTTTTTATCAGTATTCTTTTAATGTTTGTGGGCACGGCTCCTGGTTCATGCGGCGGCGGAGTCAAGGTCACCACAATATCCAGCCTTGCCATCCTGGGATACTCCAGATTCCGGGGAGAGGAACACCCTCATATTTTTTACCGCAGGGTATCGGATGCCAGTATATCAAAGGCGGTGAGTCTGATTATCATCAGTATGCTGGTGATTGTTATCGGCGTAGTGCTGCTTCAGCAGGTGGAAATCGGTGATGTCTCCCATAACCTGACCCGGGGTTCTTTTCTCGAAATTCTTTATGAAGTGGTCAGTGCATTTGGCACTGTAGGACTGTCCACCGGTATTACCTCTGGATTTTCAGGACTTGGCAAACTGATCATTATCTGTATCATGTTCATCGGACGCTTAGGCCCCATGGGTATTGCCATGGCTGTGAGCAAAAAAGGCAAACCAAATAAATTTTCCTATGCACAGGAAAATATAATGATTGGCTAAAGGAAAACGATATGAAACAATTTCTGATTATCGGCCTGGGAAATTTTGGCTTTTATCTGGCCACTCATTTATACAGTAAAGGGCACGATGTCATGGCCGTAGATAAAAGCCCTGTTCTAGTACAATCCATTAAAGATCATGTCACCCAGGCGGTGACTGCGGATGCAACGGATGCGGGCACCCTTAAAGAGTTGGGTGTCAAAAATGTGGACACAGCCGTGGTGGGTATCGGTTCAGTGCTGGGAGATTCCATCCTTGCGGTACTCAACCTTCAGGAACTGGGTATCGCGCATATTGTGGCCAAAGCCATCAGTGATCCCCATAAAAAAGTTTTAGAAAAGCTAGGTGTTGAAGATATTATCTTTCCGGAAAAAGACACGGCTCTATCTATGGCAAAAAAATTGGACAATCCCAGCCTTATCGATTATCTGCCCTTTATGGAAGGATACGGCATCATCGAGCTTGTCGTGCCTGAAAAATTTGTGGGAAAAAGCCTCAAACAGATTAATTTAACCAATAAATACGGTGTTCAGGTCATTGCGATAAAAGGCCAGGGTCCAGATCAGACACGGTTTTCTCCCAAGGCCGATCACATTCTGAACCAGGAAGATATCCTTATTCTGCTCGGACCGGAGAAGGGATTGGATACTTTGAAAACCGCCACCCAAAAATGAGGGGAGCGGCCGAATGGTTACCCCAACGTTACGAGTGCCTGAGAATTTTAGCGTCAACGCATCAAGCTTGCCGCTGTAGTCGTCTACCGCATAAATTCGCAGGTTTTTTCTGGAGACCAGGCTTTGGCGCTTATGTTGCTGACCTTTTATGGCATGAACCCGGCAAAGACGCCTGATCCGGATTGCCGGGGTTCCAAAATCTCCATTCGAAAGAACGATGAAAGCAGTATGTATTGAAAAAAATTTATGATATAAATGTAATTTAATCATCCTGATATATAGTTCAGGGAAATAGACGTCTTAGAGGTTCGAAAAAATAAATCTTCCATTTTATATGCCTTTTTGTCCACATCCCTTGTTGCGACATATGGCATTTCGGGTCTCTTCAGCTCCAAAATATTTGCACCTCATTAGTAAAAGGAGATTTTATGGATCAAGATAAATTTGGTAGTAAAGATCAACTAAAATTGTCCAGTGCAACGGCGCAGTTTTATAGACTTGAGACCTTGGAAAAACAAGGGATCGGAAACATCTCAAGCCTGCCGTTTTCAATTAAAATATTATTGGAGCAGACCCTGCGCAACCTGGACTACTTCCAAGTCAATGAAGAAGATATCGTTGCATTGGCAAACTGGCAGCCCAAACAAAAATCCGACAAAGAGATCCCGTTTAAGCCGGCCCGGGTCATTCTACAGGACTTGACAGGGGTTCCCGCGCTGGTTGATTTGGCAGCTCTGCGAACATCCATGAGCCAGTTGGGGGGCAATCCTGCGGTGATTAACCCCAAAATACCGGTGGATTTGATTATTGATCACTCCATTCAGGTGGACTCGTTCGGCAAATCAAACTCCCTTCAGCTCAATATGGAAAAGGAATTTGAACGCAACCGGGAAAGATACGAATTTTTGAAATGGGGACAAAAAAATTTCCAGAATATGAGGATATTTCCTCCCGGCGTGGGCATTGTTCATCAGGTGAACCTGGAGTCTTTGGCCAATGTCGTGCAAATGAGAGATAACGTCTGTTTTTCCGACACCGTGGTCGGCACCGATTCCCATACGCCCATGGTGAACGGCCTGGGCGTTTTGGGCTGGGGCGTTGGCGGCATTGAAGCCGAATCCGTCATGCTGGGCCAGCCCATCTATATGCAGATTCCCCAGGTGGTCGGATTCAAGCTGACCGGCAAAATGGGCCCCGGCACCACGGCCACCGATCTGGTTTTCCGGATCGTTCAAATCCTAAGGGAAGTAGGTGTGGTGGAAAAGTTTGTTGAATTCTATGGCGACGGCCTTTCAGGGCTCAGCCTTGCCGACAGAGCCACCATCTCCAACATGGCGCCTGAATATGGGGCAACCATGGGCTTCTTCCCCACGGATGCCGAGACCTTGGCATATTTGAAAGAGACCGGCAGAAGTTCAGACATCATTGAACGGGTTGAGCGTTACTGCAAAGAGCAAGGTCTTTTCAGAACCGACGGCATGTCTGCCCCACAATTTTCAGAGGAAATTGAGCTGGATCTTTCAACCATCGAACCCTCCCTGGCAGGCCCCAAACGCCCCATGGACCGTATCGGATTGTCGAGTATGAAGTCAACTTGGGCAAAAACCTTGACAGCACCTGTTGGCCCCCAAGGATATGAATTAAAAGAGAATGAGCTGACGGCCCAGGCAGAGATTACCCCGTCTGACTCAGGAACGCCCTTTACCCTGGCACACGGCTCAGTTGTGCTGGCAGCCATCACCTCCTGCACCAACACCAGCAATCCATCCGTCATGATTGCAGCCGGGTTACTGGCCCAAAAAGCCGTGGAAAAGGGGCTTAAAGCCAAACCATGGGTCAAAACATCCCTGGCACCGGGCTCAAGGGTTGTCACGGATTACCTGGAAAAATCAAAACTTGACGGATTTTTAGAACAACTTGGCTTTTTTACGGTTGGTTATGGCTGTACAAGCTGTATCGGCAATTCCGGTCCCCTGTCGGAACCGATCACCAAAGCCATAACAGACAACGATCTGGTCGTTGCATCGGTGCTCTCTGGCAACCGGAATTTTGAAGGCAGAGTTAATCCGCTTACAAAAGCCAATTATCTGGCAAGCCCTCCCCTGGTTGTGGCTTATGCCATCGCTGGAACGGTCAATACCAATCTTGCGGAAGATCCTTTGGGGACAGATCCGGCCGGCAATCCGGTCTACCTGAAAGATATCTGGCCGGATACAGACGAAATTGCAAAAGTCATCTCAATGATCACCCCGGACATGTATCTGCAGCGGTACAGCAATTTTGAAACCCTGTCTCCGCTCTGGAACGAAATCCCCACCAAGGGCGATGAGGTGTATGAATGGGATGAATCCTCAACCTATATCAGAAATCCGCCCTTTTTCGTGAACATGAGCAAGGAGCTGAAGCCTGACAGTGATATTGTTGACGCCACGGTCCTGGTGAAGGTTGGGGACTCGGTCACCACCGACCATATTTCACCGGCCGGGGCCATCGCACAAAACACACCGGCAGCAGCATATCTGCTTGACCACAAAATTGCCCTTGCGGATTTTAATTCATATGGTTCCAGAAGGGGAAATGACCAGGTGATGGTCCGGGGAACCTTTGCCAACATCCGATTGAGAAACCAGCTTGCGCCCGGTACCGAAGGCGGTATTACGACCTATCTTCCCACCGGGGAACAGATGTCTATTTTTGACGCGTCCAGAAAATATAAAGAGGCCGGCACGCCGTTGATTGTTTTGGCAGGCAAGGAATACGGCACTGGATCTTCACGGGACTGGGCGGCCAAGGGGACGTATCTGCTAGGCGTAAAAGCGGTTATTGCCACCAGTTACGAAAGGATTCACAGATCCAATCTGCTGGGCATGGGGGTGTTGCCCTTACAGTTTAAAGACGGCAACTCGCCGGAATCTTTGAACCTGACCGGCAAAGAATCCTATTCCATTTTGGGACTCAGTGACGGCATTAAACCCGGTATGGCATTGACATTAAAAGCGGATGACCAGGAAATCCCTGTCTTGCTTAGATTGGATACGCCTGTGGAAATTGAATACTATCGAAACGGCGGGATTCTGCATACCGTATTAAGAAATTTTATTAAAGAAGTCGGTTGATTTAAAGCCACATGATCAAAATAAAAGGGGCGTGGAAAACATCCACACCCCTTTTATTTTTTACTCAGTGAGCATCTGCTCACGTAATCTTTTCCGTCATTTTAATATTCAGATCCGAAAGTCCCTTTAATACTGGCTCGTAGATCTCTTTTTTGGTGGGGATCTGGACTCCTGTCAGGTCAATTTTGCCTTCGGCCATGAGCTTGATCCCGATACCCAAAGGCAGGCTCACGGTTCTTGCCATTGACGAATCCCCATTGGGAATGCCGTAGTCAATCAAGGTGGAGGTGATAGTCGATTGAGTTTCATCCGCATTTTCCACAATAAAGGTATGGCGCAGCAAAAGCATATCCTTTTCGCCTGACTTATACGGTAGCTTCTCCATTAATTTTTCACTGAGAATGTCCAGGCGGTTGTTCATTGGAGGAATTTTTTCATTTGAGAACAATCCCAGCCATTCCAGATTCCGGATCACGAAATGATCTTTCTCCAACCCGGCTTTTTTTGCAACCGCTGCCACCACATCACCGGTGGCCACTGCCCCGGCGATATCCGCCATCATTTGTTTGTAGGTGATATTGGACAGCGACGGCCTTGGGGTATCATCCACCAGTCCTAAGTCCACAATTTTTTTAAGGGTATCGCACCACCCGATGTTCCGGTAGGTTCCCCGCATAATGGTAAGGGCATCCTTTAATCCGTAAATCTCCTTGTAGGGCAGAGAATTTCGGTTGGGATAGACTTCGAATTTCCCTAAGCCTTCCACGGTTTCCACACGGTAGTTGAGAAACAGATCCTCTCCCTTGATGTCGATGATTTTATCATTTTTGAGGAAGCGGGCGGCATTTCTGGAAGCCAGGACCACACCTTTGGGGCTCCATGAAAATTTGTAGCCAAATGGATTGTCATTATCTTCGGGTGCCGGCAGGCCGCCGCAGATGGAATAAAAATGACGAATTTTCCCCCCCTGGTCGTGAACCTTATCAATAACCTGCATGGCGGACATATGGTCAATGCCGGGGTCTACGCCGATTTCATTTAAGAACAGCAGATTTTTGGCTTTAACATCGGTATCCAGTGCTCTCATCTCATCACTCACATAGGAGGTGGTGGCCATAAATTTATCAAATTTCAGGCAGGTTTTGGCCACAGTGATGTGCAGGGTCCAGGGCAGAAGACTGACGATGATATCATGTTTTTTTACCAGGGCATCAAGGGCCTCCTGGTCTTCGACTAAAAGCTGACAGGCCGTCCCGTTCTCAAACCCCTGGACGATTTTTTCCGCCTTTTCAATGGTTCTTGACGCCACGGTAACCTTAAAATTATTTTCCAGCAAAAAGACCACACCGGGTCTGCTCACCAGGCCTGCGCCCAGTATCAATATGTTTTTCATGGGTGTTTCCTTAAATAAACTCTTTCATGTATTCGTAATCCGGGGTGAACTGCCCCTTATGCAGAATCAGTGCTTTTTTGATGGCATAAGGCAATTCCAGGGCATCAAAAGAGGTATCAAAATCGGCAGTTACAATATCCGGGGCAAATCCTTTTAATACCTGGGAAAAAAAGATGGAAGACTCCTTTGAGAACTCACAGGGCAGATTGTCAATGGCCATGACCGTAATCCCGTCCGTTGTAATGCCCGCTTCAAAGGCATCGCTTCCGGGAAGATATGTAAAGCACGCATTATCCGGCATGGTGGCATCTTTTGTAATTTCAATAGAGCCCTCTATGTCACAGCTGATATCCCCGATGACCGAAAGCTTGTAGGGTTTGTCGACACTCTCCTGAAGCCCTTTTGCTGTCACGATTCGAGGATAATCTTCGGTCCAGTATATACAGTTGACCAGGATATCCAGATGGGGCAGAAAACCGTCCATGACGGACCGGTATTTTTCTGGGTGGTCATAGTACTCCTGGAGGCTGAACTCGCCGTTAATTGGGGTAACCATGTCAGCTTCCTTGAAAACCACTTTATAAATATGGTGACGGTCGGGACAGGCCGCTTCTCGAATCTGAGTGATCTGATCCGGCGAAATCTCCTTTACCGGAAGGATGTCCAGAATCTGCTGGGCCCCCTGGGAAACATTCCCGTATCCGGCAAAGCCAACTACAAGCGGTGCGATCTGTTCAGGAAGCCCCTGGCTTGCAATCGTTTCTCCAATGCTTTTAACATGGGCTTTGGCCTCATCCAGAGAAGCATACGCATAGGCCTGTTTCAGCTCATCCAGGGGAGAGTGAATTCCCTTTAGAGACAATTTCTGGGCAAATGCGAACAGTGTCTCGACCATACCGGCATAGCCGGCATGGGCACCGAAAAAGATTAATCTCTGATTCTTTTCATTGACGATACGTTCATAGTCAATGAGGTTGCATTTAAGATTGACCAGCTTCTGGAGCAGTCCCATGTTATAAGGCTGTCCCTTGATTGTATGGGAAAAAAAGATATAGGTTTTTCCCTGGGCCAGCAGATCAACCGGGATCTCTTTCACTGCAAAAACAGTATCGACCTGGCTTAGGTCTTCCTGGACAATCACCTTGTTTTTTTCAAATTCATCATCTGTGTAGATTCTAAGCGCCGAGGGTTGGACTACAGCCTCAATGCCGAACCGGTCTTTTAGCTCTTTTACATCTTCAGGAATAAGGGGAACCCGCCTTTCCCATTTATTCTTGTCTTCTCTTCGAATACCGAGATATTTTTTCATATTGTCTCTTTCCGCACCGATCTTATCCGTTTATTTTATTCATGTTTTACGTCATTTAATGACCTTGAATTTATAACAGATATAGGTATTTCATTCAATATATTAATGGTATACCAGTGAGCATACCAGTAATAATCATGTGCGGTTTACGGCCCATGCAAATCGTCCAGGACGCATCCCGGTTAAAGGTCAGGCTTTAGGGCGTTTTTTCATTTTGACCGGACATCGCCAGGCAGGCTTGGAGACAGCGCGCGCTCTTTTTGTTTGCGCATTCTCATCATGATCTGCTGCATTTTAGCCGCATCTGCCCGTGACGGGGCAGCGCTTTGGCCGGCCACACGGGCTGTGCGGTTTTGAGCAACAAAGGAAAGATACTGGTTTGCCGGGATCCGGGTCTGCCAGTGGCCGGAGAGCATGGCAGCTCCAATGCCGACACTGAAAAGCACGAGAAAAATGCCTGCCAGAACTTTAGGACTAAGCCCACTCTTTTTGGGAACGTATGAAAACGAAAGCGCGCCGTCTTCCGGACACTGTGAAACGCAGTTCAGGCAGGCCAGGCACTCTGGTGAGCGAACCGTTGTTTTATGGCTGATCCCAATTAAACCGGGACAGTGCCGGTCACATTTTTTGCACCCGACACAGCGCTCAGGATTTCGATGCACCCGTACCGGGCTGAACAACCCGATGACGCCCAAAAGGGCACCATACGGGCAAAGATACCGGCACCAGAACCGCCGGAAAAAAAGCGACAGCACGACCAGCCCCAATATCACCCCCAGGGCCACCGGTGTGATGTGTGTAAAAAACCAAAGCATTTTTAAATCGGCAAACCGATTGGCAGGACTGTTTAAAAAGCCTTCGATAGCGGCCTGGGGCATCACGAAGAAAATTTGAAAAATGAAAAAAAATGCCAGGATATATTTAATGGCTCCAAGTATCATGTCCAGCCACCGGGGCATGACCAGGGGAGAGCGAAACATCTTTGCGTTGAGGCGATCAAGGTAGTCGCTGATAAGCCCCACCGGACAAACCCAGGCACAAAACCCACGTCTGACCAGCAGAGCAGAGCCACAAATAATCAAAAAAAGCACAAAACCTGCCGGATGAATTGCCGGGATGGTGTGGGTCGCCATAAAATGCCGAAAACTGAGCAGTGCGCTGATGGGCAAAAAAGCATCAACGCTGTTAGGCCTATGGAATCCCGGCATAACGCCTTTTTCAAGGCTTGCCGCAAACAGGTAAAATCGAATACCGCTAAATACTACAATACATAGAAACAGGTGTTGCACCCATTGTCTGGGCGACCATTTCCGTTTCATAAAACGTCCTTTGAATCATTGGCGGGATGATCCGGTCAAGGCATATTTCTGCAAAAAGACCATGACACAGCCTCCCATTTATTTTTAACGGATGCCAATATAACACCTCATAATTTTGAGACAAATTACCGTTTGGTTATGATTTTGAGATCCCCACTTGGTTGACAAAAAAAGTTTTGGTATTCTATGTCATGATTTTTACAGCCATACATTACGGGGACCGAAATGAAAGAAAAGACAAATAAACCAGGATTTTTTTCAGCAAAATATATTTTATTGGGTCTGGGATGTTTGGCTTTTGTCATTGCCTTTTTGTCCGGCCCACGGGTCATGATAAATACCCGGTTACAACCCGTCATCCTTCCTGAAGATATTGAACAATATGTGGCCGATTCCGAATCCGGCTTTGACGACATTGTGCCGGGGGCTGAAAAAAAGATATTCTGGGCAGACAAACAGCACTCCCGGACACCTTTTGCTGTGATCTATCTCCACGGTTTTTCAGCCACACGCCAGGAGACAGCCCCGCTGTCGCAGAAGGTCGCACAGCGATTCGGCGCCAACCTGTTCTGCACCCGTTTGACAGGCCATGGACGTGACGGCAAGGCCATGCTGGACGGCAGCGTTAACGCATGGCTCAATGATGCTGCGGAAACCTTGAAAATCGGCCAGCAAATCGGAGAAAAAATCATCATTATCGGGACATCCACCGGCGGGACCATCGCCAGCTGGCTGGCAGCCCAGCCAACCGCAAGAAACATTGCGGCAGTCATCCTGATCTCACCCAACTTCGGTCCAGCCAACGGCATGTCGGAAATACTCCTCTGGCCGTGGGGGGGATATCTTGCAGAACTGATTATCGGCAAAGAGAGGGGCTGGGAACCCAAAAATCCCGCCCATGGGAAATACTGGACCAACCGTTACCCCACCCGGGCACTGCTGCCTATGATGGGAATGGTGAAATTGACAAGATCTTTGGATCTGTCTTTGATTCAAACGCCGGTATTGGTCATTTATTCGCCTGCCGACCAAGTGGTCGACGCGGCCAACATCGAAAACACATTCAAAAAATTTGGTTCAAAACGAAAACAACTAATCCCTTATACCGGATCACAAGACCCGCATCAGCATGTGTTGGCCGGGGATATTTTGTCTGAGGATTCAACAGAAACCCTGAAAACAATGATTGTTGATTTTATACTTAAAAAAAGCCCGACAAAAGATTCGGTAAAAATCAAATTTAATCCGGATTAGATGAGATGCAAAGCCATGGCCAGGCTACCCAAAAGGGAGTGAGAAAGCGCAATTCCCCAGATATTAGGTCTTTTAATGAATATGGCTCCCCAGGCCAACCCGCTGATCAAGGCAATCACAAGCAAGGGCGGATGGTTGTAAATGATATGAAGAAAACAGAAGGACAAGGTGGATATGCACAGAAAAAAGCGGTTTCCCAACCCAGGGAGCCGCTTGATTTCCGAGAATAAAATACTTCTAAAAAGCAACTCCTGGACAGGCCCCAAAAAGAAAAAATAGAACAGATATACATGGGGGGAATGATGCTGGAGTTTTGGCCTCAAAAAACCGGCGTTGTGCATTAAAACAAGCCCGATCGCCCCGGCCACACAGAAAAACAAATTCCAAACCAGGGAACTTTTCAGATTATCGGTTCGAAAACCCAATTCAGCAAGGCTGTACTGCCGAGAGAGACAAAACCAGACAAGTGCGGCCAAGGCGCAGAAGCAGGCAAAAAAACGATAATCAAAAGGGACAAGTTTCAGCCAGAGAAGAACCACCGGCGCATGGCAGAGAAAAAGCAGCAAAAAAAGTGCCCGGTAGGACTCCCGAGGTTGCGTTTCATTATACCCATGGATATTGATTTTTTGTTCTGTCTCGGTAACTGAGAAAGATTCAAAAGTTGCGTGTTTAGTGTTCATTAATCTGCTCTGAGCTTGGTCTATCCTTTTGAAATAAATCGAAATACCCGAACACATTAACACGATTTTAATGAAAATCAAATATTTTTCTAACCGCTTCCAAATATACGGTTTATTTGATCCTCAGGTTTACAGCTGGTTTACCAGTCTTGTCTTTATCCACAATCTGTTTGGTTCCCACGCGGGTCATGATATCTTTCATGAATTCAGTATATAAAAGGGACCAGGCCGCATTCCCCTTTTCTTTGACCTGCACCATAAGCTTATTGAAGCGCTGGGTTTTTCCTTGTGCGGTCAAAATCGTTTCCTGCTTATATCCCCCGGCCTGCTCCATGATCGCCATGGCATCGGCCTTGGCCTTAGGGATCACTTCGTTTCGATAGGATTGGGCCTCATTTATACGTTGCTCCCGGTCAATACTGGCTTTGACCACTTCAGAAAAATACCTGGCCACCCGGTCCGGAGGACTGATATTGTTGATCTCCACAAAAGAAACGCTGATGCCCGTTTCCAGTTCTTCAAGGCTTTTTTGAAGCGCCTGGCGGATATACGTTGCCACGGACTGCTTTCCCTTTGTCAGCATCTCATCAATGGGCATTGATGCGATGCAGTGCAAAATAATTTTGCAGGCCAAATCTTTGAGCATGATATCCGGATCTTTTACACAAAACAGGTATTTGCGGGGATTGAGCACCCTATACTGAATCACACAGCTGACCATGGCAAGGTTATTGTCCCCTGTAATGCAATATGAATCCAGGCCGGTGATGTATTTAAAACTATCCGGATTCCGAGCATTGGCCGCGGCACCCCAAAAATCATCAACGGCCAGACGTTTAACTTGTCTGACTGCAACCTTTTGCACGCTGTCAATGGGCCATGGCAGCCTATAGTGGATGCCGGGCTCTACAGTCTCATCAATGATACGTCCAAAACGCTGGTGAACGGCGATTTCATTTTGTGATACCGAATAGATCCCTGACAACAGATACAAGAGGGCAAGCCCTCCTAAAATTATCCGGAAAAGAATCCAGGTGCGACCAAACGAAAAACGGGCCGCGGCCTGGAGAAAACCGTTTCTATCATCATTCATGGCCGGCCTCTTCCCGCAAATGTTTCAGCCGTTTAAAAAGGTCTGAATCCGTTGACATGATCACCGTGCTTTTTTCATCCAAGATCTCTTTATAAAGCTCCATGGATTTAAGAAACTCAAAAAACGACTGGTCCTTTTCATAGGCTTGGGCATAAATTTCCAATGCCTTCTGATCTCCTTCCCCTTTGAGTATTTCAGACTCCTTAAAGGCTTTTGCCATAATTTCTTTGGCCTCACGGTCTGCCTTGGCCCGGATCTTTGTGGCCTGTTCCCGGCCTTCAGCCCTGAATTTTCTGGCCTCCTTTTCCCTTTCAGACCGCATGCGGTTGTATACGGCCTCCGTAACCACACCGGGATAGGCCAGGCGCCGGACCCCGACCTCAACCACCTCAACACCATATCGTTCCATGGCACTATCATTGGTATTCACTGAAATCTGATGTTCAAGATCGTCAAGTTTCACCTGGGCCGGGTCAATATTAATGATATTGTCCAGTTTAAATTCCCCCAGGACATTGCCCATTTGGGAATTGACCATGTCCGACAATTTCTGTGTGGCAATGTCGCTGGTTAAAAGGGATTGAAAAAACAGTAAAGGATCTTTGACCCGCCAGCAAATATAACAGGTGATGATGATGGGATTTTTATCTCCCAGCAAAAGCTGTATGGGCTTGGTATTGAAAATATGGGTGCGTTTTTCAATACGGTTCACGGTTTCAAGGAACCCGGGACGCTTGAAATAAAGACCCGGCGCATGGATCGTGCCAACAGGTTTACCGAACTGGGTAAGCACCACATAATCTGATTGGGACACGGTATA
The DNA here is from genome assembly GCF_963664415.1 of uncultured Desulfobacter sp. Lineage (NCBI taxonomy): Bacteria > Pseudomonadati > Thermodesulfobacteriota > Desulfobacteria > Desulfobacterales > Desulfobacteraceae > Desulfobacter > uncultured Desulfobacter sp. The sequence goes on along the minus strand of NZ_OY761440.1, from coordinate 1,319,342 downwards.
TGTGCAAAGCCAAACGCCCAGAAGCACAACAACCAGTGAAACGGAAATGATATATTTCATTTTAAATCCTTGCAGGCCTCTTTTTCAGTCAGTCAAAATAGTCATTGTCAACATTCATCCAGATATCCGGCGTGCCGGCATCGGGATCCACAATAATTTTTGTTTTATTTTTAAGCGCATCTTTCATGGTCTCCTGATAAATACGTGACATGGAAATCTGTTTCCGGGTCTGGGTGTCAGGCAGCCGAAGCGCGAAGCGCCGGGCCTCTCCCTGGGCTTTGCGTAACCGCATAACTTTTTCCCCGGCCGCGGTCTGGACCTGATTTTCAGCCTTCCCCCTGGACTCTGGAACCACGCTGTTGGCATACCCAATGGCTTGATTGATCAACTCCTGCTTTTCCTGGAACCCGGCAATCACATTTTCAAAGGACCGGGCAATGGAGATGGGGGGGTGTATATCCCTGAAGTTGACCCCAAGCAGTTCAATCCCGCTGCCATGCCGGTCCAAAGCAGCCTGGATATCCAGCTTCATCTTTTTCTGGAGCCCGGCCCGGCGCCTGGTAGCGATATCGTAAAAGGATTCCCGGGCAAAAAGAGAGACCGCCACACTGTGCCCGATGTCATCGAGCAGCTTTTGGGGATCTGAATAATTATACAGGTACTGATAGGGATCACTGATTTTGTAGTGAAGAATAATATAAGGGTAGAAAAAATTATTGTCCCCGGTTAAAAAAGCCTCTTCACTGCCGTGTTTAAGGGTCCACAGATAGGCATTTGTATCTAACAGACTGACATTGCCGATACTTATCTTTTCAATCCTGGTAGATGACACTTTAATGACTCGGTCCACGGGCCAGGGAAGCTTGAAGTGCAATCCCGGCTGAAAGGGTTTTCCATGGCCCAAGGGCTTTCCGAAACGCTCAACAACAGCTGCTTGGTTTGCAGATACCGTATAAAACACAGTGGATGCGTACAGCATCAGAAGCACGCCAAGGGATACCGTTATCAAAATTTTATATGTACGCTTCGAAACAACCCAATGGTGCCCGACAGGCAGACGGTTTAAATTTTTTAGGGTGAACACGCTTAAAAATGCGGACAAAAAACGATATGAATGTAAGGCGTCCCCGTTTTTGTCCCGGTAAACCCGGTATGCATTAACAAAGGTATCCATGGCAAGACAGAAAAGAATCACCCCAATGGCGGCAGCCATCCACTTATCAACATTGATTCCCATGGCATAGAGAATCAGACTGAATCCGGTGAGCAGGGAGGCAAACATATCCGCTTTTGCATGCATCCCGTCCGAAACCAACCCTAAAGAGGCCTGATGTTTACCCACCTGGGTTTCAAAACTGGAGACAAGAAAAGATCCAATGGAAAACACAATAAAAATAATACCGGATAAAAGCGGATTTCGTATGACAATGGCCTGGGGTGTCATCACTTTGTTGAAAACCAGGCAGGAGACCGATAAAAGCAGCATGCCAATGAAAATGGAAACAGCAATCTCCAGGCGGCTGACCGGTTTCACACCATTGGCATCCCATGCGCTGCCGGCGCTGTTCTCTCTGTATACACGGGGTATTAAAATGGCCATAAAAACTAGTGCACTTGTGGCGATATCCGTAAAACTGTGCCAGGCTTCGGCAAGCACGGCAAGACTATCCGACAGCCGGTAGACAACAAATTTCATTACCGTCAGAACAATATTGACGCCCAGGACAATCATCGCGGTTTTAAGGGCATTTGACCATTTTGTCTGTTGCTGCAATTGGCGCTCTTCTGTCATAGATTTTTGCCTTTTTCTTTCAAATGAGATCGGGTGCCTATCCGGAATTTATGAATCTTCTTGACACGCGGTGGCCCATTATACTACAGGAGCATCTAACCAATGTCCAGAAGGGCATACAGAACAAAAGCAGTTTTACATAAAATAAACCTTAACGGCCACGAAGGCTTTGCAAAAAACACTTTTTTTGCAGTCTCTTTGTGGCCGTTTTTTGTTTGAACCGTATTTCATGAGTAGCGTAAACATAAAAAAAATGACTAAATTCCTGGCCGGACCAGGAATACTGATCCTTGCATTGGGCATGACAGGTCTGTGCTGCATCCAGATCGGCACCTGCCATGTGCCGTTTCCCATGGTGATCAAAACCATTCTGTCCCATCTGGTCCACTGGCCTGATCCGGCGACCATCCCCGCCCTGAACCACACCATCATCTGGGATATCCGCCTTCCCCGGACCCTTTTGGCCATGGCTGTGGGCGTGAGTCTCTCTGTTTCCGGCGTGGTGTTCCAGGGCTGTTTCAGAAACCCACTGGTGGAGCCCTATGTCCTGGGGGCCTCTTCGGGGGCGGCCTTTGGTGCGGCATTAGGCATTGTCTTTCCGGCATTTTTCCTCTCGGTTCAGATCATGGCTTTTGTGTTTTCAGCCGTGGCCGTGGCCATGGCCTATACCATGGCCCGAACCGGGCCGGATACCCCGGTGGTTACCCTGGTCCTTTCAGGTATTATTACCGGCTCGGTGTTCGCCGCCCTGGTGGGCTTGCTCAAATACCTGGCCCAGGATACGGCCCTCCGGGAAATTGTGTTCTGGCTTATGGGCGGGTTCTACTATGCCGGATGGCAGGAGGTCAGGATACTGTTTGCGGTAACAGTAATAGGACTTGGTGTTATCTGGTCTTCCGGGTGGCAACTCAATATACTGTCCATGGGCGAGGAAGAAGCCAAAAGTCTTGGCATCAATCCCGGCCGGACCCAATTTATCCTCATCAGCCTTGCCACCTTGATGACGGCAGCCGCGGTCTCGGCCACAGGCATCATTGCCTGGGTGGGCCTGATGATTCCCCATGCGGCCAGGCTTGTGATCGGCCCGGACCATCGCCGGGTGGTGCCGGTATCCGCCATCCTGGGCGCCATTTACCTTATTATCTGCGACACCCTGGCCCGGACATTGACAACGGCTGAAATTCCCATCGGCATCATCACCTCCCTTGTGGGCGCCCCCTATCTGTTTTTCCTGGTCAGAACCCGGGGCGGACAGATCTTTGGAAAATAATATGCTAAAAGTCAATAAAATTTCATTTTCATACGGCAAACACCGTGTACTCAAAGATATCAGTTTCCAAATCAAAACAGGTGAATTATGCGCCCTGTTCGGCCCCAATGGTACGGGCAAAACCACCTTGTTCAAGTGCTGCCTGAAATTTTTGAACCCGGACAGCGGAACGGTCCGGATCAACGGTAAAGATATCCGCAGGCTCCCCCCCAAACAGATGGCCCGTCTGGTGGCCTATGTGCCCCAGGCCCATCACTGTGCCTTTTCCTTTACAGCCGGCCAGATTGTCCTCATGGGCCGGACCCCGCATTTAAACCGCTTTTTTACCCCAGGCGCCAGGGACCGCAAGCTGGCAGACCATGCCATGCAGGTTTTGGACATCAGCCACCTTGCAGACACGGCTTTTAACCGGCTTTCCGGGGGGCAGCAGCAGATGGTGCTTATTGCCAGGGCCATTGCCCAGCAAACCGGGTTGATCTTTCTGGATGAACCGGCCGCAGCCCTGGATTTTAAAAACCAGATTCGTCTGTGGCAGACACTTCAACACATCGCTGAGCAGGGAACAGCCATTCTGGCCTGCACCCACGATCCCAACCATGTCTCCTGGTTCTGCCATTCCACGGTGGTTCTTGACAAGTCTCAACTGGTTGCCAAGGGGGCTCCCGGTCAGGTCATGACCCAAGAGATGATGGACCGTATCTATGGAGACACCTGTCAGGTCAAAGATTTCAACGGACTTAAAATTATGGTTCCCGGAACAGTGGACTCACAAACAACCAATGTTGTTGCATTCCCCGGGAACCGGAAAGGAATACATCGAAAATGAACTATATAGAGATTGACTGGAACACGGCATGGGCCGAGGAAACCGAACTGTGGAATCAATCCGCAGGCAAACCGTGCCAAGGATTCTGGGAGGATAAAAAATCCGCCGAAATATTTGCCAAAAAAGATATCCAACAGCATAAAAAACGTTTGGAAAAAACGCTGTCCTTATTGGAACTGACTCCGGACATGCGAGTGCTGGACGTTGGAGCCGGCCCCGGAAACCTGGCCGTTCCCATGGCTCAAAAAACGGCATGGGTTACCACGGTGGAGCCTTCGCTCGGCATGAATGCAGTGCTGGACGACCAGATCGCAGAAAACCGGATAACAAACATCACCACTATCCGGAGCACGTGGGAAGAGCTGGACATCACGCGGTTGGCCCCACCTTACGATCTTGTGGTGGCCTCCCTCTCCTTGGGCATGTCTGACCTTAAAGGCGCCGTTGAAAAAATGAATCAGGTGTGTACAGGCCAGGTGGCCCTGTTCTGGCACGCCGGGATTCCTCAGTGGGAAGATATGCCAAGGGCGCTGTGGCCGGACATCTTTGCAAAGCCTTACCATGGCGGTCCCAAGTCAGATATTATTTTTCAACTGTTGTACCAAATGGGTATCTACCCGGAAGTAACGGTCTTTCCAAACGATTTCTGCGAAATATTTGAATCCATGGATTCAGCCGTCTCCTTTTATGCCAGGCGCTTCCAAATCCTGTCACCGGAACACCGGCCCATTGTGGAAGCGTATTTAAAGGAACACTGCAAAAAAGACGATCGGGGGCTGGTCCATGAATTCAGTCATATGATCATGAAATTATCCTGGCGGCCCGGTGATTTTGGCTGTTCCTGCACCCAGGGAGAGAAGAGATGAGATTTTCCGTCAAACAAATTTTAACCACGGTTATGGTCATGGTGGCGTTAGCATGGATGATCAACCCATCATGGGCCGGGAAAAAAGACACGTTCACCATCACCGATTTTGAAGGCCGGCAGGTTGAGATCCCAACACGAATCAGCCGGGTAGTCACCATCAGTGACGGCATGATTGCAGGCATCATGACCAGCCTGGGCCAGGCAGAAAAAATCGTAGGCATCGGCTCGTCCTGTCTGCCCAAAATCTGGGAATACGATATACCGTCCGGCACCGGTGGCGCCCATGAATACAGGGAGGGCATGAACCCGGTATTTTTTTTAAATCCATTTTTAGCGAATCTGCCCCTGGTCAGCAAGTTTGGTTCAGGCATCAATTTTGAGAGCATTGCAAACCTGGCACCGGACGTGGTCATTGTACGCACAGGATCCTGTTCCCTATGCGCGTCAAAGGATATTCTTGCCAAAAACATCCGGCTTCTGGCATCCCTGGGTACGCCCTTAGTGGTGCTGCATGGGCCCAACACCTTTGACCGGCCGGACATCAGCACGCTAAGCCGGGAAATCGAACTGTTGGGCGAAGTTTTTCAAAAACAGGCCCGGGCAAAAGAAGTAGCGGACTTTCTTCTGGCATCGGTCAACGACATTAAAGCCCGCACAGCAGATATCCCGCCGGATAAACAAAAACGGGTGCTGATGCTTGGGCTTTCCCCCACGGCCCGGGAAAACGGTGGTGCCGGGCACGTCAAGGGGAAGGGGACGATCCAGACCTATCTTCTTAACGAATTTGCCCATGCCCGAAACGCATTTTCAGGCACAGGTGCCTGGAATATTCTTAATGCCGAACAGCTCATTGCCATGGACCCGGACCTTATTACCCTGGTTACAGCCTGGGGATATCATCCGCCCGAGGAATTGTATGAGGCCCCATACTATAAAAACCTGCGTCACATGCGGGCCGTAAAAAACAAAGCCGTCACCGCGCTTCCCTGGTCCCCCTGTAATTGTGAAAAACGCCTGGAATACCCCATTGACGTCATGGTCATGGCCAGGGCCGCATACCCGGAACGTTTCACGGACATTGATTTTTGCGACTGGCTTCACCAATTTTATATGACGGTTTACGGGATAACCCGGGATACGGCCACCCAGCTTGTATCCTGTCAGTGGATGGACTGGGCCTGTAAAGGAGACAATAGATGAATTCATTGTATGAACAGCGAAAAGATTTTTTTAACCAGCGGGCCGCCGACTGGCTGGACAATCACTACAAAAACCTGGAGACGAACCGGCATGACCTGTATGCAGACCGGCTTCGGTCCATCGTCTCCTTTCTTGCCCTTGGCCCGGACAACCGGGTTTTGGATACAGGTTGCGGTTCCGGGGTGCTGGTGCCCTATCTTCTTGAGCATCTCTCCTCTGCGGGCCGTTTGATAGAGATGGATTTTTCAGACCAAATGATCAAAGCAAACCAAAAACTTCATACAGATGAACGAATCAGTTTTACCTGTTGTGATGCTGCACAAATGGAATTTGAAGCACAAAGCCTGGATGCCGTGGTCTGCTTTGCCGCCTTTCCCCATTTTAGTGACCCCGAACAGGTGATTCAGCGCATATCGACCAGTCTAAAATCAAGAGGACGCCTGGTGATCGGTCACCTGATGTCGTCTGCCCAACTGGCTGAGCACCATCATTCCCATACACCGGTCAGCCAGGACCGGCTGCCGGCAAAAGAGACCATGTTCCAATGGATCACCGACTGCGGCCTTGACATTGAGGCATTTAAAGATGAACCCGGCCTTTACCTGCTGGCAGCAGTAAAACCCTAAACAGCTATTTCAAAAGAAAAAAAGAGAGAGAATCATGACCCATCGTTATTCCAGTTATTTTCTGATTTATACCCTGTTGGTCTTTCTGGCAGTGCCGCCCCTAACCATGGCCGACGAGACCGATGACAGCGCTACAGGCGCGACAATCCTTGAAGATATCACCATCACGGACCGGCCCATTATACAGGGAAATCAGACCGACATTTACGGCAGCACAAAAACGGTGATTACCCAGGAGCAGATCAATGACCTCAATGCCCAGGACCTTGAAACCGCCCTTAAAATGACGCCGGGTGTCAGCATGTCCAGATACAATCCCATCGGCTCATTCGGCGGGGCTGACGGCGGCGGGGTCTTCATCCGGGGCATGGGGTCGAGCCGCCCGGGGGCAGAAATCAAAACCATGGTGGACTGGACGCCCATGTATATGAGTGTATGGAACCATCCTTTACTGGACCTGATGTCCACAGACTCTTCCCAGGCCATTGAGGTGTATAAAAGCCCCCAGCCCCAGTATTTCGGCAATGCCGTGGGGGTGATCAACATTGTGCCGAAACGGTTAACCACGCCGGGATTCCACACCTATGCCGAAGCTGCGGTGGGAAGCCACGGCACCCACATTGCCAAAACCGAACATGGGGGCAATATCAATGGCTGGGACTATTATCTTGGCGGGGGCCTGAAGGAATCCAACGGCCACCGGGACCATGCCGAAGGTGAACTGAAAAATATTTATGGCCGTATCGGACGGCAATTGTCCGACCACTGGGACTTGAGTATTTTCGCTATGGCAAATGACAACTGGGCCAATGATCCGGGGGGGGAAGGTGCTGATCCTTCCGAGCGCCTGGGCCGCTATGAAACCCGTGTCTGGATGGGGACCGCCACCCTGTCCCATGAATACGAAACCGCCAAAGGAGAAATTAAATTGTACCGCAGTGCCGGAGAAGGCGACTGGCTGGATCAGCCCACGAACACAGCCGGTGTCACCGAAGACCTGTTTAATGATTTTCTTTTCTACGGTGTCCGGGTCAAAGAGACCCTGGCATTGGGCAACGGCATGTCGCTTCTGGCCGGTGCGGACTGGGATTATACCGAAGGGGATTATACCCAGGAGTACAGTGACGGCACGTCAGATGAATGGGACGGGGAAAACTTCGACATCCTGGCACCCTATGCAGCGTTCAGCTGGCAGATCGGGGTGGGTAACGGTATCACCATCACCCCGTCGTTCGGTGCCAGACTTTATTCCCACAGCCAGTACTCGGATGAATTGGCACCCCATGCCGGACTGACCGCATCTTTTGGGCGGTTTGAAGCCCACATGGGATATTCCCGTGGTGTGGTGTATCCCGGACTTGAGGTGGCGGTCATGAGTCAGGATGTCCTGCCCGCTCTCGGAGATTCCTGGAAGGACCTGGAACCGGAAACCGTAGACCACTACGAAATAGGGTTCTCCGTCTCCCCCACCCGCCAAACCCTGCTGGATCTGATCTTGTTTTATGAAGACGGTAATGACCGCTACGTGATAGTTCCTTTTGCCAACGGGGTTATGCCCCATTACGACAACGTGGAAGAATTTACCATCAAAGGCCTTGAAGCCACGGCTACCTGGCAACCGGATTCCAATTTTTCCATATTTGCCGGTGTTACCCTTCTTGACACGGACCCCGGGGACTTACCCTATGCACCGGATGTCTCCTTCAGCACAGGTTTTTCCCTGCGGTTTCTTGAACGATTCAAACTCAGCCTCAATGCCTCCTATATCTCATCTATGCATGTCAGCTCCCAGGTGAGAAAAAAAGATGATGATAACAATACCACCGTGGATGATTTTTTCATTGTGGACGCAAAAATCACCTATGATTTGGATCTGAAAGGGGCCGACTATAAAATCAAACTGTTCCTGGCCGGTGAAAACCTGACCGACCAAAATTACGAATACCAGTCGGGCTATCCCATGCCGGGCATTAATTGCATGGCAGGTATCCGGTTCGAGATGTAATTTAGGTGTATTACAGAGGCTGTCTCTAAATTTCAGGCACATCGTCTTCCAGATTGATGTGCCTGTTTTATTTTTATATGTATGCCACACAGATCTTTTACATAAACCATACCTATTCTGAACGGAAATTATTGCTTTGATTGACAATCTTTGCACTATAAATTACTATATTCTCACTTCTTGACGCGACTTGTGAGTCGCAAGCTCTATGACATTTTAACTCTTTATTTTTATGGGTAATATTGTTCCAATGGATGCTTTTCATATTTTTTTCATATTTTTTGCACACATTGGCACAGGCATCCCCAAAAACTATTTTTCAGAAAGCCATGCATAGACAACCAACTAGAATTAAACAATATTTTTCATAAAAAACATACGACTCACAAAATGAGAAAAAAGCATTTATATCACAGCCTGGAATATAAACAATGGATTATTGAAAAAACACTGGAGTCTTTGTATGATAATGCACCAAGCTCTGTAATTGGCAGTTTTGCAGTATTTGTGGTTCTTTCTTGGCTTCTATGGACTCAAATCTATTCACTATCATTATTATGCTGGTCGATTGCAGGAATTTTGATTTTTGTCTTAAGATTGGCGGTTTGGTTTGGATATAAGCAAAAAAAAGACAAATTGCCACCCAAGTTCTGGCTCAATAGTTATCGTCTAATGACACTTAGTTCCGGAATTTTAAATGGCATAGCCATGTGGTTATTTTTTGACGATTTCCCTGCCGAATATCAACAATTATTCTGTCTTTCTGTTGCCGGTTTGAGTGCAGCCGCGTCTGGGACCCATGCGGTTGATTTACCGACATTCCTGCTGTTTATGCTATCCTCATGTTTATTGGCAATCACAAAATTAATATTCCATGGCGGAACCACATACATTGCCCTTTCCATTATGTTTATACTCTATGTATTGGTAATGGGAAAAGCCGGTCAGAACAACAACAAAGCGCTTCTTAGCAATTTTAAGCTGACCTATAGCATGCATTACCGAGCCACTCATGATCTTCTTGTAGATTTACTGAACCGGACTGAATTTGAAAATCTTTTTGCACTGAATACACCTTTGACCCATCATGGTGTTGCCATTCTATTCCTTGATCTTGATAACTTCAAACCCTTAAACGACACCCTGGGGCATCAGGCAGGAGACCGGGCGTTGAAACAGGTGGCGGATATTATGGTAAAAGCGCTCAGGTCAGATGATCCTGTAGCCCGCATAGGTGGAGATGAATTCGTAACATTTCTTTTCCTGGACGATGTTAACGAAGCTAAAAAAATTGCTGACAATATCCTTCAAAGAATCCAAGAAATGTCCTTTCCTGGGAAACATAATTATGCCGGCCTGAGTGCAAGTATCGGCATCGCCTTTCACCACAATAACAAGGTGAAGTATTCACAACTATTGCACACTGCCGATTCCGCCTGCTACAAAAGCAAAGAACGGGGAAAAAATCAGGTAACTGTCATACTTGTAAAAGACAATGCTTAGGCAATACGTCTTTAAAATTTAATCACCCGTAAACTTAATCGTATTTCCGGCAAATAGCCGGTTTTTTATTTTTGTCAGGCAGCTGACAGACAGATGGATTTTTCAATTATATTTTGATACATGCAAATAAACGCAGTGCATCGGAAACCCCGGAGGAAAACCATGAACAAAGAAATACAGCAGTCAGTGCAATCATCTGACATCATAGAAAAATCAATACTTTCCGCATCATTGAATCAAAATGCCTGGGCCAACCTGAGCCAATCCCTGGATTTATTTTTCAAATCGTTAAAACTTGGCAGGGTTCGGGGCGTAGTCGACATCATCATCGACACCCCAGACCATCGACACAGAGACGATTCTGAGTATATCCAATTAATCCGGGAATTGATCCAGCATGACCTCCTGATAACAATATCAGGGTTCAAAACAGTAGAAAACGGACCGTTGGGGATGATAGATCCGGATCTTTTTCAATATGCAGAGGACGGCCTCTCTGAATTTTGCGGTTTCATTGGCGTACAACCGGTTTTGCATATTGGCCGGATAGATGAACCTGAAATTGTTGATTTTTATAATGAAGTAGCCCAACGCGCCGACGTAAAAATATTGGATTTACCTATGGCGAAGGTTGTCCCGGATGCGTCTCAAGAACAGACAGGACGGCTGGGAAATATTTTTACTATGGAAAAGAGCCCTACATATACAGCAGACTTGATTAATGCGCAGATACACGAAAAACGACTGGCCCTGAATTGGTGTGATCGCTGCAGCGGTGCTTTTTCACCCTTTTCATAAAACGGCCATGGGCCGACATAGTCTATCAGCACCCAGACTCGCCACACAACAAAATATGAAAGTAATTCAACAACTTATTAATACTTTCATATAAACAGCTATGGGCAATTGGGCATATCGACGCTTTTCATTTTACAGATCAAGAGGCTTCTAAGGTTTTCAGGAGGGCAAGATCTGCAATAAAAAACTTGCCCCGCCCCAATTTCCTGATCACTTTCTGCCGGGACAGTTGATTTAAAAAGGTGGATACCGTTTGCCGTGTGGACCCCACAAGAAAGGCGATCTGTTCAACAGAAAGATCGATTTTAATGATGATGCCCCCGTCTGCACCTGGTATGCCGTATTTTTGGGCCTCGTTTACCAAAAGCCCGACCAGGCGGCTGTTGACATCTTTGAAGATCAGGTTCTCAATAATGGTAAATGAGTTTTTCAGCATACTACCCAGTATGCCGATCATGGCTTTTGCCACTTCCGGATCATCCAGCATTTTTTGCCTGAATGTTTCAGTATCTGCGCTTAAAACATCAATCTCATCCAGTGCCTGCACAAACGCACGCGTGTGTGCGGAGTAGATATCACCTTTGGAAAGAATGCCGATATTAAATTCTTTATCTTCATATCCCAGATATACCCGGGCTCGCCCCTTGGCCACGATAAAAATCCGATTTTCACCGCTTTCGGGACGACAAATAAAATCCCCTTTGGGATAGTTGCGTTTTTTCAGTGCAGCATATAAGTCAGCAAATTCCGGACGCTGAAGATGGGCCAGAAGATTTTCTTCCAATAATTTCATTATTTAAAAAAGGGGGCAAATCTACTTTTTACCCCCTTAATCGAAATCCTTTGCTGAAAGTCTTACCAAGATTGTCAAAACGGCGTTATGCGCCAATAATTGTCACGTTGACTTTTCGGGTTCTGGGCCCGTCAAACTCGCAGAAAAAAAGACTTTGCCAGGTCCCCAGAACCAAATTTCCATTTTCAAGGGCAACGGTTTCAGATGGGCCGAACAGGCTGACCTTTATATGGGCCGCTGAATTGCCTTCCATATGTGTAAAGTTGTCATCAAAGGGAATCACCTTGTTGATGCAGGATAAAATATCCACAGGTACCGCCGGATCCGCATTTTCATTAATGGTCACAGCCCCTGTGGTGTGCATGGAAAACACATGCACAAGGCCGTTACTTATGCCGGACTGCCGGACAATGTCCCGGACCTGGGCGGTAATGTCCATCATCTGAGTCCTGGCCCCGGTTTTAATTGAAAACTGCATCTGTCTATTTAATCCCCCCTGATTCGCTTTTGCTGATACCTATACGATCCCCGAGTTTGGACGAAAAGTTGCCCAGATGCAAGGCGCAGAAAAATTTGTAACCGGAGCAACATAGCGGTTGTGAGGATTGCAAATTTTTCTGCAACGCCGCAGGTGGGTGACTTTTCGTTCAAACATTGATTTACATTTCTAAGGCGGTTTTTACGATGTTTTCCACGGAAAAACCAAACTCTTTGAGTACCGTACCACCAGGGGCAGATGCACCAAACCGTTCAATACTGATGCTTTTGCCCTGGGTGCCAGCATACTTTTCCCACCCCATGGAAATACCGGCTTCGACGGTCAGCCGTTTGGTAACAGCGGCAGGGAAAATTCTCTCTTTATATGCCTCAGGCGCCTTTTCAAACAGTTCCCAGGAGAGCAGAGAGACAACAGATGCTTTAATGTTGTGCTCTTTTTCCAAAATATCTGCAGCGGCCACGCTGATGTGAACCTCCGAACCCGTTGCAATGATCAGCATATCAGGGGTTTTGCCCGCGCTTCTTACCGTATATCCACCCCATATCATATCTCCGTCTGAGTTGGACAGATCCAGGGTGGGCAGTTTCTGCCGGGAAAGAATCAGTGCCGTGGGGCTGTTCAGGGTGCCTAAAGCCTTTTTCCAGGCCAGGGCCGTTTCATTGGCATCCGCCGGACGGATTACGGTCAGGCCCGGGATAGCCCGCAAGGCTGCCACATGCTCCACCGGCTGATGAGTGGGGCCGTCTTCGCCCACAGCCACGGAGTCATGGGTAAACACATAGATGATGGGCAGACGCATCAGGGATGCCACCCGGATGGCCGGCCGCATGTAATCGGCAAAAACCAGGAAGGTACCGCCAAAAGGCCGGACCCCGCCGTGCAGGTACATGCCGCTCATGATGGCGCCCATGGCGTGTTCCCGGACACCAAAGCGAATGTTTCTGCCGGACCATGCTTCTTTCTGGAACTCCTCGGCACAGGTCATGTAGGTTTTGTTGGACGGTGCAAGGTCGGCAGATCCGCCCATCAAAGCCGGCAGATTCGGTGCGATGCTGTTGAGCACCTGGCCGGACGCCGCCCGGGTGGCCACAGGTCCGTCCTCGGACTTGAACACAGGAATATCCTTATCCCATCCTTTAGTTAAAAATCCTGTGATGGCATCCACAAACAGATTGGCGTCTTCGGGGTACAGGTTCTTAAATGTTGTGAACTCCTCCTGCCAGGTTTTCTCATACTGCTCCCCATATGCCAGTGCCTTGCGCGTATTTTCCAGCACGTCATCAGGCACATAAAAATCCTTATCTTCGGGCAGGCCGTAGAATTTTTTCACCACTTTAATCTCTTCTTCACCCAGGGGGGAGCCGTGGGCATCCGGTGAATCCTGTTTGCTGGGGCTGCCGTAGGCGATGTGCGTACTGACTTTTATCAACGAGGGCCTAGAAACGGCATCCTTAGCGGACTGGATCGCTTTTTCAATGGCATTAAGGTCATTGCCGTCCGCCACCTCAACCACATGCCAGTTCATGGCATCGAATTTCGCACGGGTATTTTCGGTGAATGTGATGCTGGTTTTGCCTTCGATGGTGATTTCATTGTCATCATAGATGAGGATCAAGCGTCCAAGCCCCAGATGGCCAGCCAGGGAAACGGCTTCAAGCGCCACCCCTTCCATGAGATCCCCGTCGCCGCAGATGGCATAGGTGTAATGATCAATTACGCATTGGTCATCCTTGTTGAACCGGTCCGCCATATGACGTTCGGCAATGGCCATGCCCACGGCATTGGCTACGCCCTGTCCCAAGGGGCCGGTGGTGGTTTCCACGCCTGCGGTATCACCATACTCGGGATGCCCAGGAGTCTTGGATCCCCACTGTCTGAAATTTTTCAAATCATCCAGGGTCAACCCATAGCCAAACAGATATAAAAGAGAGTACAACAAAGAAGATGCATGTCCGCCGGACAAAACAAAACGGTCCCGGTCCACCCAGGACGGATTGGCCGGATTTTGTTTTAAAAAGTGTTTGAAAATCACATAAGCGGCAGGTGCCAGCCCCATAGGTGCTCCGGGATGCCCGGAGTTGGCCTTCTGGACCATGTCCATGCACAGGGCACGGATGGTGTTGACGGTAAGCTGGTCTTGGTTGTTGTTTTCGGCATCAGCCATGGATATCTCTCCTGTAAAAGGTTTAAAAATTTTATAAGAAAGTCTGTGCAACGCACACAGATCTTTCAAGTTTCGTTATGGGCTGAGCCTGAATGTCGATAGCCCAGGTCAGCCCGTGGCTGCTATAACGCTCTCATATATTCAGGTTTCAACGGCACTTTGCCGTCCAGGGCCTGGGATATAAGTTCAAGGGTTTTTTCTTTGTCCCGGGGTAGATGTGCCCGTATGGGTAAATAATTGGATGCATGGTTGGCATGAAAAAGGCCGTCTGTCAGGTTGGTTGCGGCAATCATGGCCCCAAGCTCGGTGAGCATCTCCTCGGGCCCAAGCAGCTGAAAGTCGCCTTTTTCATACTGGTCATGCAGTGCTGTGCCGGGGATAAGCATCAGGCTTAATGCACCGACAAAATCAGGGTCCATGGCCGTAAGCACCCTGCCGGTTTCCCGGGCATGGTTTAAGGAGCCTTTGCGGCCGCCAAGTCCAAGCAATACCGTCACCGAGACTTTGATGCCCGCCTTTTTCAACTTTTTTCCCATGGTGACCATTTTATCCGCGTCCGCACCCTTGCGGATGGCCTCAAGGACCTTATCATCACCGGATTCAAGACCCATGTAGGCAATCTTGAGTCCAAGTTTATGCAGCAGGGCCAACTCTTCATCGGTTTTCATCTTGATACTTTTGGTGTTGGCATAAACGCCGACCCGCTCCACCCAAGGCAGCCGGTCCCGGATTCTTTCAAGGATGGGGACCAGGCGTCTCATGGGAATAATCAGGGCATCCCCGTCACACAAAAACAAACGATTCTGCCGACGGCAGTGCTTGCTTGCAAATTCGATGTCTTCAAAGATCACATCATCTTTTTTGATGTCGAACCGTTTTCCACGATAGGTCCCGCAAAAGGTACATTTATTATGGGAGCAGCCCAATGTGACCTGGAGCAGTATACTGTTCGCCTCGCTGGGAGGCCTGATAACCGTACCTTCGTAATGCATTGTGTATCCCCTTAAAAATTTAGGCCATTATACTTATCAGGAATAATTCAAAAATTCAATTTCTCTGAATCGGAAGTTGAATAATAAAATTTGTTCCTTTACCCGGTTCGGAAATAACATCCATTGTTCCGTTATGATTTTCAGTGATGATAAAATACGACACAGACAGACCCAATCCGGTTCCAATCCCAACCGGTTTTGTTGTAAAAAACGGGTCAAAGGCCTTTAAGCGAGTTTCTTCATCCATGCCGGGGCCGTTATCTTCTATTTCTATGCATATCATTTGAGAGGCTGTTTCAGCATAGATTCTGATAGTAAACATTGGAGATGCCGTATTGGCCTCCTGCATCGCCTGTGCACCATTACGTAGAATGTTCAACATTACCTGTTGAATTTTAGCACTTTCGCAAGGCAGCATCGGCAGGTTGTCAGCATATTCTTTTATAATTTTAATGGATTTAAAATCGTATTGTTTTTTCAGGTCATAATCCGTTGCAACCAGTTCAAGGATTTGATCTATAAGCTGATCCGGGTAATGGAAAGAGACATCGGCATCGGATTGTCTTGCAAAGCTGAGCATACTGTTAACAATTTCTGCAGCACGTAACCCGGATGAATGAATGGCTTCAAGTATACGGAGAATCCCTCTTTTTTCCATGAAATGTTTGATATCTGTTGTGGAGATGCCAAGTTCCTTGGCGGCACGCTGATTTGCCGGCATGTCGGGGTTTTCCAGCCTTGATTGCATAACAATCACATTCTGGACCATGCCTGCCAGGGGATTGTTTATTTCATGGGCCATACCTGCGGCAAGGCCGCCTACGGACATCATTTTCTCGGACTGAATCATCATCTCTTCCATGCGCACCTGTTGGGTAACATCATCAATTCTGATCACACACCCTTTCACCCCTGTGGCTCGCAATGGATATACGGTAACATCTTCAAAAAACGTTTGATTGTTTTGTGTCCTGGTATGCCGTGACTCCGAAGTGACCCGCTGCTCTGAGATCGCCTGCCGGATCAGTTCCATCCGATTTGACATTTGGGGAAAAACATCATGAACAAGACGCCCTGTGGCTGATTCAGAAGAAATTCCGGTGGCCTGCTGGGCTTTTTTATTCCATTGGGTGATGATGCCGTGATTGTCCACCCCAATCAGGATTGACGGCATTGAATCAATGATATCGGATAGATAGTTTTTTAAATGCTGAAGATCATTTTCCGCTTTTTTGCGGACCTTGATCTCTGAGATCAGCTCTTTGCGATAGGCACCTATCCGGTCCATAAACCGGTTAAAGCTTGCTGAAAGTTTGCCAATTTCATCATTTCCTTCATCTGCCAGCCGTGATGACCAGTCATCCGGCGCCATTTTTTCAAGCTGACGGATAAATTTAAGCAAAGGATTTGTAATAGTCGTGCTTACGATTAAAGTAATCCCTCCCGTGATTAAAACCACCAGAATTAATATCACAAGAAATGTTTTCTGTATGTCATTCAACGAGGAAAACACTTCCCTGGTATAAGAGGATGAAACAATAAGCCAGTCAAATGCCGGTATATAGTCAAACGCTACAAATTTTTCTCGGGGATATGGTTCGGAAGGATTTTTCCACCAGTATGTCAGGTATCCTTTTTTTAACCGCATCATTTCTCTAACAAAGGAAAATCCGTTGGCATCCTTCAAAGCCAAAACATTACCGGTCACTTCGGGATGGATCACGGCATCCCCTTTTGAATTCAGGATAAAAGAATATCCGGTCTTACCAAAGGAGAGATTCAAAATTCTATCTTTGAAATCTTCAATATCGATGAGCCATAGGAATTCGGATTTATAGGACGATGCGGAAATGATCCAGTCCCAGGCTTCAAAGTAACTCATGTAAAGGGCTTTGGGACGTTCCAGGGTTTCTCCCGGATTTTTCCATTCATATTCCAGATACCCTTCTTTTTCCGATATCTGTTTCTGGATAAATTTACGAAAAGAAAAATTATGGCCCAACACCCCTTTTTGGGGGTGCACAACGGCAATCCCTTTGCTGTCGATGCAGTAAAGATATCCGGTATCCCCGACGGTTTGACTTAACAACACCTGGACAGCATTGTGTTTGGCCTCGGATTCCGAAATTTCTCCATCAAGAAATTTTTGATAAAAATAGGATACAATTTCTCTGTTTTTTTCCGCAATGGCCTTTAAATGATTTCTGATTGAAACTGTTGCCGTGGTTTCTATCATATCGGTAATCGTCTGGTTGGACTGGTTCAACTCTTCTTTGATTTTTTGCTCAAGGGCACTGCGCACCTGGAAAAAAAGCAGTGAAAAACCCAACGACAATATGATCATGAATATGACCGCGTAGGATAAAAACAGTTTGAATTTTATCGATAAATTTTTCAAAAAGAGTTTGACCTCTTAATTTTCGTCTGTCGGTTTCCCCTCCCATCAAATTTCTCAAAAAATGACTGAACAACCACCGGCTGGAAGCCTGTGGTTGTTCTGCTATACGTGATTCCTGAGGCGATTTAACATGTCCTAGGTCTCCTGAATTTTGAGAATAAAAGACTCTGCAACTATACACAAGATTGCTGTTTTTGTTAACTTCTTTATATCTGTCCAAAATCGATAATCAGAATAACGGCCATGGGCCGACTTGGTCTATCAGCCCCCAGGCCGGCCCACAACAAAACATGAAAGGAACTCAGCAACTTGTTGGTACTTTCATATAAATCATGTATTCGGCTGATAACCACTAGGAAAATGAGTAATGCCGGGCCTGCACCTGACTCCTATGGATATGTCGGTTCGTCTGTGTCGGGATTGGGAAGATCGTGTCCGTCTCTGGCAAAATATATTTTAATTTGACCGCTTTTATTCGCGGCAACAAATGTAGCCCCGTCCCATGACCGATGGTGTGCGAGATGCTGTAAACTTTCCTCCATTGAAGCATCTTGATCAATGGCAAGGTCCATTTGACACAATGTAGACGCACACGAAGCGTCCACCAAATGAATGCCTTGCATGTCTCCACTTTCAAAACTGGCATACAACTTGTCGAGGGTTTCACCAGCCCACTCCGGGTCAGGCTCTTGCGCGTAAAAAGCCTGTTCCAACATGGTCTCTTGTTCTTGCACCTTTTGTTCAACAGGGCTTGGCGATGTTGTGGATAACTGGGTCTCATCATCGTTTTTAACATTTTGATCATCCTGAATGTTATTTGCCGTCGAGGTGGCTTGAAAATTTTCAATATCCGTTCTCAACGCCTGCTGGTTTGCCCTTAATGCACCCAGATACTTTCGCAGCAAGGCAAGCTCTTCATTAATTTCACCTGATACATTATCCAAATCGGATTGAGTTAAGCCGGCTTCATTTGCCCTCAACAAAGGGGACTGCGGTGCTGCTTTAACTATATTATTTTTTTCAGGTGAATTTGTTTGCAGCATAACGTATCCCAGAATTAAGGCCGCAACGACGGCTACAGAGATAACCTGAACACGTTTAATATGTTTTTTAAGCATAATTCCTCCATACATCGTTGGTCGGGCAAAGCCGGCGTTCAACAACCGGCCTTGCCCAGGGTGTGTAAATAAACTCGAACAAGCCTGCTACGAGTTAATCTTCATTGACGTGGTAAGAAATAATATAAGACCGATTCCCATTGTAGTTTGCTGGAACACGGCAGCTGAAATAATGATGCACGGTTTCACCTGCGCCGCCAACCCTTCCCCAGGACAACACCTGTCTGTCGTTACTGCTCCCGTTGCTATATTTGTTTCCACCCCACCAACCATAAATAGTATCGTTGGTGTTATTCCAATAGACTGAGTTAAATGAGCAACGGACATCTTGGTCATAGTGACGATCCAGCACGCCAACCCAAGCGTTTTTTACGCTTTCTGACATTGAATCATTTATGGCAGGAAGATCCACATACATATATGAAGTGTTTGGATTTCCCATCATACTAGCGTTGTAACTTGGATTTCCGCCACTGTATTTAACGCCCATTGATCCCGGGTAGGTCTTGGCGTCGCCGGCCATGACAGGATTAATGGCGATCGTCAAAAGTAACACTGAAAATAATGCTGCTGCCCCGATAACATAAGAAGTAAAAAAATTTGTTGATTGATTCGTTCTTCTTTTCATACGTACCTCCTAAATTTTTTGATAAAATTTATTTGCCGATAACCTATGAGTATTACTATGCGCCATTTGCGCCCGGCAGATTATTGCTCCCATGTTCCTTTTGGTTGAAAAATTCCTGAATTTTTATGTCTCCTTTTCTGTTGTTATTAGTTTTTTTTCCTGAATTTTAAATTTTCAGCATCTCATGTCTCCTCTCCTTTTTCATAGGTTACCTATGAATTTAGCAAGCCTCATACCAGATAAAAAATGGATGGGAAAATGACATATAAAAATATGTAATATCAAATAGTTATGGAAAAGCAGGAGAGGCCATACAGACGAAAAAAATGGCGAATTTGGATGATTTTGATCAAAGAAATTTTTCCGATTTGGCCAATTTTAGGCATCGCCGTTTTATTTTTTTTAAGTTGGAAAGTGGATAATGCTAAATAATGCCTGAACGAAAACCTGAAAATTTTGTATACGCTTTAATGCGAAGTTTTATAAGAAAGTCTGGGTCAGTTACTTAGATCTTTCAAGCTTTGTTGTGGGCCGAGGCCTGGGTGTAGATAGACCAAGGACGGCCCGTGGCCGTTATATAGAAACGACTGTCTGCCTGTTTCGGACACGCCTTCTTAATATTTAATTACAAAATTTTCAACCGGTTACGGACTGGTTACAAAATTTTCATCAACTTTTAGAAAGGGGGTAAAATAATGGAAGATCTTTTTATTATATGACATTTGCTTTCTAAATTAGCACCTTTTCGTAATATAACTATCCGGGCAACAAAAAAAATTAAAATAAAAGGTAGAATCCATGACACAATTACCCGAAATATTTACCCGAACATGTTTGCTGATAATTGCAGTTCTGTTAATCCAGCCTTTTTCAGGCAGGGGTTATGCAAAATCGAATGTTCAAAACCATTCGACCGACCAAAGTGACCTTGAAACGAACACCATAGAGACTGTGGACTGGAACAAGGTCTTTGGCAAAAACAAAGCTCAAAAGGCAAAGGCCCTTTTTTCAGATCCAAAAATCACCTCTTCCGAATCCATCTTAAAAGATTTTATTGATCAAAAAACAACGTCGAAGGTTATTGTCAACTTTAAAATCCCGGATGAAAAAACACACAAAAATCGGATGAAAACCAGGAACGGCAGAAAAGAAGCCAGACAATCGGTAAACCAATTGCAACAAGAAGTGTTATCCAGGATGGATTTAAATGAGGTTCAAACCACCAGCCGATTCAAATTCAACTACGGGATAACGGCAGAAGTTACCTTGAAAGGGCTTTCCCAATTAACGGATGATCCGGACGTCGTCTCTATTGAGGAGATCATGACCATCTATCCCCACGGCGCCCAGGCCATCCCCCTGATCAATGCAACACAGGCAAGGCAAACTTACGGCGGAGCCGGTGTCGGTATAGCCATATGCGACACCGGCATTGATTACACCCATCCCATGCTTGGCGGCAGCCAAGATTTCCCCAACGATAAGGTTATCGATGGATATGATATTGGAAATGACGATGACGACCCCATGGATTATACCGGTCATGGCACGTGCTGTGCCGGAATTGCTGCAGGAGATATTGGCGCTACCGGAGATTATATCGGCGGTGTGGCCCCGGATGCCAAACTGTATGCCGTTAAAATGACCACAGACAGTTCAGATTTATGCGGGACCGACGACATGATAGCTGCCTGGGAATGGTGCATCGAGCACCAGGCTGACAACGAAGATTATCCCATCATGATTATCAGCACCAGCTTTGGGGGAGGATCGTACTCCATCGCCTGTGACAGCGTCTCCACCGCAATGACAAGGGCCGCGGAAACCGCAAACGATTCAGGGATCACCATTTTTGCATCATCCGGCAACGATGGTTACTGCAGTGCCATTGCCTGGCCGGCATGTATTTCCAGTGTGGTCTCCGTGGGGGCTGTTTATGATGCGGACCTGGATGAGCTTGCCTTTTGTGTTGATGAATACTCCTGCGTAACGGCAGACACCAGCTATTCATGTTTCTGGGGTTATAAGGCTGTTTCCGATGACACAGATGCAGACATGGTTACCTCCTATTCCAACTCCGCCTCAATCCTGGATCTGCTTGCCCCTTCCAATAACAGCTACACCACTGATATCACAGGCTCATCCGGTTACTCATCCGACAATTATTATTCATCCTTTGGCGGGACTTCTGCTGCCTGTCCCTATGCCGCCGGTGCCGCAGCGGTTCTACTCAGTGCCGCTAATACAACTTTAGGTGGATTCTCGGACCCCGATAAACTCAGGACTCTCATGACCGGAACCGGCGTAGAGATAACCGACGAAAAATCGAACATCACTAAACCCCGGATTGATTTGCAGGCAGCCATCGATTCCCTTGGGCCGAATTTCAGCGCAGCCTCAACAACCCTTTGTTTTTATGAAGACAATTCCACCATCTTTACAGACGACTCAGACGGGGAGCCTCTTTCACGGGAATGGGCATTTACCCCTGACACCGTTACCTATCTCGACGGTACATCAAGCTCCCGGCGCCCGGTTGTGCAGTTTGATGTACCAGGCACTTACTCGGTTTCACTTACTGTGATTTATGATAACGGCACTTCCGAAACCACCATAACAAAGAACGACTATATTAACGTCCATGAACAATGCCAGGATCTTGCTCTTGACCTGACAATGAGCAGTCGCGGTGCCCAAATCACCTGGGCCCTGGAAAATGATGAACAGGAAACCCTGTACTCAGGAGGCCCCTATTCATTGGGACACAGACCCGGAGATCCCCAGGTGTTGGAAGTCAGTGAATCCTTTTCATTGCCGTCCGGGGAATATACCCTGACCATTTCCAATGGCGGAATAAGTCTCTTTTATAGCAGTTTGGGCTCGGTTGCATACAGCCTGACCAATGAAGACCGGGAAGAAACCATTGTGAGCGAATCAGATGCCGATGATGAAGAAACCACCACCTTTACTCTGATCAGCCTGACCGATATAGACGCCGACAGCGATGTTGATGGGGAAGACCTGGTATCGTTTTGTCAAAGTTATGCTGAAGGCTTTTTACCCAACGCCGATGTGAACAGTGATGAAACGGTGGATGAAAAAGATTTGGCGCTTTTTGTTTTAAATTTCGGGGGATGATCCACCCCGAAGTCCCAGGCCGAAGGGATTGTGTAGAAATTGTGTGAAATTACAGTCGATTTCTCCCCGGGGCTATTGTTTACACCAGACACAGCTTTCCCCCCGGTGTTTCAGCACTGGGGGGCTCGTTTTCCCATTGACACAGGCTTTGAACCTGCTCTTTTTGCCCCCTCGCACGATTCATCCCCTCGTCAGGCAGTTCCCTGGGTTTGTTCTGACGCCTTGAAAAGCCATTAACATTGTCATAAAATTGCATGGCAGATTTCAGCCAATCTTTCCCCGGCAGGCGGTCTTGTAATCCGCTTGAATATTCCATTGGAGAAAAAATGACAGACACACCATTGATCCTGATCGTCGAAGATGAAAAAAAGATTGCCGCCCTTATTGCAGATTATTTACAGGCCGGCGGTTTCATTGTTGCCGTGGTCAGCCGGGGAGACCAGGTTCTCGAATATATAGAAAAAGAAGAACCGGCTTTGATCATACTGGATATCATGCTTCCCGGCATGGACGGTATCGAGGTTTGCAAACAGGTCCGCCAACGTTTTTCCATGCCCATTCTGCATCATCACCTGTTGAAACAGGGCCGTTCAGTCTGGATCACCCTCGCCGGATGCTCACCGTCAATGGCCGGGACCTGCCCCTGACGCCCATTGAATACGGGATCATCAAAATCTTGATGTCCAGGCCTGGGCATATTGTATCCCGGCAGAAGCTCATGGAGAAAGTTCAGGGATACCGGTTTGAAGGATACAACAGGAGCATTGATACTCATATTAAGAATTTAAGAAAGAAAATCGCCTCTGTGCATCCGAAAAAAAATGTCATTATCTCTGTTTACGGGGCGGGCTACCGGTTCTTCGATGATGCCTGAGTATCCTGCGGACGGTGTTTCCTAAACCGGAAGCCGTTTGGCTGCCGATCGCCATCGTTAAAATGTCAAGATTTTATGTGGATTTAAAAGGGTTATTGGATACGATCCCACACAGTGAATTGATAAAATGTGTGAGTCGTAGGATCGTGGATCGTAATGTACTCAGGCTCATCAAGCTCTGGCTCAGGGTACCGGTTGAAGAGCGGGATAAAGATGGTCGGGGGCGAATGAGCGGTGGCCGTCAGAATAAGAAAGGGACACCGCAAGGTGGTGTTATTAGCCCTTTATTGGCAAACGTATACATGAATCGATTCCTGAAATACTGGCGGATCAAAGAGTGTAATGAGACTTTCCGTGCTCGGATTGTCTCCTATGCCGATGATTTTGTGATCCTGAGTCGAGGTAAGGCAGCTCAGGCTCTGGAACTGACAAGTGCAGTGATGGAGCGACTCGGCTTAAAGCTAAATCAGGATAAAACCGTCGTCGTGGATGTCTGGAACGAGAATTTTGACTTTCTCGGTTACACTTTTGGTCAGACTTGGTTTCGGAAAACAGGTAAAAGGTATATGGCAGCCAGCCCATCAAGGAAAAGCGTAAAACGGTTGAAACAGAAGGTGAGGGCGATATTAAGACCAGGCGAAAAGGGCGCGTGGCCAGAAGTTAGAGATCGGCTAAACGCTTTATTGCAGGGTTGGAGTGCTTACTTTTGTTACGGCACGACCCAGATAGCTTACCGTGCTGTATAAAATAGACCATTAAAATGAAGATTTCGTGAAGATTTGCAGGAAAAATTAAAATTTAGAAACGAGATGATCAATCCTGTGGTGGGTTATGTACCTTGGTTTTGGGCTTAGCCCTTCCCGAATTCGAAAAACCTCTCTATACAAACCGGCAAAATTCGGCCTCTTTTTGTTCATACTTTCTTCATAATGGTGAGAGTATATTGATAAAAACGGCAGCCGCCAGGCGAGCGTGAGGCATAGACTGGTGATACCGCTGCCGCTGTAATCTAAAAAATCAAAGGAGTTTACGATGTTTCACCAATTTGTCGCCTGGCTTGCAAATACCGTTGGACAGTCGGGAGATCCTGGCATCGTGATGCTTATTGCTTTGGAATCCTCTTTCTTCCCGTTTCCCAGTGAGGTAGTAATCCCGCCGGCAGCATATCTTGCGGCCACGGTTCTGGGGGCAGGGCTGTGGGTGTCGGTTCTGGCCGGTTTGGGGTACTGGTTCGGCCGTAACGAGCAGCTTGTGCTGCAAAACCTGAGCAGGGTTACCCTGTTTTTGGTTGTCGCCTGCGGTGGCCTTGTGTTTTTTTACTGGCGCAAATGGCGAAGCCACTCACGAATGTCTTGAACAGACCAACCGGATTGGCCAAGGTCAAAGTCGACATTTAGGAATCTTTCAAGGAGATGACTATTGAGGATATTAATAGTTGAAGATGACGGACAGACCGCCCACTTTATCTCAAAAGGTCTGAGACAAGAAGGCTTCGCCGTGGACCTCGCATCCAATGGCGAAGACGGACTGCATTTTTTATTGACAGAGCCCTATGATGCCGCAGTGATTGATATTATGCTCCCCAAACTGGATGGGCTTGCGTTGATTGATGAGATGCGCCGTAACAGGGTTCATACCCCTGTTATCGTTTTAAGTGCCAGGGGATCGGTGGATGACCGTATCAAAGGATTGCAGGCGGGTGGTGACGACTATCTGGTAAAGCCTTTCGCTTTTTCGGAGCTGGTCGTGCGCATCCAGGCACTCATCAGAAGGGCCACCCGTGAGGATGACCCGACATCTCTCACCGTCGGCGACCTCGAAATGGATCTGGCAAGGCGAAAGGTCTTTCGGAAAGGTGTATACATAGATTTGCAGCCCAAGGAGTTTGCATTGCTTGAGTATTTGATGAGGAACCAAGGGAAAGTGGTATCGAAGACGATGATCATGGAGCACGTTTGGGATTATAACTTCGATCCCCGGACTTCCGTTGTGGAAGCGCGGGTATGCCGGCTGCGGGACAAGGTTGACCGTCCATTCGCAAAAAAACTCATTCACACGGTCCGGGGCGTCGGATATAGTCTGGAAGAAAGGGATGAGTGATTTTCTTCCGAGACTCCGCCACATGGCAAAGATGCGTTGGCAGAGCATTCGACGCATATTGGCTGATGCGTATAAATTTATGCAACCTTGGCTGTCAGCCTCGGTTTGCATCCGATTTTTTCAAACGACCACCTTTCGATTGACCTTCTTGAATCTTGGAGTGTTCACCACCCTTTCCGTTGCGGTGTTCCTCGTCGTTTATGCGTCCCTGGCCCTGCGCCTTCAGAAACAGATGGACAAGGCTCTCCTGACTACTTCAGAAGAATCTGCTGCAATTTATCGGCAACAGGGCATTGCGGCGCTTCAGTATGAGTTCGAGCGCGAGGCGGAGTCCCAAGGCTCGGGCCGTGTATTTTTTCGATTGCTTTCGTCCGATGGAACGCCCCTGGCATCCTCTGATTTGAGTAAATTACGGGAGAGTGGTTTATCTATCCCCAGCGAACCTGCGGCCCAGGGAACCCGGTCGGTGTATTATACGTTCCACCCGCACCTAAGAAAGCAGGAAAAGGAGCATGGCCGAAAGGGTGAAGAGGATGAACGGGATTTTCAAATCAGAATGATCTCCATGCCGATCGGTGGCGGAGAAGTGCTTCAAGTCGGCAGGACCCTTTACAGCGAGGAACTCATTCTGGAAAAATATCGAGAAACATTCGGCGTTGCTCTCATGGTCATGGGCAGTCTCGGCGGCCTTTTCAGTTTTTTGCTGGCCCGGAAGGCCATGGCAGGCGTGCAAAGGATCACGGATACGGCAACGGGTATCGGAAGAAGCGATCTGGCCGGAAGGGTGCCGCTGGGTGATGAGGGAGAAGAGATAACCGCCTTGGCCCGGGCGTTCAATGCTATGCTCGAACGGATTGAAATTCTTTTTAGCGAGGTTCGCCAGGTCACCGACAATGTTGCCCACGAATTGCGTACCCCCATCACCCGGATCCGGGGAATGGCTGAAACAACACTCAAGGGAGACGGTAATCTAATCGAGTATAAAGAAACAATGGCTTCGGTCATTGACGGATGCGACGATCTCATTGAGATTATCGGCACCATGCTCGAAATCGCAAAGACAGACTCAGGTAATTTCGATTTTGATCCGGTTTCTTTGGATCTTATTGAACTTGTGGAAGACGCGGTTGACCTCTTTATGCCCGTAGCCGAGGATAAGCGCATTGATGTCCGCCTGAATAAACCTGCTATGGCGGTGAAGGTCAGCGGTGACCGGCGCAGGCTTCAACGTGTGGTATCGAACATCCTGGATAATGCCGTCAAATATACGCCCCATGGCGGCATCATAGCCGTGACAATCAAGAGTGACGCCGGGGATGTGAGGGTCTCAATCTCCGACACAGGCATAGGCATCAGCGAAAGCGACCTCCCTCATATTTTCGAGCGTTTTTTCCGCGGCGACAAAAGCCGGTCGACTTCAGGAAACGGGTTGGGACTCAGCCTGGCCATGGCCATCATTCATGCCCATGGCGGTGATATTACGGTGGCGAGTTCAGACCAAGGTGCCACCTTCACCTTTTTTCTGCCGACTTCCCCATCTTCGCGGCATTATTTCTGAAGTTTACCAAAAAGTAAACTTTAGCGAATGTTCCAGTAAACTCCCGTACGGTATATTCACCAGCAAGTTCACTGTAAACGGGAATTGTTCCCCGGCCTGCACATTGTTGCACATAATAGAATGAATAGATTTAAAGGAGTGGTAATGAATTCCCTTGAAAAAAAGCAATTAGGACAATTGCTGAGTAAAGTTCCGGAGGTAACCATTTACTTCTGGGTCATCAAAGTGCTTTGTACGACAGTTGGAGAAACAGCTGCTGATTTTCTTAATATGGGTCTCGGGTTTGGTCTTGGCGGAACCTCTGCCGTCATGGGCGTATTGCTCGCAATCGTTCTTGTTTTCCAATACCGGGCGCCTAAATACGTCCCCGGCATATACTGGCTGACGGTTGTGCTCATCAGTATTTTCGGGACCTTGGTCACCGACCTTCTTACCGATGCACTGCAGGTCCCGCTTGAAACAAGCACTCTTTTTTTCAGTGCGGCTTTGGCTGTAACCTTTGCGGTCTGGTATGGGTTCGAAAAGACACTTTCCATTCATTCGATTTTCACGGCACGAAGAGAGTCGTTCTACTGGATTGCCATCCTTTTTACATTTGCCTTAGGAACCGCTGCAGGCGATCTTATGGCCGAAGGGCTTGGTTTGGGATACCTGGTTACCGGCATCCTTGTCTGCTGCCTGGTTTTTGTCATTTCAGTCGCCTGGAAGTCAGGACTTGATTCAATCCTCTCCTTCTGGATTATTTACATTATGACCAGACCGCTGGGCGCATGTCTTGGCGATTACATGTCTCAATCGACGGCCAACGGCGGGCTTAATTTAGGTCCGACACTGACAAGCGCGATCTTTCTTTCAGCCATACTGTTTACCGTTATCTTTCTGACAATTACCAAACGGGATATGATTGCCAAAAGTGATGACGGCGACAAGAAAGTCACTTCCTCCCCGAGAACCGTGTTCGCCCAGGTTGTGGTGGTTTTGAGCATGCTGGTTTTTATTTTCTGGGGCGGATACCACTGGCGCCGTGCCGGGCTCCAAATTTCTACCACAGCCGAAGCAACACAAGCCCTGGGACAAACTCCGGCATCAGATCTTCGTCCCTTGGGGGACTTATCGCCTTTCAAAACGATAACCGTGGCGACCCTTGAACTCGTTGATTCAGGAAACCTGTCCGCCGCAAAAACAAAGGTAAGAGATCTGGAGACCGCCTGGGACAATACGGCCGGCGCACTCAAGCGCATGAACAAAGAAAAGTGGGCGGAGGTAGATGATTCAATTGATACCGTTCTAAGGCAGCTTCGGGCATTTCATCAGGATAGCGTTGCCTGTCAGGAATCTCTTCATTCATTGCTTACAGTCATTGATACATTGAATCCTACACCGTCACAGATAAAGGACGGTCATGCCCATGGATAAACGAATCTGCGCCATCGCCCTCTCGGTGATGGCGCTTCTGCCGCTCTTTTTTTCCATTGCAAATGCCGGGGGATTATCCGGAAGCAATTCTGCGGCGGTTGAGCAAAAGATCATGACAATCCCCCAGGCCATAGTTTTGGGGGTTGTCGAAGGCGTGACCGAATATCTGCCGGTCAGTTCCACCGGTCATCTGTTGCTGGCGGAAAAAATTTTGGGCATCAGCCGAAATCCTTATTTATCTACAGCCCAAAGGCTGCAAGTCAAGGACGCTTTGGATGCGTATACCATTTGTATTCAAGTTGGGGCAATTTTGGCCGTACTTTGGCTCTACTTTGGCCGGCTCAAACAAATGGTGCAGGGAATATCGGATACGATGTTTTGAAACATGGCCGGATGATGCTGCAGATTTTTGACCATTATTCGCTGATTGTCGGCGTGACGGTTGCCTTCTTCGCCGCTCTGGTCTCCGTGAAGTGGATGGTGCGTTACCTGTCCCGGCACGGCCTGGAAGTCTTTGGTTATTACCGGGTGGCCATTGCCGTGGTCACGACGGTATTCCTGCTGACAGCGGAGAAGATATGGATTCAATAACGGCCATGGGCCGATCTGGTCTATCAACACCAGGCTTAACCCCACAACAAAACATGAAAGTGATTTAACAACTTCCTGGTACTTTCACATAAAGGCTTTACCGCTGTTCACTTTTATAGACGGCATCCGGGATATGAAACGATAATCGCTTATTGCAATAGGAACAAATATGAAATCACTTGGTTTAAATATACATAGATGGGCCGGCCGGACTTCCGTTCTGACGGCCTCTTTTGACCGGTTGGCCGGCGCTGTCGCCCGGGTTTTCACCGACAGCCGTGTTGTCCTTCATGGCATCGGAAAGATCCGGCGTTTCCGGCTGGTTCATTTCAAAAAACAATACGTTCAAACCCAGCTGTCTATCCGCCGGGGCAACTGCAGGCAATGCGGAACCTGCTGTAATTTGCTTTTTACCTGCCCCGCACTGACAAAACAGGGAAAATGTCTTGTCTATGGGGTGTGTCGTCCCGGTGCCTGCAAGGTCTTCCCGATTGACCAACGGGATATTGAGGAAGTCCGCCTGTGCGGCGGCCATTGCGGCTACCGGTTTGAAAATAAAATAGGAGGATTATGCCGTGATCAGTATAGAGAATCTTCGGTTAACTATCGAAGGCAAAGAAATTCTTACAGGCATTGATATGCACCTGTCGCCCGGAGAAATTTATGGGCTGCTGGGGCCAAACGGCGCCGGCAAGTCTACCACCATTTTCTCCCTTCTGGGGCTGCGTTCCAGGCAAAGCGGCCGTCAGTGTGCTGGGGAGCGACCCGGCTGAGAACGCCGTTGTCATTCGCCGTTCCATAGGTGTGATGCCGGAAAGATCCGGATTTTACGGTTGGATGGCGGCCGCGGACTATCTTATGTGGTACCTTTGCTGTTCATCGGACTGATGATTTTGATCAAAGCAAAACGACGTCATGGGAGTTCAGAATAAGGTATGAGCATGAATAACTCTTTTAATCGTATCCCGGTCAGTATTTGGGCCCTCGGCCTGGTGAGCATGTTCATGGACATCTCATCCGAGATGATTCACAGTCTGCTCCCTCTGCTTCTGGTCGGCACCTTGGGTGCAAGCACGTTCTCCGTTGGCTTGATAGAAGGCCTGGCCGAGTCCACAGCCCTCATCGTTAAAGTATTCTCAGGCGTCCTCAGCGACTATCTGGGCAAGCGCAAGGCGCTGGCTGTCTTGGGCTACGCTTTGGGTGCGTTGACCAAGCCGTTGTTTGCCATCGCACCCACCACAGGTGTCGTCCTCACGGCACGCATCCTGGACCGGGCGGGGAAAGGCGTGCGTGGTGCTCCGCGGGATGCACTGGTGGCCGACATCTCGCCTGCCGGGATTCGGGGCGCTGCATTTGGTCTCCGGCAATCGCTCGACACAGTCGGCGCACTACTCGGCCCCCTTCTGGCGGTCAGTCTGATGCTGCTATGGGCCAATGATTTCCGTGCAGTATTTTGGGTCGCCCTTGTCCCTGGCGTCGTCGCTGTCGCCCTGTTGGTATTCGGCGTGCATGAACCGGAACGGCACGTTGAGGAAAAACACGCCAATCCGATCCGCCGGGACAATCTCAGACGATTGAACAGCACTTATTGGTGGATAGTCGGTATCGGAGCGCTTTTCACCTTGGCACGATTCAGCGAAGCATTCCTTGTGCTTCGCGCACGGCAAGGCGGAATTCCGGTCGCCTACGTTCCCCTGGTCATGGCCGGCATGAACCTGGTCTATTCGATATCAGCCTATCCCTTCGGCAGGCTTTCGGATCGAATGAAGCACGGCACATTGCTGTCGTTAGGTCTGATAGCCCTGGTTGCTGCTGATCTGGTTTTGGCCACAAGCGATCATTGGTTAAGCATTACTATTGGGGTGGCTTTTTGGGGGCTTCACATGGGGATGACCCAGGGATTGCTTGCGATAATGGTTGCCGATACCTCCCCGCCCGATCTGCGCGGTACAGCCTTTGGCTTTTTTAACCTGGTCAGCGGCATCGCCATGTTGATCACCAGTGCCGCGGCAGGGCTGTTATGGAATCGTTTCGGCGCAGCCTTCACTTTCTATACGGGTGCAGCCTTTGCAGCTTTAGCAATGGTAGGCCTTGCCCTTAATTCATGGCGACAAAAACGGATTCGCGGAGAATTTTGTAGTTAGCTTATTGAGCGGCGGATTCACATACTTTAATTTCCATAGAATAGCAGTTCGTTCATTCCTGTCCGAAATTACCTAAACAACATAATTCGAAACTCTTTCGTTCATACTTTCTTCATAATAGGGGGAGTATACATTAAGAAAAAAAAGGCAGCAGCCAGGCGGGTGTAACGTCTATGGATACTGCTGCCCTGTAATTTAAAAACAGGAGGTTTTGATATGTTTCACTCGTTTGTTGCCTGGTTTGCAGATACCGTGGGACAGTGGGGATATCCGGGCATTGTCCTGCTAATGGCTCTGGAGTCGTCCTTCTTTCCCTTTCCCAGCGAGGTGGTGATCCCGCCGGCGGCCTACCTTGCAACCACCGGGAAGATGAACATGGGCATGGTTGTGCTTTGCGGTACCCTGGGAAGTCTTGTGGGAGCAGTATTTAACTACTGGCTGGCCATGACATTCGGCAGACCGTTTTTCGAAAAATATGGGCGCTACCTTCTGATCAGCCCGGAATCCCTGGAAAAGGCAGACCGATTTTTTGCCCATCACGGGCCTGTAAGCATGTTCACCGGCCGCCTGCTGCCGGTGATCCGTCAATATATATCACTGCCGGCAGGCCTGGCTCGGATGAACCTGGCCGCCTTTTGCACTGCCACGGTTCTGGGGGCAGGCTTGTGGGTGCTGGTGCTTACCGGTCTGGGGTACTGGTTCGGTAAAAACGAAGCACTGGTACTTCAAAACCTGCATTGGGCGACGCTGTCCCTGGCGGCCGGATGCGGGGTTGCCTGCTTTTTTCACTGGCGCAAATGGCAGCGTCGGTCACGCTCCGAGAATCACCCGAGTCAATAAAAATGAATTATTCGAGATGACAACTGAAGAAAAGGATTAACACTCTCAAGTGAATGGAGACACACAGCATATGAAAAAAATTTCAGTATATATATTAGCCTACAATGAAGCGGACAAAATTAAAGATGCTTTGGACAGTGTCGCCTGGGCGGATGAAATTGTGGTGGCTGATTCTTACAGCACAGACGATACTGCTCTGATTGCTCAGAGAAAAGGGGCCCGAGTGGTTCAGATTGATTTCAGCGGATTTGGAAACCTTAGAAATGATGCCATTTCCGCCTGCTCTCATCATTGGATTTTCAGCCTGGATTCTGATGAACGTTGTACCGAACAGGCCAAACAAGAGATATTGTCCATTATCAATGCCACGGACAGCCTGGATGCCTATTATGTTCCCCGCCGCAACTATTTTTTGGGTAAATGGATTCGTCATTCAGGTTTTTACCCGGACTACCGGCAGCCCCAATTGTTTCGAAAAGGGGTATTAAAATTCAAGCCTGACGCGGTCCATGAACGGTATGATGTTTTAAGTGCCAAACCCTGTGGATATTTAAAATCCCATATCTTCCAGATACCATATAAAAATCTTGAAGAAGTTATCCATAAAGCCAACCGATATTCCACTCTGGGGGCGGAAAAACTAATTGAATCAAAAAAAGCCCCCGGTTTGTTTAAGGCAATGACTCACGGTTTTTGGGCTGCATTCTCTCTATATATTCTAAAACTTGGATTTTTGGACGGTTGGCCGGGATTCATCATCGCTCTTGGTAATTTTGAGGGAACATTTTATAAATATGCAAAATTTTATTTGACGAAACACCCGCCTGCTGAAAGCCAGTGGGATAAACTTGCGGACTGGAAGTCCGGCGATACCTGCTAAATACAAGGTATTGGGGACTGCCTTGGATAACCTGGTGTCGTCCGGTGGATCCTTCCCTGCGATATGGTTTAGGCCAACCATACTTGCCAGGCCCGGTTCATCCTGCCAGTGAATAATAAAGTCTTTCGTATAAATCTGCTGCGTGCTCCCAGGTATATTGCAAAGCGGTTTCCCTTGCCCGGTTTCCCATTGTTTTACGGGTAGCCTCATTTTTTAACGCTTCCAACATACCCGTAATCTGGGCTGGCGAGTCAAAAACCATCCCGTTTTTTCCGGTGGTGATTAGATGTGAAGAGCCTGCCTCCCGGCTGGTGATTACCGGCAAGCCGCAGGCCATACCTTCAAGTACGGTCATGCCAAAAGCCTCAGCAATGGAGGGAAGGACCACAACATCGGATAGGGCATAGTACTCCATCACATTATCCGTCAAACCAGTAAAAATGACACGGTTATTTAAACCATGGAAATCCACCATTTTTTTATAATGTTCCATTCGTTCTTGTCGGCCCACCACAAAAAGTTTCATATCCGAACTCAATGCAGGAATCAGATGGTCCAATCCTTTGCGTCGAAACTCTGAGCCAATGAAAAGCACTGCAAGTTCACCGTGCTTGAGTCCTGCGTTTGATCGGGCGGTTTTCCTGCGAGAGCTTAAATTGGCTGGACAGAAGACTTCAATATCCACCCCGGGCTGGATGACATCAATTCCATGGGTGCGGTTGTGACAGCTTTGAATGTCGGTTTTGATAATTTCGGATACGGCAGCCAGACAGTCGGATTTCATTTGAAGTCCTTCCAGGTAAAGATAAAGCCATGCCCTTGGGGAAATTATGAATTCATTGATCTTTTTTAACCATGACATATGTTCGATTCCTCTTTTAAAAGAGAAGGTATGAACTGTTGAAACATGTCCGGGGCACCCCTTGTCATGTGAATGAATAATATCGTAGTGTTTTTTTTTCACCAGTAAAGCAGAGTCTTTTGCAAACGAGTACAACGAAAGAATCGATGAAAAACTCAACTTGTTTGGTATCTTAAATACATTTATTCCGTGAGTTAATGATGGGTCTATGTTCCTGGCATAAAGATCTATTCTGTGTCCTCGTTTTTTCATACGAAGCGCGATTTCCACAGCATATTTCTCTGCCCCCCCGGTTTTTACGAAATCTTTAATTACAAGGGCTATGGTTAACTTCATTATACAATCGATTCTCTGAATGGATATCCACGTTACTCGCACAGTTGTTATTGCCATACAAAAACTTGTCAATCATCACAAAGGAGGATTCCAAAATCATGGTACGGCATGCGAGCAGGTTCAGTCAAGTGGCGTGGCAGCAAAGCCGCTTTGAACGGTAAAGTGATTCTTAAACTGCATTTATCTTTACGGTAAAAACATCTTTGACAAAAAAATATGATACAAGACGGGCTTACGACGGTTTCCTGGACTTTTACAGCCCGCCCGGAGAAGGCGGCCTGCAAACGATCCTGAGATTTTAACCCTTCTCGTAAAAACGGTCGAAAAAAGTAATATGTTCCGGGGATTACACCGAAATTACGTCGTCGGAGCATTCAATTTTATTTCCTGGGGGGTAACTACTCACCCCGGTTGAAATCAGCACAGGGGATTTCATCCACCAACGCCAACTGAATGGCAACGAGCGGATTCACTCCTTTGTTTGCCATGGTTTGCAGGTAACTCGAAATCCGACAATAAGCATGGGCATATCGTTGCCGTCGAAAGCACCCTGATATTTTCTGTTTCACCTTTGCCATACGAAGATCTCGTTCAGCCCGGTTGTTGGTGAAAGGTCAACTCTCTCAGGAGGTGTGAACCACAAAGCCCATGGCCACAATGATCGTATGACAGATATGACGCCCAGCAATCATGAATTATTACTCCTCCATAGCGGGGGATGATGTTCAAATCAACCATCGCTTCCTTGCCTCGCTTTCGATGAAGCAGCTTCAGCGTGGTTCCTCCAGAAGAATACACATGTATCCAGTGATTTTTTTGATCCACCCGGAAAGATGTCTCGTCAACATGGATTGATGGGGCCTGAAGAATGCTCTCAATTGATTTTTTCGGAGTTCGACATCATTTGTCATTCATTCAAGGTAAACTTCAGAATATAGAAATAGCAGTGTGCTTTAAATGCAAATTTGGGGACCTTTCAAAAATTTTAAAAAAAATCGTGAAAAACCCTGTCAAGCTTTTTTTTATTTTTTTACCTTCGCAATTAGAGGGGTGAGCAGTTACCACTCTTTTTGCTTTTTGAAAGGCCCCATAAAATTATTGTACAATTGATTAAGGACCTTCATGCTCTATTCATGGGGGCAACTGAACCCATTAGGCCCGGGCGTAAATTCAAACGGGAACATAAGATCAACAAACGGGAGCACCACATGGGATATAAGCCTTGCCGTTAACTTTATGACATTGGGTCACCGGAGGGCGTCAGTCCACCCATACTAATCGCGCCATCTTCACTTAATCCCTGGTGTTACACATTTGAAGTGGAACGCTGGATTGCAGCCTGCCACAACCCGGAGCATCGACATGAAGCTGCTGTTGTTTGATCTGGATAACACGTTGATTGACCGCAACGGCGCATTTGAATACTGGGTGCGCCGGTGGCTCAAAAAAAGGAGCCACCTGCCCGGCCGGCCTATGCAGGAATTGGGTGACAGGCTCATTATGATTGACAACGGCGGACACACCGACCGCATTGCCTTTTGCCGGGATGTATGTGTACAACAGCTGCTTGACAGACCCTTAAGGACTCTGTTTTTGAAAGAGATGCATACCTTCACAGATTCTATTTTGCCCGATCAAACCATAAATATGATGCTCAGGAAACTGACCCAACGCTTTTCCATGGCAATTGTTTCCAATGGGTCCCAAAAAATGCAACGGAAAAAAATATACAAGGCAGGGATTGGACCCTATTTCCAGCATTGCTTTCTTTCGGGCGAACTGGGATATGCCAAACCCGATCTACGCATTTTTAAAAAAGCGTTAGCGGCATATGGCTGTTCTCCCCACCAGGCCATGATGATTGGCGATAATTTGAAAACCGATATTGTACCAGCCCGGCGGCTCGGCATGAAAACCGTATTGCTATCCAGAACGCCTGTTATGAACAGCCCTGCCGATTTTACCATTGAATCCATCACCCAACTTGAATCCATACTGCCATGACACAGGTAAAAACAACGATTGATGTAAACATGAACAAAATCGTGGGGACGGATGATATCCTGCTGATAACCTTTGACACCCTACGGTATGATATTGCCCATGAACAATTGCAGGCCGGAGGAACACCATGCCTGGCCGAAATTTTGCCCAACGGCTGGGAAAAACGGCACTCCCCGGCCAATTTCACCTGGGCCGCCCATCAGGCGTTTTTTGCAGGATTTTTCCCCACCCCTGCCTCACCCGGCATCCATGAACGCTATTTTGCAGCATCTTTTGCCGGCAGTGCAACCACCGGGGCCAACACCTATTGTTTTGATGGGGACAATCTGATCACCGCACTGAAACAAAAACACTACCATACCGCCTGTATCGGCGGTGTAGGATTTTTCAATAAAAATACACCGTTGTCATCTGTTTTCCCCGATCTGTTTGACGAAAGCCACTGGGACGAATCCACAGGGGTGACAGATCCCGATTCAACCCAAAACCAGATCTGCATTGCCCTGGACATCATTGCTCGGCAAAATAAGCACCGGCCCGGCCGCCCGTTGTTTTTGTTTATCAACATCTCTGCGATTCACCAACCCAACTGCTTTTATGTCAAAAACAAAACGAACGACAACAAAGAGACCCATGCGGCGGCGCTCCGGTACGTGGACAGTCAACTTGCCCCCCTTTTTCAGGCATTGACCCAACGGGGAAACCCGTTTTGCATTATATGCTCCGACCACGGCACAACCTACGGAGAAGACGGCTACACCGGACACAGGCTATGCCATGAAAAAGTTTGGGACGTCCCTTTTGCAGCATTTACCCTATCCCATAAAACAGACACAGCTTAAACAGATTCAGGCCGGGGCACATTCTTACATAGATCCGATATGAGGTACGCAAGACCAGACCTCAATTTCCGTTATTGATTTGCCACACTTCGGCTTTCTAATGTAAGAACAGACAAAGGCAAATTTTATGATTCCTTCGGCCCATTTATCGTGTTGTAACATCTTGAGACTTTATTTTTTCAATTTCCTGTTTTGCTATTTTTAAACTGGAACCGTAAATTGAACGATAAACATTTATAGCCAGATCTGTATTTCCTGATAATGCTAACCGTTTCACATCTTCAATGGTTTCATTGCCGGTTTGAGGATAAATGCCTTTACGCCTATTGATTTTTATTCTTATCAATCCCCATACCGCACCAACGGCAAACAATGTTAGCAAAATTAATACGACGTAAACAAACCCCATGATATGATCCTAACTGATTTAGATTATGGCCTTTTAAACTATCTATTTGGCTGGAACCAAAGTAAACTGGGACGGAGTTGAAAAATGCTTTATTTTTTTCCCTGGCTTGATTGTGTTAGGATTCCTGGTTAAAAAATCTCCTAACCAATGGGTCTGAAATCCGTATTCATTAGCGGTGTTTATACAATCCAAGATAGATAAACCGCCGGAAAGGTATTTTCCGGTTGCGACAGCTAAGCTGCCGATACATGCGCCTACGTAATAGGCGGCTGACAGTCCGCCAACGGCCCAAGTGACCTCAGAAAGAGCTGTAGCAAGCCCTACGCATCCGCCGCCAGCCCCTATTGCTCCTCCCGGCAAAGCGACGATCATTTCACGAATCGTTACTGAAGTACCAAATGTTTTTACATAATTTGACATTGCACCAATACTCGACACAGTTGCTGTAAGGGTTCCAAATAAACTTGCCGGTGCAGGAAGTCCTAATGCGTCCATGTTCTCTTTGAAATAGCTATAAAATGTTTTTTCACTGGCATTTGGCATATTTCGTCCACCTTCAATTTAGTGAATTAATAAACTTTGTGTTATAAATATTTATAAAAAAGATTCTGATGCACATAGATATCAGCACAACTGAATAACACCATTAATTAAGATAAAAAGTCAAGATCATTCCACCTTACATTCCACAAGAAATTGGAAGTATAAAAAATTACCTATAGCGGATACAAACGGATTATTTAATGCCTTCTACCCACGCCCCTTTTTTAGAATCACCGGACCTGTCCGTTCCTCAACTGCACCGGGTTATGGAAATTTTCTTTAACACGTTTGGCATTTCCCAGGACCGATCCGGGGCTGTGGAAATTTTTCCTGCCACCATATCCGAACAAAAACTTGCCTTGTTTAAGGAATACAATGTAAGCCGCATCAGCGTGGGCGTGCAAAGTTTTCTTCAAACAGAACTACGGACCATTGCCAGAGGGACAACCACAAATCAAATCACCTCTTGCCTTGAAATGGTCAAACAACTCAATTTCCCTGTGACCAACGTGGATTTGATCTATGGGATTCCTGGACAGACCCCGGATACCCTTGCCGAGTCTTTAAAAACAGCCTTATCATTTGATATAGAACAAATTTTCTTATACCCGCTGTATATCCGTGATTTAACCCCGCTCAAAGGCAAGTCCATCAGCGAAAACGCCTTGCTCCTTTATCAAACAGGCAGGGACATTCTACTGGGCAACGGATATGTTCAAGATTCCATGCGCATGTTCCGAAAACCCGCCCCCAATGACCTCAAAAACAGTGACGAATACTGCTGTCAGGAGGACGGTATGATCGGGCTGGGCACAAATGCCCGGTCTGTTCATTATGCAACGCCCTATGCCGTGGGACAAACGCAGATAAAACAGTTGATAGAATCCTACATCAAGCTGGATCAAAATGATTTCAAAACGGCAGGACACGGCATCATTTTGTCTATGAAAGAACGCAAGCGCAGGTATTTAATCAAATCCATCCTCAAATGCCGGGGGATGAAAAAGCAAGATTATTTCAAATATTTCGGCAGTGACTGCGAATCTGACTTTGTACAGATACACCGGCTCAAAGAAAAGGGGCTACTGGTTGACTGCGGAACGCACATTAAACTGACTGAAAAAGGGATCATGTATTCCGACGCCATCGGTCCATTTTTTATCTCCAAAGCCATTGGCCGGCGCATGGCATCCCATCCTGCGATTTGAGGCCGGATATGGACATCAGCATCCTTTACAGAGGCAGCCTTAAAAGTTGCAATTTCAATTGTCCATACTGCCCTTTTGCCGGCAAAAAAATGAATAGGCAGTGCCTTGAAAAGGATCAGGCAGGCCTTGCGATTCATAGATTTCGTTGCCGATTCCCGGCATCATTTTCACATTTTATTCACGCCCTACGGCGAGGCCATGGTTCATGGCCATTACAGAGAAGCCATGGTCACCCTCTCCCGTTTAACCCAAGTGAAAAAGGTGGCCGTCCAAACCAATGCCTCTTTTTCTTTAACGGCAGACCACTGGCTTGACCGGCTGAATCCTGACACAGCAGCGTTCTGGCTGAGTTGGCATCCTGAACAAATGTCCCGGAGCCGATTTGAAAAACAATACCAGGCGCTTTTGAACAAAAAAATCGCCTTCAGTTGTGGGGTTGTGGAGCTCAAAGAATATTTTCACGACATCAGTCAATTAAGAAAAAAACTGCCCCGGTCAGTCTATTTATGGATCAATGCCTATAAACGAACGCCTGATTATTATTCAAAACAAGACATAGAGCAGCTTATCCGTATAGACCCCTATTTTGAAAACAACCTTTTTTACTATCCCAGCAAAGGCCGTTTCTGCCGGACAGGGCAGAACGTATTCTCCGTAAACGAAACCGGACAGATCAGACGGTGCCATTTTGTCAATCAAATCCTTGGGAATATCAGTTCAATTGATTTCGGACAGATCAGCCGGGCGACGGCCTGCCCCAATGAAACCTGCCATTGCCATATCGGGTATATTTATCTCCGTAAATTACATCAGCAAAAATTATATGGCTCCGGCATGCTGGAACGTATCCCCGAAGGGTTTATTTATCAGCAATGATGAGTAACCTTGCGCTTTAAACCGCCATCCCCCGGCGTTATCAGTCAGCGAGTAACCCCATCGGCTTCAAGCCGGTGGGTGATTTATTTTAGCCCATCTTTATCTTTGAATCCAAAAATTGATCTACCTGCTTTTTGCGCAGGGAGTTGCGTCTGAAATTGTTCAGCATCAGCAAAATGTGGAAAGCCCCCAGCAAAATAAGGAG
Organism: uncultured Desulfobacter sp.; assembly: GCF_963664415.1. NCBI lineage: Bacteria > Pseudomonadati > Thermodesulfobacteriota > Desulfobacteria > Desulfobacterales > Desulfobacteraceae > Desulfobacter > uncultured Desulfobacter sp. The sequence goes on along the minus strand of NZ_OY761440.1, from coordinate 1,279,036 downwards.
GCTGATGGTAATGACCCGGATCAAGGCTGAAAAAGCCTGTTCCTGGGTATAATTATCGCTGAGGGTCAACACCGGAGTGCCGGATCCATATCGAAAAAATTTTACGACATCTTGAACTTTGGGATATACACAACCATGATCCGCCGAAATCCGATATTTCTGATTTTATTCCTGATTTGGTTTACGACTTTTCCGATTCTCAAATCCCTGCCGACGGATATCATTAATTTTTGCGTTTTGGGGGATTTCTGGCGGGGTATGCTCAAAAATAGTCCAAAAGATAGCTGTTCAACGATTTTTAAGTGGATCAAGGCCTGATTTTTTATTTTCTCTCTTGGGGATTGTTTCTGCCCCCCAACCATCGTTCATGCGGCGAGGCCCCAACCGGGCACGGCCACAACATGTTGTGGCCGTGCCCGGTTGGGGCCATATTTCAGACTTTTGCGCATCTGTTCAACTTTTGTTATACCTTGCTTGGCAAAAAGCAACTTCCTATTAATTAAATAGTCTTCACCGTTGTCTGCTTTGCTGTACTCAGGTTGTCGCTCATGGACGCCCCGATTGCCATACTGTCTGTATTTTTCAGGTGAATAGCATCTTCATAGCCTGCATCTGCAGAAACTTGCCATTCTGAAGGGAAGACAGAGGTGAAAAAAGTAACACGGTCATCAAACGTTTTTTCGTCAAATCCCCCTGCCATAAA